>NZ_WKZG01000020.1:0-50361 GCF_009679665.1 Faecalibacterium sp. BIOML-A4 | reverse complement strand
TGCTCACTGCACCCGGCAACAATTATTTTTGTTTAAATTTTCTGCTTTTACCTCTTGACACACTTTAGCAGGTTTGCTCAGTGCAGCAAGGTGGGCGGCAACCTGAACCAGCTTGCAAGGCACTTCAATTCCGGCGGTGCAGACACCGAGCAAATCCGGGCGAAAATCCTTGACAAACTTGCAGACCTGACTGCATCCGAAAAGGCAAAGTTCTACGAGCAGTACAAGGAAACCAAAGAAGAACTGCTCAAGCTGAAAACCGCAAAGCAGAATGTTGCGTCCTTTTTCCGGGAGGAAGATCAGGCGCAGCAGGAGAGATAAAGGAGTGTGCGTATGATCAATCTGAAAATCGACCCTGAGTTCCAGTCTCAGATTCCCCCTCTGACCGATGATGAATTTAAGCAGCTTGAAGAAAATATCTTGAAAGAAGGCAAGCTGATTTCTCCTTTGATTGTCTGGAACAACACCCTTGTTGATGGTCACAACCGTTATGCCATCCTCCAGAAGCATCCTGAGATTTATTTTTCCACCATGCCGCTCCGATTTGAGAACCGCGAAGAAGCCGTTGCGTGGATCTGCAAGAATCAGCTGGGGCGGCGCAATTTAACCCCGGAGCAAAAGAAGTTTCTGATGGGCAAACAGTATTCCTCTGAAAAGCGCACCGAAGCATTTCGCGGCAATCAGCATACCGCAAAGAAATCTGGCAGTGTTCAATCTGAACACAACCAGAAGCCCATGAAAACCTGTGAGCGCATTGCACAGGAAAATCACAGCAGCGCAAGTTCAGTCCGCCGTGCAGAATACTATGCCCACGGCGTTGACGTTGCGGATAAACTGTCTCCCGGTTTCCGTGATCGGTTCTTCCGCGAGGAACTGCACATTCCCGATTATCTTCTCGAAAATCTCGGCAAGGCCAAGCCCGAAGAACAGGCTGAAATTTTTGAGGAAATCAAAAATTATGTGCCGAAGCCGAAGAAGGTCAAGCCTAACAAAGTAACGGTGAAGCAGGCAGAGAAAGCCGCCAGCAACACCATTGATGAAAACTATGATGTTCCCCAAAAGTTTCTCGAACTGTACTACCGGCTCCACAATGCTGAATCTCTCATGCGAAAGAGTTGGGAGGTTACGTTCGACTTGAACCCGAAACTTCTTACGTATCCGGAACAGGTCAAAGTTCTTCGCTTTGCCTTGAAACCTCATCTTGAATTTTTGAAAACGCTGGACGAAGTTCTTGCAGAATCCAGCGGTGAATCCTCTAAAACGGCATAACGACAGGCACTTGTAAGCCATCAACGAGCCACCAGCCGCAAGAGCAGGGCGGAAAACTTCCGCGCCCTTGCGCCTGATAAAAATTGGAACTTTGATTTTCTCGCCCGACTTTGCCACGGTGGGATGATCAAGGGAGCGTGCGTTTGAACAAAAAGAAAAAGTCTACAAACACTTCCCCTTATCCCGATGAAGTCATTGACCGTCTGGCACGGGCATTCTACCCGGCCATCCTTGCCTGCTGGAACAGCGAGGAAGGCCAAAGAGAATTTGCCGCATGGCAGGCAGAGCAGGCTCATCACACCACCAGCAAAGAAAAACAGAGCGTTCCCGACGGGGAACGCCCTGCTGTACATATCGCTATCGCATGTGGTCTTTGGCAGGGTGCGTCCTATTCAGGGGCGCACCCTGTTTTTGAGCAAATCAATTTCTACATTCTTAGATAATCCATTTTAGTTATAGCAGTCTAAATTGTTACTTTTCAAAAGAACTTCTATCCATCTTTTTCATAAATGAACTGCATGCCCCTTTCCAACCATATTCATATCCAGCTTTGAAAACCTCGCGATTATATGCATCCCAGCCTCCGTAATTTTTGATTTGCTTCAATTGTGCGGCTCCACCGCCGATTCGTTTTCCGTTTTTTCCATATACTATCAAATTCTTTTGTGCCATAAAAAAGCTCCTTTCTGAGAGATATATTACGAACATCTTCATTTTACAGCATGTTGTAAAAATTTGCGAGGAATGAGTTTTGCAAAAAAATTACTCGGCCAACAAATCATAGTATTCTTGCAGGAATTCAGAGTATATCTCGCATACAGCATTCACACCGTCAGAAAGTGAATAAAAGAGATACGATTTCAACAGCAGCGTATAGAGCTTTTCTTCAAATAAAAACTTTGAAACATACGCTTTGGATAAACCCGTTTCACGAAAATACCCACGATTGATTTTTTCTCGAAGAAAAATGTATTGCTTTTTCAACCGAAATTGTGGAAAAGAATCCAGTGAGAATGTTGGTGAACAGGCACTAACGTCCGATAGATATTCTGAAACAATAGATGCAGCTTGCTTTCGTGCATAACAAACATGACTGAGATAGATTTCTCGAAAATAGACTTTCAGATCCATCAAGCACATGGAATTGCAACTTCGACCACCGTATGAAGAAAAAACATCAATAAATTTTTGTGTGTTTAAAAGCTTTCTTCCATAATTGTTGACGTGTTTTCCTTCTGTAATGATTGATTCAATAGTTTGAAGTTCTGTAGGTTGTATGAGTCGCTTGGACGAAATGTATTTTGATGGAATTTCGCCAAAAAAATCCGGTCGATTTTTCATTTCTTCCACCAGAAGCTGCTTGATATGGATTTCTTCTTCAAAACGGCTGCGATGCGTTAAAAAATCGCTAAAGCCACCAGAAACAAGCTCTGCCGTCAACTTAATTGGATTAATTTTCCATTTTTGATGTTGTTGTTCCAATTTCTTATCCATGACTTTATCTAAATCATCTGCTTTTATGCATAGCTGAGAAATAATGGCAAGTGCTTTTTCTTTTTTATTAACTACAATATGATATACTAGGAACTGTAATAATGCATTCGCAACATAATCAATATAGCTCCTTAATCGTTCAAATCCTGCTAACCCTACTCCCATAATCAACAATTTATCATCTTCCTCTTGATAGCATCGTAAAATACTCGAATTAATTCTCATAAGATTCAAAAGAAGAGAACGGCTGTCTTCAGTCAATCGAATCTGAAATCGTGTATCGAGAACCCATTGGTCCAGACTTAAAAGGTTCTCACGAATTTCTCGAAGTTCGCTATCGCCCGAAAAAACATTATTTAACGACGGACAAGCAAATTCTAAAAAAGATCTATCTGCATCGATTTTTGTCATATTGGATATAATTTGTCTTCCTGCCACCGGCGAAGTCCGGAGATGATGCATTAGTTTTAATTGTTGATCTACTGGCATATAATCAAATGGTAAGTTTTTATAAACCGATTTATTATCATGAAGTTTATTTAGCAATATAACCAATTGCTTTTTCAAGTTAGACAAATCATCCGCTTCTACATTAGGCTCGTAGCGTTTTATATATTGATATACAAGTTTATCCATAGTGCCTGATCAACTCCTTCGATTTGCATATACAATCATCGGTCAATCTATGATTTCGGATTTTATCTTCCACGGACACCTGCATGGAACTTGTCGGGGCAAAGCCCCTCCATCTGCTAACGCAGACCGTTCCGTCGCTTAAAAGCCCCACTGGGGCTTTCATTGCTTCGCAAACGCTAATTTTCCGAAGAAAACAAATAATCCGAACCCATCTCCTATCGGAAACAAGTTCGGATTATTTTTGTTTGGTCCGAGTGGCGAGAATCGAACTCACGGCCTCTTGAACCCCATTCAAGCGCGCTACCAAAACTGCGCTACACCCGGATATCTGCAAGCGGTTATCGCTCACAGCTCAATTAGTATACTTGATTCAGGGTGTTTTGTCAAGCTTTTTCTGCCAAGTTTTTTCAAATAAATTTTCAAAAATCCGGCTCGTTTTCCTGCAGCGGCTGATCCCTTGCGGGAAACATTTCAAATTCAACAGTGGCAAGTGCAATTGCAAACACACTCTCGGCACCGGCTGCCAGCAGCGCCTGTGTGCAGGCTGCTGCCGTGGCACCGGTGGTGATCACATCGTCTACCAAAAGCACCTTTCTGCCCTCCACAAGTTCCGTGTCCGTCACCCGGAAGGCACCCGCCACATTGGCAAGGCGCTGCTCAAAGGGCAGGCCCGCCTGATGCCGCTTTGCACGAGTGCGGCCCAGTGCTTTCGGGTACAGCGGTATCCCCAGTGCGCGGGCCAGCGGCACCGCCATGAGCTGCGGCACATTGTAGCCGCGCGCTCTGCCGGATGCCGGTACGGGAACGATGCAGTCGTACCCAAGGGACATGCCTTCCACAAGCTCCGGCACCGGTTCTGCACCGGCCATATGCATCTCGCTGCCAAAGGCCAGCTTTGCCAGCCAGAGGCCCAGCTCCACCGCCGCCCACGGTGCAGCATGGTATTTTGTATGCAGGATGCCGCGCCGCACACAGCCCTCATACCGGAACGGTGCTGCTGCACCGGTCAGTTCCCCTAAATAATGCTGAGAAGCGTCCAGCCGCATTCCCGGCTTTCTGCGCAGCTCTTCCAGCTCCGCGGCACAATCCGGGCAGACAGGCACACTGCCCAGCACCCGATCACAAAACGGGCAGCGGCGTGGGTACACCAACTGCCTTGCCCCGCGCAGAATGCGGCGCGGGACGCTGTAATAATCCATCAGTCCTTTTTGACGGCCACGATCACGCGCACGCGCTTGCCCGCAGCACAGCCAAAGTTATCGTACCAGCCGGTCAGGTAGTAGCCCTCCGAGTTGACCTCGGTCAGCTTGGTGGCATAGTACTGACCCTTGTACCACAGATACACCTGTGCGTCGTCCGCCATCTCAAAGCGGGTGCCGTTGCTCATGACCGACGCTGCACCCACCTGATCGATCTTCATGGGCATGAGCTGGACCATCGTCCGCACGCTGCCGGTCGTCTCTCTGCGGGCTGCAACACCACCTACCAGCACCGGATATTTGACGTTGGTGGTGAAAGCTACCTGCGAACCATTGACATAGCACACATAGGTAGCGCCGCCGCCAATATAGCGGAAGATGGACGCATACGGTTCGCCTACAAGGCTGCCCACCTGCCGCAGACCAAGGCTGAGCAGGCTATCCGTGTTGGCTGTGATCTTCTGCCACAGAGTGGAGAGGATGTCGCCGTTGATCACACCCCACAGCACTTCGCTGGTGGTGGGCACCAGAACATCCTTCAGGTCGTCCACGATCTTATCCTGCGTATCCGTGCTGTCGCTCTTGCCGGTGGAAATGATCTTGGCCAGCGTCTGCAGTTCCGAGTAGTTGACTGCCACATTCTTGATATCATCCAGCACGCCGTAGGTCCACAGGTCGCCGGTGACATCATTCAGGATCAGGCGGTCGATCTCGCCCTTCTCATTCAGCGTATAGTAGCGGACGTTCAGAAGATTCAGGTCTGTCCCCGCTAGGCGGCTGGGACGAACCGTCCCAGCCACACCCTCCGCAGTTGTATCCAGAATCTGTACATCGTCGGCAAGGGCATAGCTGCCCAGTGCCGTTGCATCTGCATTGACCTTGCCGGTAACGACCTTGTTCTCGATGCCGCTCACGGACTCGCCTTCCGGTGTTACGCGGATCTCTACCAGCCAGCCCTTGGGGTAGTTCAGGCTTTTGTCCACATTCACAGTGCGCTGAACACCATCGGTGCACATGACAGCCACACGCTGCAGCACATCCGCGCCGTTATCTTCCACAAGGCTGCGGGCTGCGCCCTGCACCACGCCGTAGAACACCTCGTCGGCCTCTGCGCCGGTAATAACATCCGCCGCCTCATTGTTCATGCCCAGCAGCAGAGTGACCACTTCGCCCACGCCGCCGCCGTTCAGGCTGGACACCTTGGAAGCCACCGCTGTGCTGCCCAGCTGATAGCTGGTGCCTGCCACGGTAACCGCCGTGGGTGCGCTGGCGCTGGGCGAAACGGCAGTGATGCGGCCTGCTGCTTTGCGGGTGTAGATCCATACAGTCTGCAGACTTTCGCTGTAATAATACACATCGTAACGGTTCAGTTCTGCAGAAGCCGAGACCTTATCGTTGCGGTAGATGCTCACCGGCGTAAAAGGCAGCTGGGTGCCTTCCGCTGCCACAAAGGGTCCCTTCAGGCTCTTGAGCATTACCGTGGAGGTGTCCACCTGACCGTTCGAAACCGTAAAGCCCAGGCTGGTACCATAGGCGCTGCCAGAGGCGGTGTTTGCCGTGAGGGTGTTATACAGCAGCAAAGCGCAGTCCTCATAGTTCATGGCCTCGCTCTGGCTGCGGTTCAGCTGGTTACGCAGGCCCAGTTCCTGCGCCTTGTTCAGCTGTGCCGTCGGGAACACGCCGTTGAGGTCGGTCATTTTATAGCCCAGCAGCTTGAGCGCTGCGGTGCAGGCTTCTTCCAGCGTGACCGTATTATCCGGGCGGAATGTACCATCAGTATAGCCGTTCATCCAGCCCTGCTGCACCGCAATGCGCACATAGGGTGCCCACTGAGAGCTGCCGGGCACATCCTTATACAGTGTGCCCAGATTGCCCTGCTGGCTGGCGCTTTCGCGGTAGGCCGAAAAGGAGACCAGCATCTTGGCAAATGCACCGCGGGTGACGGCAGCATCCAGACTGCCGGTCTGGCTGGTATCCATAGCGCCCAGCGTGATGGCCGTCTGAATGGCCGAGTTGTTCAGGCTGGCCGCCGATGCCGGAAGCACCAGCACGGATACAGCCAGGCATGCTGCAAGCAGACATGCGAAAAGACGTTTTTTCATAGGTATATTCCCCTTCCTTGGTGTTTGGCAGTCCGGCGCAACGCCGGCTGAGAAGAGTTCAGTCATAGCGCAATGCTTCAATGGGGTTGAGCCGCGCTGCGCGCTTTGCGGGCAGGTAGCCGAACAGCACGCCAATCCCCACCGAGATGCCAAAGGCCACTGCGATGGAATTGAAGGACGGGCTGACCGTGACCGTTGTGCCGCTGGTGAACATGGGCAGCACCTTGTTTGCTCCCATGGATACGATGTAGCCCAGTGCAATGCCCAGTGCGCCGCCGAGGGCCGAGGTGGTGGCTGCTTCCACCACAAACTGCGACAGAATGGTGCGTTCCTTGGCACCCAGTGCCTTGCGAATGCCGATCTCGCGGGTGCGCTCAGTCACCGACACCAGCATGATGTTCATGATGCCAATGCCGCCCACCAGCAGCGAAATGCTGGCAATGCCGGTCAGGATCACAATGACCATGTTGATCATGTTGTTCATTTCCTCCAGCCACTCGCTGGCGCTGTAGACATAGTAGCCGTTATCCGAGCCAAGCAGGCGCTGCAGTTCGCTTTCCACCGCAGACTTTGCTTCGTTGGCGCGGCCCTCATCCTCCATGACCGCGGCATAGTTGTTCACCGTGCTCTGGCTGGAAAGGCGCATGGCCGTGGTATAGGGCAGGTAAACGCAGTCGTCATCGCTGCCCTGCTGCATGTCCGGATCGCTGACTTTGGCCGCCAGCACGCCCACGATGCGGAACTTGTTGGCACCGATCTTGAGCGTCTGGCCAAGGCCGTTGCCGCCAAAGGCCACACGGTTGAGGTAATCGCCGATGACACACACATGCTTGTTATCCTTCATATCCATGTACTGCAGGCCGCGTCCCTGCGCGATCTGGTAATTTTTCATGGCGGAATAGTTCTCGTCCACGCCGCTGATGTTGGACCAGCGGTAGCTGGTAGTGCCGATCTTCAGCGTGCCGCTGCCGCTGAAATCGATCTGCGGCGAAATGGACTGGATCAGCTCCGGGTACTCCGTGGGCAGCTTGTACATTTCCTCCACCGAAACGGTGCGGGAGCCGTTGCCCCACACCTGCACCGAAAGGGTGTTGGTACCCAGTGCCGAAAAGCTGTCGCGCATGCTTTTGGTCATGCCGTTGCCCAAGCCCACGATGACGATGACTGCCATAACGCCGATGATGATGCCCAGCATGGTAAGGAAGGTGCGCAGTTTGTTGCTCCACACGTTCTGGATGGCCTGACGGAAGGTTTCAATAATCATGCTTTCTCCTCCTCATCCGGCGTTTCCGGCAGCAGCGTGGGCTGCACCACGGCTTCCGGTGCATGGGCATCGCCATCGTAGACCACCCGCCCGTCCTCCAGACGGATGATGCGGTCTGCCTGCACCGCAATGGAATTATCGTGGGTGATGAGCACCACGGTGTGGCCCTCATCGTGCATCTGCTGCAGCATTCCCAGCACTTCGCGGCCGGTGTGGCTGTCCAGTGCGCCGGTAGGCTCGTCGGCCAGAATGACCGCCGGGTTCCGCACCAGCGCCCGAGCGATGGAAACACGTTGCTGCTGGCCGCCGGAAAGCTGGTTGGGGCGGTTCCTGAGCTTATCGCCCAGACCCACCTGCTCCAGCACCTCTTTGGCCCGGGCGTGGCGCTCGGCGCGGCCGATGCCCGCATACACCAGCGGCACCTCCACGTTCTCCATCAGGTTGAGCCTTGGCAAAAGGTTGTACTGCTGGAAGATGAAACCCAGCATCTCGTTGCGGACGGATGCCAGCTCATTGCGGCTCATCCGGCCAACGTCTTTTCCGTTCAGGCGGTAGGTTCCGTGGGTGGGCACATCCAGACATCCGATGATGTTCATGCAGGTGGATTTGCCGGAGCCGGACTGGCCCACGATGGCCACGAACTCGCCTTTTTCGATTTTCATGGTGATGTGGTCTGCAGCCTTTACCGTGGTGTCACCCATCTGGTAATACTTGCACACCTCATCAAACTCGATCAGAGCGCTCATGCATTCCTCCTGTGTCAGCCCAGATAGACCACGCCGTCTGCCTGAGACGGATTCACGGCATCCTCTGCGGAGCTCTGCTTTTCCTCGGCTTCCACAGGCTCTTCCGCCGGTACGGTCCCGTTTTCCGGTTCTTCTTCATCGACCATGCCGTTCGCAGCATCGGCACCTTCCTCGCCCTCGGTGCCCTCTGCATCCGCCTCGTAATAGCCGCCGTCGTCATAGTACGTATCGGTACTTGCTGCGGCAGAGTCGTAAGCCACCGTGTCATTGCCGGTCAGCCCGCTGACGATCTGGGTGTAGTTGTCATCGCTGACGCCGGTCTTGACCGGCACATACACATAGCCGTCCGGCGCGATCATGCCCGGGTCTGCGTTGACTGCGCTGGGGGAGTCCTGCGTGACCAGCACATAGCCGCCGCGCACGATGGCAGCGTTGGGCACGGTAAGGGTATTCTTTGCCTGTGCCACCACGATCTCAGCATTGGCGTTCATGCCCGGGCGCAGGCCATCGGTCTCATCAATGCGCACCTTGACCGGGTAGGTGGTGGTGCCGCCGTTGGAGGTACCCTTCATGGAAACACGGGTCACAACGCCGGTATAGGTCTTGTCTGGCACGGCATCCGCCGTGACCTGCACACTCTGACCCACCGACAGGCTGCTGACCTGCAGCTCGTCCACGTTCAGGGTCATCTCCAGATAGCTCAGGTCAAAGATCGTGCACAGGTCCGAGCCGGCGGACAGCGCGTCCCCGGCCTTGGCATTCTTTTCAATAATAGTGCCGCTGATGGGCGAGGTGATGGTGTAGTTGTTCATGGCCTCCTGCAGATTGTCCATGTTCAGCTCGGCGCTGCGCAGGCTCTCGGCGGCAGACTGGATGGCCTCGGTCAGGTCCTCGCCGCTGATCTGCAGCACGATATCGTCCTTGTTCACGGCTCCGCCTTCCGGCACATTGATGGCCGTCACGGTACCGGCGGCAAGGGCAGTCAGGGTGCGCTCCGCCTGATACTCAAAGCACTTGGCGGCAATGCAGTTCACGCCATTGATGGTTGCCGTTGCTGCCTGCGCAGTGGTCAGGCCGCCTGCATTGCGCACAGCAATGGTCACGGTGCGGGTGAGCAGGTTGCCGGTGCTCAGGGCATCGGTGCCGGTCACAGCGGTCACGGTGCCGGTCAGCATTTCAAAGGTGCCGTCCAGCGTCACCTCTGCGCTCTGGCCCACCGAGAAGGTGGCGGCATCTGCTGCCGGGAACTCCAGCCGCAGCACCATTTTGGAGCTGTCACGGATGACCGCCACTTCCTGACCGCTGGTCACTTCATCGCCCTTGGCCACCTTGAGGGCACTCACAACACCTGCCACCTCGGCGCGGACATACTGGCGGTCTGCCGTCTTGTCGTAGCTGCGCTGTGCCTGCTGCAGAGCAATGGACGCCTGCTCCGCCTTGGTGGTGGCATCGGAGGAGTCCACCGTGTACAGCACGGTGCCTTCCTCCACGATGTCCCCTTCCTCAAAGCTGCTGGTCAACACCTTGCCCGCTACCAGCGACTTAACATTATACGTATTGGCAGGGTTCAGAGTGCCGGTTCCGCTGAGGGTGTTGGACACATCCCGCTTGGACGGCGAGACCTGCACATAGTTGATGTCCTTATTGGCATTCTGTGCCTTGTCCGGGCGCAGGATGAACCATCCGCCCAGCACGGCCACGCACACCACCGGCACCATCCATTTCCAGTTCTTGCGGAAAAAGGCTGCTGCTTTGCCGCCCTTCGCTGCGGGCTTTGCCTCACCCGCAGCCGTCTGCTGTACCGCAGCATCCTGCTTCTTTTTAAAGATCATGCTTGCTGTTTCCTCCTGTATCTTTCAGGGCATGCCCTGGTTTCGGTATCGGGCGCAGGCTTTGCAAAAGCGCGCGATAAAGAGTTTATTGTTAGTTTATCGCATTTTCGTCTATTACACAAGCGTCTAAATTTTGTTTTGACGCATTTGTGTCAAAGTTTTACCCAACTTTCACACCGTGCCCTCTTTTGCCTTCCAGACAAAACAAAAGAGACAGTGCCCCGCTCTTGCAGGGTACTGCCTCTTTTTTGAAGCACGATCTTTATTCAGCTGTAGTTTCCACTACCACATACACCCCGGCAGGGACGCATGCAGCCCATGCGCCGTCCTTGTCCAGCCAGCCGAATTGCTCGCACACATGGTCCGGGCACTGACTGTCCAAGAACGCGATGGCACCATCCTTTACCTGCAGATGCACGACATAATTGCCCACATCATACAGGTAATCGTGGTCTGTATCCAGCGGCAGAGTCTCGGTGATGCCATCGCCAAAATCGACGGTGGCCTGCAGGCCGCTGCCCTTGCTGCTGTGTGCTGCGCGCACGCCGAAATACAGCGCTGCTGCCAGCACAAGGATCACTGCAGCAAAGATCAGGTTCTTCATCCATGGCTTCAGGCCTTTGGAGCCGGAAGCGTTTTCAGGTGCTTTGCGGGTACTCATGCAGCGTAGTCGCTGGCAGCCTTACCTGCAATGCGGCCAAACACGGTGAAGTCTGCAACAGCGTTGCCGCCCAGACGGTTTGCACCGTGCACACCGCCAGTGACCTCACCTGCTGCAAACAGGCCAGGGATCACAGTGCCGTCCTCCTTGAGGACTTCGGTGTTGGTGTTGATGGTCAGGCCGCCCATGGTGTGATGCACACCAGCAGTGACCTTGATTGCATAGTACGGAGCAGTATCCAGCGGGTTTGCAAAGCTGGTGCGGCCAAAGTCGGGGTCATTCTTGGCCTCAACATAGCCGTTCCAAGTCTTCATGGTCTCGGCAAAAGCAGCCTCATCAACGCCCATTGCCTTGCCCAGCTCCTCGTAGGTCTCGCCGGTCACGGTGTAGCCCTTCTTGATGTAGCCCTGAATGACGCTGGAAGCATCGACCATAGCCTGATCGACCACCAGCCAGCTGTAGCTGCCGGTCTGAGCGATCTCAGCAGCAGAGACCACGTCACGGGTGCCCACTTCGTCGATGAAGCGCTTGCCCTCGGCGTTGATCAGCACAGCGCCGTCGCCGCGCAGACCCTCGGTGATCAGGGCAGCGGTGTTGGCCTCAACGGTGGGGTGGATCTGGATCTGGTCCATATCCACGGTGCCAGCGCCGATCGCGGTGGCCATCTCAATGCCCTGGCCCTGAGCGCCGGCAGCGTTGGTGGTCATGAAGCCCTTCAGCTCAGGCTTGTACTCGACAACCATGTCCAGATTTGCGCCGAAGCCGCCGGTGGTCAGCACCACAGCCTTGGCGTTCACAGTGACGGTCTCGCCGGTAGAACCGGTGGCCTTGATGCCCACAGCAGCGCCGCTCGCATCGGTCAGGATCTCGTTGGCGGTGGTGTTCAGCAGAATCTGAACGCCAGCCTTCTCACAGTTCTCCTCCAGCAGGGGGATCATGTAGGAACCGACAGAAACGGTCTTGCCCTCTGCGTCCACAGGGCGATGGATGCGCTTGACGGATGCACCGCCAAAGCTGGAAACGCTGTGCAGGGTGATGCCGTGCTCGTCCAGCCAGTCGATGGCATCAGCAGAGTTGGAGCACAGGGTCTCCACCAGAGCAGGGTCGTTGATGCCCTTGCCGCCGATCATGGTGTCCAGCTCCATCAGCTCAACAGAGTCGAAGTAGCCGGTGGGGTTCTTCTGGTACTCTGCCCACTGCTCAGAGACGGTCTTTGCCAGAGCGGTGATGGTCTCGTTGTCAGCGTACTTTTCAGCAGCGGTCTTCAGGGTCTTTTCGACACCGGCAGACTCGCCGAACTCGTTCTCATCCTGATACACGGTCTTGCCAGCGTTCATGCCGCCGGTAGCGCGCACAGAGTTGCCGCCCACCATGGCCTGGCTCTCCACGATCACAACGCTCTTGCCCTCGGCAGCAGCGGTGATGGCAGCGGTCATGCCTGCGCCGCCTGCACCCACGATGACAACGTCAGCGTCAACGGTGGAATCCTCGGCCTTGGTCGCGTCGGCCTTGACCTCGATCTTATAGTCGTCGGCGTTCAGGCCGGCGGCAGTCAGGGCAGCGGCTGCTGCCTCCTTGATGGCGTTGGAGGTGATGGTCGCGGTGGACACGCCGTCCACGGCGATGCTGCCGGTCTCAGCGATCTGAGCGGGCAGCTGCTCCAGTGCCAGCGTACCGATGCCGGGGGTCTCATCCTTGCCCTCAGCGGTGCAGCCGGTGATCTTGCCGTCTTCCAGCGTCAGGGTAACGGTAACGTCGCCGCCCATGCCCTTGGCAGTGCCGGTGAAATCGCCGGACACGCCGCCTGCGGTGGAAGCGGACTTGCTGCCGCAGCCGTAGCCCAGCAGACTGACACCCACAACAACCGCCATGGCCAGCGCAGCCACGCTCTTGCGGATCTGATTCTTTTTCATTGTTTCTTCCTTCTCATATTCGGGTTGCTTGTGTTCGGACATCTATCAGCAAAAAAGGGGGAGCTGCTCATTCGGAAAGCAGCTTCCCCTCGCTGAAACTTAGGAAAAACTTAGGCGTTAGCCTGAGCTGCAGCAACAGCGCATGCAACGGTAGCACCAACCATCGGGTTGTTGCCCATGCCGATCAGGCCCATCATCTCAACGTGTGCAGGCACAGAAGAAGAACCTGCAAACTGAGCATCGCCGTGCACACGACCCAGAGAGTCGGTCAGGCCGTAGCTTGCGGGGCCTGCGGCCACGTTATCGGGATGCAGGGTACGGCCCGTGCCGCCGCCGGAAGCGACGGAGAAGTACTTCTTGCCGTTCTCGATGGCCCACTTCTTGTAGGTGCCGGCAACCAGATGCTGGAAGCGGACGGGGTTGGTGGAGTTGCCGGTGATGGAGCACTGAACGTCCTCCTTCTTCATGATGGCAACGCCTTCCATAACGTCGTTTGCACCGTAGCACTTGACAGCTGCGCGCTCGCCCTCAGAGAAGGGGATCTCCTTGACGACGGTCAGGGTCTGAGTGGGGATGTCGTACTCAGTCTGAACATAGGTGAAGCCGTTGATACGGGAAATGATGTAAGCTGCATCCTTGCCCAGGCCGTTCAGGATGACGCGCAGGGGGGTCTTGCGGACCTTGTTTGCAGTGCGGGCGATGCCGATAGCACCCTCAGCAGCAGCAAAGGACTCGTGGCCTGCCAGGAAAGCGAAGCAGGTGGTGTCCTCGCTCAGCAGACGAGCGCCCAGATTGCCGTGGCCCAGACCGACCTGACGCTGCTCAGCGACAGAGCCGGGGATGGTGAAGGCTTCCAGACCTTCGCCGATGGCAGCAGCGCACTCGGCAGCATCGGTCAGGCCGCGCTTGACGGCGATAGCGGTGCCCAGGGTGTATGCCCAGACAGCGTTATCAAAGCAGATGGGCTGAACGCCGCGCACGATCTTGTCGCAGTCGATGCCCTTTGCGAGGAGCATCTCGTTGCAAGCGTCCAGAGACTCCAGGCCGTTAGCCTTCAGGCATGCCTCGATTTTCGGCATGCGGCGATCCATAGATTCAAAAGTTGCCATGAGTTGTTCCTCCTCTCTTATTCCTCACGCGGGTCGATGTATTTCACAGCGCCCTGCTCCTTGCTGAAGCGGCCGTAAGTACCCACGTTCTTCTCATAAGCCTCGTTGGGGGTCTTGCCGTGACGGATATCCTCCATCATCTTGCCCAGCTTGACGAACTGATAGCCGATGACCTCATCGTTGGCATCCACAGCCAGCTTGTTGATATAGCCCTCGGTCAGCTCCAGATAACGGACACCCTTCTCCTTGGTGGAGAAGATGGTACCGGTCATGGAGCGCAGGCCCTTGCCCAGGTCGTCCAGACCTGCGCCGATGGGCAGACCGTCCTCAGAGAAAGCGGTCTGGCTGCGGCCGTAGACGATCTGCAGGAACAGCTCACGCATAGCGACGTTGATGGCATCGCACACCAGGTCGGTGTTCAGAGCTTCCAGAATGGTCTTGCCGGGCAGGATCTCGCCTGCCATAGCAGCAGAGTGGGTCATACCGGAGCAGCCGATGGTCTCCACCAGAGCCTCCTCGATGACACCGTTCTTGATGTTCAGGGACAGCTTGCAGGTACCCTGCTGAGGTGCGCACCAGCCCACACCGTGGGTGTAGCCGCTGATGTCCTTGATCTCATAGGCCTTGACCCATGCGCCCTCTTCGGGGATGGGAGCCGGACCATGCTTAGGACCTTTGGTGATCGGGCACATATTCTGTACTTGCTGCGAATAGGTCATAATCATACTCTCCTTTTGACAAATGTTGCTTTGCAGCACAAAGCCGCCGCCGCGCCCTGCCGGCACAGCCGCTGCCCTTTGCTGCTTGCATCTGACCGGGCGCGCCGCTCTCTTTCAGCGCCTTAACCGGTACTACCACGCATGATTTTATTATAGAGAAAGCTGACGGATTTTGCAATACATTTCCGGTAAAAAACATCAAAACTATTTGCAGTTGTCTGCTGCTAACTGTCAATTCGGATGCTTTTGTCATTTCATTCGTCAAGTTTTTGTCAACTATGTCAAGAGGACAAATTTCACGCTCCTGTGTCCTGCCTGCGCGGTGTCTGCCCGGCAGGCTTCAGTACCCACATGGCCGCAAAGCCCGCCGCTGCGCCGCCCACGGCAAGCCAGTGCCGCCCGGCTTCCAACCCCCAGAGATTTGCTGCAAACGGAAAGGCCAGACTGCCCACGCTCTGCCCCAGTGCCAGAAAACCGTAGTTCACCCCTGCGTGCGGCAGGCCGAACAGATCGGTGGAAAGGGCGGGCAGCACCGCTGCAAGGCCGGAATAGCAGAAGGTAAGCCCCGCATAACAGGCGATCACCCACCAGCCCTGCGCAAACGCAAACCCTGCCGAAAGCCCCAGCGACACCGCAAACAGCAGCAGATCGGTGGGCCTGCGGCCAATTTTATCGCTGAGCATGGGCATCAGCAGGCGGCCCGCCGCACTGCCCACGCTGCCCAGCACCACGCTCCACAGAGCAGCGTTCTCGTCCAGCCCCCGCTCCACGCCCAGCTTCAGGATGATGGGGCTGAACAGAAGCACCGCCGGGGTGGAAAAACACACCGCGCCTGCGCACAGCCAGTACTGCTTTGTTTTCAGCATCTGCCACGGGGAAAGGTCGATCTCATTTTTGCCGCTCCCCTGCTGGTTTTGTCTGCTTTCCGGCGGGTCCTGCAGCAGCAGACTGCCCGCAAGGCAGACGGGCAGCGTGACGGCTCCCAGTGCCCAGAACGCGCCCCGGATGCCCTGCACGATCCCAAAGCCGCTGACCGCCGTGCGCACGAACACGGTGAGGAACGCACCGGAAAGGCCCACCGCCCCGCCGATCACGCCGGTGGCAAGGCCCTTGCGCCCGGCATACCACTTCTGTGCGCAGGACTGGATGGATGGGTACAGAAACGCCGTGCCCAGCCCCGCCGGGATGCTGAATGCCAGAAAAAAGCTGCCCGCACTGCCGCCCGGCAGCATGGCCGCTGCAAAAAATCCGCCGCACAGCAGTGCTGTTCCCCACAGAGCCGCACACCGCGGGCCTCGGCTGTCCTGCAGAAAGCCGCCGATGACGCACCCCACGCCGAACGCCGCAATGAGGATGCCGAAGGCATAGCCTGCCCCCTGCTCGCTCAGGCCATACTCGTCCATGACCGGCTGCTGGAATACGCCCCACGCCGCCGGGATGCCCGTGAGCACCTGAATGGCTGCGCCCGCCGCAAGGATGGTCCACGGATGTTTTGCTGTAAATTGCTGTTTCATCGTCTGTCCTCCGAATGGTTTTTCCTTTACAGTGTGCCCATTTCAATTGACAAAACGGCAGATTTCTTTATAATGAATAAGGTAAAAGTATTTACATTGATTTATATAGAGAGGAACCATCTTATGAAAACACAGGCATTGAAGGGCATGCGCGACCTGCTGCCCGCAGAGCAGACCCTGCGCGATTACATTCAGGGCAAAATTCTGGAGACCTACCGCGCGTCCGGCTTCGAGCGCATTTCCACCCCCATGCTGGAGGATATGGAAAACCTGGACAAGTCCGACGGCGGCGACAACCTGAACCTGATCTTCAAGGTGCTCAAGCGCGGTGATAAGCTCACCGCTGCCCTGAACACCGGCGACCCCAAGCAGCTGTCCGATATGGGCCTGCGCTATGACCTGACCCTGCCGCTGAGCCGCTACTATGCCGCCAACAAGGATAAGCTGCCCAGCCCCTTCAAGGTGATCCAGACCGACCGCGTCTTCCGCGCCGAGCGCCCGCAGAAGGGCCGTCTGCGCGAGTTCGTACAGTGCGATATCGACATTCTGGGCGATTCTTCCCCCAATGCCGAGGTGGAACTGATCGACGTGACCACCCGTGCCCTGCTGAACATCGGCTTCACCGGCTTCACCGTCAACATCAATGACCGCCGCATCCTGCGCGGGATGCTGGAGAGCATGGGTTTTTCCGCTGATACGCTGGATTCCGTCTGCATCACCTTTGATAAGATGGACAAGATCGGCGCCGATGGTGTGAAGGCTGAGCTGACCGAAAAGCAGCTGCCGGAAAATGCCATCAACGCACTGGCCGACTTCATTGCCGCAGGCGAAGTCACGCTGGATGCCGTGGCTGCCCGCTGCGCAGACCCCGCCATTGCCGATGACCTCAAGTATGTCCTTGCTACCGCCAACGCCATGGCTGCAGGCCGCTATCAGGTAGCCTACTGCCCCAGTCTGGTGCGCGGTCAGGGCTACTACACTGGCATGGTGTTTGAGATCACCTGCCCGCAGTTCAGCGGTGCCGTGGCCGGCGGCGGCCGCTACGACAACATGGTGGGCAAGTTCCTGGGCACTCAGGTGCCCGCCGTGGGCTTCTCCATCGGCTTCGAGCGGGTGTGTGGCATCCTGCTGGAGCAGGGCTACCAGATCCCCGGCGCAAAGCAGAAGATCGCCCTGCTGTACGGCAAGGATGCCGACTTCACCGCCGTTCTTGCCAAGGCTGCAGACCTGCGCAACAGCTACAATGTCACCGTTCTGCAGCAGGCCAAGAAGCTGGGCAAACAGTTGGGCCAGCTGGAAGCTTCCGGTTTTTCCGGTGCCGCCTTTATGGATAAGGATGAGATCAAAATTTTTGCGCAGCAGTAAATAATTGCACACAAAGCCCCTTTACTTTTGACATGCTACCCCTAGAGTAGACAGAGTAAAAACAAAACTCTGAGTACTCTTGGGGTATTTTCATGTCAAAAAAAAACACCTCAGAAAATCGAGCGATTTTCTGAGGTGTTCTTTCTGGTTTAAAAGCCGGTAGGCGGCACATAGTAACTGGGGATCGAGGCTGTTTTCTGCACATTTGCCTGCTGGCGCAGCGCTGAACGGGTCACCTCTGCCCAAGAATACTGGGTCATATACTCGCCGCGATAGGAATTGGTGGCCGAGCGGCTGCCCCGCAGGAAATTGTAATAATCATAATCCACCTTGCTGGTGTCCAGCGCCAGTGTGCTGCGGCCGCGGATGAGCAGGCCGGTAACACCTGCATCCTCCAGCGTATGGCTCAGGTCAAAGATCAGATTGCGGAGATGGCTGTGCAGCGATGCGGTGTCGGGCTTATCCTCCCACAGCACGGCCAGCATTTCGCCGTTGGTGCAGGTGGCACCATTGCGATCCACCAGATAGGCCAGCAGCTCCTTGCTCTTGCTGCGCTTGAAGGCCAAAGCGCGCCCGCCCACGAAGATCTCAAAATTGCCAAAGCACTGGATCTTGATGCCGACAGGGGCATTCTCCGGCGGGTAGCGCAGATGCTCCAGCACATTGCGCACATCTGCCTCGTTTGCAGGCTTGAGTAAAAAGCCGCTCACGAAGATCTGCAGCGCTTCCAGCGCATACTCCGGGTGCTCTGTTACCACAATGATGTTGCAGCGCGGCTGCAGCTTCTGGATCATGCGCGTCAAAGCAAGCCCGTTCATGCCGGGCATTTCCAGATTGAGGAAAGCCGCGTCCATCGGCCCCTGACGCATCCAGCTCAGTGCATCCTCGGTCGTCATGGCGCTGATATAGTCACAGTCGGGTGCAACGCGGCACAGGATGCGGATCAGCGAGTTGATTGCAAGCTGTCCATCATCGACGACCAGTATCTTCATTCGTACACCCCCGCAAGTTTACCATACATGTTCCCTGTTTCAGTTTAACACTTTGTCCTTTGATTCGCAAGTTTTTTTGCACAAAAAGCCAGAAGCTCCACACTTCTTTACAAAAGGACGTTCCTTTCCCATCCGTTTCCTCACGAAGCAGCTGGCTGAAAGAGGCGTCTTTCCCATTTTCATTTCCGGCAGTCAAAGCAACTATACAAGATACTCTGTGCCATCCAGTCCGGTCAGTTTTTGTGCTGTCGTTTGTCCCACACAGGTGCAGAGCCGCTCATACGCCTGCCGCATCCGGGTCGGGCGCGAGGTGCAGTTGTGTGCATCGGAAGAGACCGCGTCCACCAACCCCGCCTTGATCCAGTGCTCCAGCCGCATCCGCTGCCAGAAGCCGCTGTCCAGCACAGCCGAACAGTTGATCTGGCAGCGCAGCCGGTACTGCTCATGCAGGCGGGCCAGCAGGCCGTGCTGCGCAAGGCAGGGATACCGCTCAATGTGGGCCACCAGAATGCGGTAACCCGCACCCGTGATCTCCTGCAGAGCCGTTTCCAGCTCCTTTGCCGTTATGTTCGGCACAAATTCCAGCAGCACCCAGCCGGTATCTCCCAAGGTCAGCATCTGGCGCTGGACTGCCGCATATCCCGTCGCAGGGGTATACAGCAACTCAGAGCCGTGCTCCAGCTTCAGGTCGTAGCCTTTTTGTGTGCAGTATGCGCGGGCCAGCGCCAGATGCCGGTCATAGACTTCCTGCGGGAAGTGTTCCATGCCCGGCGTACTGTGCGAGGTAGCAAACAGGTGCCGCACACCGTCTGCTGCCGCTGCATCCAGCATGGCATACATTTCTTCTCTGGTCTGCGCACCATCGTCCACGCCGTAGACGAAGTGCGCATGATAATCCGTAAAGCCGCTCATTTCTTTTCCGCTTCGTGGCTCCGTTTATAATACTTTCTGTAATAACCGTACTTTCCATACTTTGAGTAGGATTTGTAGTACTTGCGGCCCATATAGTTGTCGTAGTCCACCTGATTGAGCACGGTGCCCAGAATGGGGCAGCCGGTCTGCTCGATCTGCTGCTTCACGTCCAGCAGCTCCTGACGGCTCACATCGTTGTAGTTCACTGCGATCAGGGTGCCGTCACATGCCTTGGCGATCTCCGCCGCATCGATGACCACGCCCACCGGGGGTGCGTCCACAATGACGTAATCTGCCATTCTGGCCAGCATATCCAGCAGTTCGGCAAAATGGCTGTTGGTCAGCAGCGCCAGCGGGTTGGGCACATCGCGGCCCACCGGCACCATGATCGCGTTGGGGATGTCGGTCTGGTAGATGACCTCATCCATGCCCACCATGCCGGCCAGAAAATGGGAGAGGCCCTTGCCGTCGCTGCGGCCATCCTCATATTTCAGGCCGTAGTCACTGTTGACCATGCTGCGGCGCAGGTCCGCGTCCACCAGCGCCACCTTGATGCCGCGCTGTGCCAGCGTGCGCATCAGGTTCATGGACAGATAGCTCTTGCCCTCTGCAGCATGGCAGCTGGTGATCATGATCTTTTTGACACTCGCACCTGCAAAGGAGAGGTTGGTGCTCAGGGTATTAAAGGCTTCATTTCCCGCATAATCCAGAGCCGGAAATTTTGTGATCTTCAGCTGTTTCATGCTTTCCTCCCAGAGCTGCCACCCACACGGCGGCGGACATCATTGGCAAACCGCTTGGTGCGGCGCTTGAACTCGCTTTTCTCTTTCGGCTGTTCGCCAGCATCGGCCAGCGGGATCGATGCCAGCACGACCATGCCGGTATACTTGCGGATATCATCGGCAGACTTGTAGGTATCGTCCAGCATGGTCCGCAGCACCACCACGGCGCTGGCCAGCACAAAGCCCACTACAAAGCCCAGCAGGATGTTCTTGGCCTTGTTGGGGCTGAACGGGTTCTCCGGCACACGCGCAGAAGACATCAGGGTGGGCTCGTCCGTCTTCATCTTTTCCGAGATGTACTTTGCGCCCACATCCGCATACTCGTTTGCGATCGCTGCTGCTTCTTCCGGATCCGGGTTCGTGACCGTGATATCCAGCATACGGGTGTCGCTGGTGTTGGTGACAGACAGCATACTGGCCATATCGGTGTAGGTGTAATCCAGATCCAGGTTGCTGATGACCTTTTCGTGGACTTCCCACATTTCAAAAACCTTGATGTAATCGCTGGTCAGCTCACTGCCGACCTGCAGATCGGAGAAGTTCAGCACCGAATCATTGCGGCTGACCACATAAATGGTGGCCGTTGCCTTGTACATCGGCGTTACCAGAAAAAACGTATAAAGCGCCATCAGTACGGCACCCACCACAGCCGTGGCTGCAATGAGCGTCCAATGGGCCAGCAGACCCATGAACAGTTCCAGAAGATCAATGGTATCTTCTCCCTGCTCCGGCTGTGCCGCCAAAGCTGTGCGCTCCTTCACAAAAGTATCTTGCTGCACGATTTCACTCCTTACCTATAATACTGCATAATATTGCCGCCCATGCGGCCCGGGCATTGTGCCCTTTCCTCTATTTTTCTGAATCCTATACGCCAAAAATGCGGCGTTCCCTTTTTCATCAGGGAGCACCGCAGAACATTTCTAGTTCTTAGCCCTCAATGGTCTTCACGGCCACCAGAACGAAGTTGGAGCCATAGAGCTTGACCTGACGGCCCTTCAGGTTCACCACGATCTTGCCATCCACGACCTTACCGGGCACAGTATAGTAGGTATAGGTCACAGTGCCGTCTGCCTTCGTCTTGGGCACAGCCACCAGAACGGTAACTTGCTCGTTGTCCTCGTAAGCAGCCTCAATGACCTTGGACTCAATGGTCAGCTTAACATTTGCAGCGTCGAGCAGGTTAGAGGTCTGCATCTCAAAGGCCTGCGTTACAGTAACATCTATAGTCGTCTTCTTTTCTTTCGAAGCGCCCGCAGCCTTCTGCAGGTCTGCATCAGAAGTGATGTCCTGCAGGACTTCCTCGACCTGAGCGGTATCCTCCTTGGCAGTGACCTTCACATCGCTGACAATGCCCAGAACACCGGTGACGGTAGCAGAACCGCTGGCCTTGACCTCATCTGCCACAGTCTTGCTGGGCGTTGCTGCCAGAACAGACACACCCATGCCCACGACCATAGCAGCGGTCAAAACAGCGCTGATAACTTTCTTCATAATGAAGATCTCCTTTCACTTCAAGCCGCACTCTCCAAGATGCTGCTTTCTATCGCAAATGCTTTTCAACATTTACATCATTCTTCAACAGGCTCCCAGAACAGCGTCAGAACCGCTTTCTGGATGGAAGCTTCGGTCGGATAGAACTCGGTGAATCCGTCCTCTGCCACCTTATGCTCGCCCTCCAGTGCAATGGCAGGCTCCACAGTATCGTCCTTTGCGGCCCACACCTCATTGACCAGCTGACCCTTTGCAAGGTCGGTGACCAGATAAGGCTGCAGCGCATCGTACACCTGTGCGGTGAACTGCTGATCCTGCTGCACCCTGCTTTCCAGCTGTGCGGAAAGCTGTGCAAGATACTCCTCCTGCCGCACCATGCGGGCTTCGTTGGTGCCTTCGCCAATATCCATGCGCCTGCGCACAAAAATCTCAGCCTGATTGCCCTGCAGCGTCAGGGTAGCTCCCTTGGTCATGGCCGGGTCTGCTGCGGAGAAATCATCCTCCAGCGTCACGGTCACACCGCCTGCAAGGTCGTTCAGCACCGAGATGCCGTCCAGACTCATGGCAAGGTAAAAATCAATGTTTTCCCCCTGCAGCAGGCGGGACACCGCATCACGGGCATAGCCGCAGCTTTCCTCCTTGCCATCGCCAAAGCCATGTGCAAGGCTGATCTGCATCTGAGTGGTGCCCACCGGATTGCCCAGCATGCCCAGCACCGTAACCTCTGCCATGGTGTCGCGGTCGATCTTGAGCTGACGGACCGTCTTGTCTTTGCTGTCTATCACAATGAGCCGCTGAAAATCCGCCTGACCGCCCTGATAGGAGCCTTCTGCTTCCACCTCGCTGTCATGGTCGATGCCCATAACAAGGATGGTGGTCAGGTCTGTGCGCCTGCGGTAGGTCACGCCGTCCACTTCCATGGTCTCGGCGGTCTCCTGCGGCAGCTCCGTCCGGGTCTCCGGCTTTTGGCTGCGCTTTTCCAGCCAGCTTCCGCCCACAAAAAACAGTACAGCTGCCAGCACCAGCACAGCCAGCGCAGCAGCGGCACCACGATATTGTTTTTGTCTGTTCAAGCGGGTAAGCTTCCCTCTTTTCTTCGGAATATAGTTTTCTGCGGGAAGGTCTTTCCATTGCCACAGAAAGATATTCCTTGGCCTATTATATCGTCACAGGTGTGCAACTGTCAATGTATTTTCGTTATTTTCCGGCAGGAAATTTCGCATTTTCAGCCTTTAGGGAGCCACAGATAAACACAAACCCCGGCCATGCAGAGTTCATCCGCACAGCCGGGGCCAATTGGTATTTTATTTGATATCCAGTTCAGGCGGCACATCGATCTGGTCCGAGACATACTTGCCGTTCTTTTTGCGCTGCCGCACGCACTCCGTCAGCAGATATTCGATCTGCCCGTTCACCGAGCGGAAGTCATCTTCGGCCCAGGCGGCAAGGGCATCGTAGAGCTTCGCGTTCAGGCGCAGGGGCACCTGCTTTTTTGGTTCTGCCATCAGTACAGGCTGCCGCTGTTCACGATGGGCTGGGCATCACGGTTGCCGCACAGCACCACCAGCAGGTTGGAGACCATTGCCGCCTTGCGCTCGTCGTCCAGCTCCACCACCTTATTCTCATTCAGGCGTTCAAGGGCCATTTCCACCATGCCCACAGCACCGTCCACGATCATCTTGCGGGCATCGATGATGGCACTTGCCTGCTGGCGCTGCAGCATCACGGCTGCGATCTCCGGCGCATAGGCCAGATAGGTGATGCGGGCTTCCACTACCTCGATGCCGGCCTCGGCTACATTCTTCTGGATCTCGTCCCGGATGCGGGCGGCTACCACCTCCGAGGAGCCGCGCAGACTGCCCTCATCGGCTACGCCGTCGCCGGTGGTATCCACATTGGGAGCCACATCATAGGGGTAAATGCGCACCACATTGCGCAGAGCGCTGTCGCACTGCAGGGAGAGGTACTCCTTGTAGTTGTCCACATTGAATACGGCCTTTGCGGTATCGGTCACGCGCCAGATGACCGCAATGCCGATCTCCACCGGGTTGCCCAGACAATCGTTGATCTTCTGGCGGGAGTTGTTGAGGGTCATCATTTTGAGCGAGATCTTCTTGCTGGTCGATTCTGCGGTCTGGGAACTGCTGTTACCTGCCTTAAGCAGGGCCGCCATGCCGGTTTCGCCGCTGTTCACATCGCCGCTCTGGCTCAGTTTGGTGCCAGCTGCCGGGTTCACCGCGGTGCAGAAGGGGTTCACCCAGTAAAACCCCTGTCCCTTCAGGGTGCCGATGTAATCGCCGAACAGGGTGAGCACCAGTGCTTCCTGGGGCTTTAACACCTTCAGGCCGCAGAACAGGAAGATGCCCGCCACCCAGTATGCGATAGACAGGATCGTGAGCAGGATGCCCGGAAACAGGCTTTCGTCCAGCAGAATGATGCTGTAGAAAAACAGCAGGACGGTAACAGCATAGCCCAGCAGGGTGAGCAGCAGCATGACCATGCCGTTCTTTTTGGTCTGCAGAATTTTCTCTTCCATAACAGTTCCCTCCTTCACAGGGTGCGGAAGCGTTTCTTTGTGATATCAAAATCATATCACTTTATATCATTCTTGTCAAGTCCTCCGCAGGCAAAAAAAAGAGCCGCCGCACAAACACTGTGCAGCAGCTCCTTTTTGTTTCTCTTTTTTATTTCAATCCCCCTTATGAGGTATCCAAATGACACAAAATACAATTACACTGATCGTTCTGGCTGTCCTTGTTGTTTTTTCCCTGCCGGCTTTGTACCGAAAAAAGAAAAGCGGTGATCTGACCCTGTGGGGTAAGGGACGCAACATTCTGGGGCAGCTGCCCTCGGAAGAAGCTGCTTGTGCAGCGGTGTCTTCCTCTTCCCGCAACGGATCCCAGAAGGACATTCTGCAGTTCGTTTCCTCTCTGATGAAGCTGGTGCGCAAAAATCACTGGTACATCGTCATGCCCGGCCAGCTTTCGGACGGCAAGACCAAAACCAATCTTTCGCTCGTACTCATCACGCAGCATCGTGTCATCGGCCTGAAATGTTATGGTTATGGCGGTGCCCTTACCAATAACGGAAAAGCTGCCGACTGGACACAGAAGCTGGATAAGACGACCAAGGCGATCCACTCTCCCCTGCCGGATCAGACCGCGCAGCAGGCAGCTCTTGCGTCTCTTCTGCCCCAGCTGAATGCATCTCAGGTCGAGGTCTTTTCCGTTTTTACCACACCGGGCGTGCAGCTGATCAACTGCAGCGGCCTGAACTGCTTCACTTCCGTTTCCCTGCTGGAAAAGCTGCAAAGCTCTTCCGCGGACTGCGCCGGCCCTCTTCAGCCGAAGGAGCTGGGCACTGCACTGGAAGCCATGAAGCCGGACCCGCCCGCCAAAAACAGACAATAACAACCTCCCATATGTGCGGTTGCCGTACAAGCAAAAACACCCTCACGGCTTTTCCATTTCAGCTGTAAGGGTGTTTTTGTTTTGCTTTTTATTATAACCCGTTCACGATATTTTCCGGCCGCTGTCCGCTTTGCACCGCCCGGATCGCCGCGGCGATCATGCGGCAGGCTGAGCAGCGGATTTTCCGTTGTGACCGGTTCCGGCGCAATGGTGTCCAGTCCGGCTCCGGCGATCTTGCCGCTGCACAGGGCTTTGGCAAGGGCGGCGCTGGCCACAAGGTCGCCGCGGGCAGTGTTGACGATGAAAATGCACCGTCCTTCATGCCCGCCAGAAAACCTGCGTCCACCATGTTCACGGTCTGAGGTGTGACCGCCAGATGCAGGCTGAGGATATCGCTGCATTTCTGTATCGTTTCAAGAGCTGCATATTCCGCATGGTTTCGTTGACCACCAGATCTTCCAGCCACTGTTTCCGCACGGCCTTTTTATCGCAGGTCTTTTTCTTCTTGGCAGCAGCACACTTGTAGTAGGTATACATTTTCCCGGTGTGGCTGACACCGCTTTCTCCGAACATCAGCGCTCCGCACTTACCGCAGTACAGCTTGGTGGTGAGCAGATAGCTTTCCTCTGCCTTATGACGGGCAGGGGCCTTTTTATTTTTCGCCAGCTTTTCCTGCACCTTGTTGAACAGGTTCGCGTTTGCGGAGCGCAGTGCAGCAGTGAAAGCCCCAGTGGGGCTTTTAAACGACAGAACGGTCTTGCGTAGCAAAATGGAGGGGCCTTACCCCGACAAGTTCACCTGACACAAGTGCCGGGATCGTATTGGGCTGTACCACATCCCGCAAACGCAATTCGCCGATGTACCGGCGATTACTCAGCATCCGCTAAATCGTATTGTAGGACATCTCCCCGCCCATTGAATTTTTGATGTTGTGTACCTTTAACCAATCCCGCAGGTCAGTCATCAAAGATGCCACGTTCGCTGTCCTTGATCATCTGCTGGAACTGCGGGCGATTATCCGTTTTTTTAACCGAATACAATTCTTTGTTCCAATAAAAGCCGCCATCATTCTCAGATCGTCCAGTTCTGGCTTGCCGACTGCAGATCCACCATGTGGGTGTACAGTCCCTTCCGGGCGTACAGCTCTGCCGGGCTGCCCTGCTCGGCCACGATGCCGCCCGACAGCACCACCACCTGATCCGCACCGGCTACGGTGCGCATCCTGTGGGCGATGATGAGGACGGTTTTGTTTTTTATGAGCCGGGATAGAGCCTCCTGAATGGCAGTTTCGTTCTCCACATCCAAGCTGGCGGTGGCTTCGTCCAGCAGAATGATGGGCGCATCCTTCAGGAAGGCGCGGGCGATGGAAATGCGCTGACGCTCGCCGCCGGAAAGAGCGCAGCCATTCTCGCCGATGTTGGTGTTCCACTTGTCCGGCAGCTTTTCGTCAAATTCCTCGTAGTTTGCCAGCTTTGCCGCCGCCAGAACCTCTTCGTCCGTTGCACCTTTGCGGCCCAGACGGATGTTTTCGAGAATCGTGTTGTCAAACAGGGTCACATCCTGAAAGACGATGGAATACAGGCTCATGAGCTTTTCCGGGTCGATTTGGGAAACCTCCATGCCGCCCACGGTGATGCTGCCCTTCTGGTAATCCCAGAACCGTGCCGCCAGCCGGGAAACGGTAGTTTTGCCGCCGCCGGAGGGGCCCACCAGTGCCGTGACCTCGCCCTGCTTTGCGGTAAAAGAAACGTCCCGCAGAACCGTCTCGCCGGAGTTATAGGCAAAGCCCACATGGTCGAACACGATATCGCAGCCCTGATTGGTCAGCTGTTCGCTGCCGGTCTGCAGGGGAGCGTCCAGAATCTCATTCATGCGTCCTACATTGGTGCGCATGGCAATGACCGCCGCCAGATTCTGCAAAGCCCCCTGCATGGGGTCGTACATCCGGGATGCCGCCATCAGGAACAGAAACAGGGTCAGTACGTCGATGCTGCCCTGCACCAGAAGCACCGAACCGGTGAGCGCCACCGACGCAATACCCAGCTTGAGCACCATGCCGGCGGAGGACACAAACAGCGCTGTTGTCAGTTCTGCCACGATGGACTGCTTTTCCACTGCCCGAATTTTTCCGGAAAGGCCGGACAGATAACGTTGCTCCGCATTGCTGACTTTCAGGTCGCGGAGGGTCTCGATGTACTCCTGAATGCCGTCCGCACAGGCCATTTTCGCCGCCATGGTCTTGGCCTGCACCTTGTCCTGCACCCAGTAGCTGCCCACCACGATGGCAACAGATACCGGGATGACCCACAGCGCCGCCAGTGCCATCCGTCCGTCAAAGGCGAACAGGCTCAGGGCAATGAGCACGGTAGAGATGAGGGAACCGAACAGACCGGGGATGAAGTGGGAGCAGTCCTTTTCCAACACCTCGCAGTCTGCCATGATGGTGCTGGTCAGGTCGGCAAGGTCGCGCTTGCCGAAAAAGGACAGGGGCAGCTTGCGCAGCCGCTCCGCAAGGGTCAGGCGACGGGTGCCGCTCTCTTTATAGGTGGTAAAATAGGTGCCGTTATACTGGAACCATGTGGTCAGCAAAATCAGCACAAAGCAGGCAACGCATCCCACCAGATAAAAGGTGCTTCTCCCGCTCGTAGAGCCTTCCAGCAGGTCTTTTACCAGAAGATACAGCAGCCCGGTGGGCAGCATGAACGCCATGTTCTGGAACGCACAGGCCAAAACGCCCTTTACCAGCCCCTTTGCGCCCTCCGGGGAGCTGGCCGTTGCGTGTTGAATTTTTTCGATCATTCCTTACCCCTCCTTTGCGACCTTCCACTGCACTGATGCCTGATAATCCTGCCACATCCGGGCAAACAGGCCATTCTGCGCACACAGCTCGTCCTTTGTGCCGGATTCTGCGATCTGCCCATCCCGCACCACATAGATGCAGTCGGCGTTGGCGACGGTGGACAGGCGGTGTGCAATCATCAGCACCGTTTTGCCCTTGGCAAGCTGGGCAAAAGCGGCCTGTACTTTTGCTTCATTGTCCGGGTCGGCAAAGGCGGTGGCCTCGTCCAGGATCAGGATGGGCGCATTTTTCAGCATGGCACGGGCAATGGTGATGCGTTGCTGCTCG
The DNA here is from genome assembly GCF_009679665.1 of Faecalibacterium sp. BIOML-A4. Lineage (NCBI taxonomy): Bacteria > Bacillati > Bacillota > Clostridia > Eubacteriales > Oscillospiraceae > Faecalibacterium > Faecalibacterium sp. BIOML-A4. The sequence continues at coordinate 21,824 of NZ_WKZG01000020.1, read as the reverse complement.
CCGCCGGAAAGATACACGCCCTTGGTGCCGATGACCGTATGGATGCCCTCCGGGAACTTCTCCACGATATCCATGCACTGTGCAGCTTTCAGTGCTGCCAGCACCTCGGCTTCGGTGGCCTGCGGCCTACCCAGACGGACGTTGTCCAGAATGCTGCCCTTGAGCAGGCGGCTGTTCTGGAGCACAAAGGAAATGGTGTCCATCAACTCTTCCTTGGGGATGTCCCGCACATCCGCTCCGCCCACCCGGACGCTGCCGCTCTGCACATCAAAGAACCGGCAGACAAGGTTTGCCAGCGTGGATTTTCCGCCGCCGGATGGACCTACAAAAGCCACGGTCTGTCCCGGCTGAATCTCCAGCGAAACGCCCTTTATGACCTCGTTTTTTCCGTCGTAGCTGAAATGCACATCCTGCAGCGTGACAGAGGAATCCTTCGGGTGCTGCGGAACAGCCTGCACCTGCATGGGCGCCGCCTCCAGCACCGAGTCGATGCGTGCCAGCACATCCGCTACCACCATCTTGCTCTCGCTCATGTACATCATGCGGGTCAAAGTCAGGGAGATCACCGGCGTAATGATGATATAGAACAGCAGGTTCAGCAGAAACTCCGGGGTGACGCCGTGGGTCGTGAACAGCAGCCCGCCCGCGATCAAAAAGGCGAACACGCCGTTGACGGCGGCGGTGTAGAACATCATGGGCAGGCGCAGGTCTTTGGTGTAGGAGATGACCCACTTTTCATACTCATCAATGGTGGCCTTGAACTTTTTGAAGGAAAATACCGACTGCCCGAAGGTCTTGACCACCGGGATACCCCGGACGTACTCCACGGCCTCATTGGACATCGCCTCCAAGGCGTTGCCGTACTGCCGCATTTTTTCAGCCATCCGCTTGCCGGTCATGGTCGTCATAATGAGGAAAGCCAGCACCACCGGCGCAAGGCTCAGCAGCCCCAGCCGCCAGTCAAATGCCAGCAGCAGCACCAACAGCCCCACCGGGGTGGCGATGGCGTTGTACTGGTCGGGCAGCTGGTGTGCCAAATAGGTCTCGGCGGCTCCGGTGCTCTCGTGGATGATCTTGCGCAGCTTGCCGCTGCCGAAGGTCTCGGCAAAGCCCAGCGGCAGCACCGCCAGATGCTCCGACACCGCCAGCCGCAGATTGGTCGCCACCCGGAACGCCGACAGATGGGAGCACATCAGCGCTGCAATGTAAATGAGGTAGGACAGCACCGCAAACAACACTGCCATCCAGCCGTAATGGGGGATGTTCACCGCCTGCGCATAGTCCGGCGCAGCGTTCAGCACATCCCGCAGGATCTTCCAGATGTACACAAAAGGCACCAGCGCCACCAGCGCACTGACCGCAGACAGTACCCACGAGACGTAGGTGAAATATCGGTAGTTCCCGGCATAGCTCATCAACCGGGAAAGATCGGACTGTTTTTTCACGAAAAGACCTCCTTCAAATAGTTTTTATGCAAAAATGTGCCGTGGCGTTTTTGCTCCACAGCACATTCTGCGTATTAACCTGCTAGATTTTCAGTACAGAACAGCTCAATGCAGTTGTCGATCATCGTCTGGTCACAGTCGGTGGAAATGCCGGAGGCCAGCCAGTAAGCATATTCGCCTGCATCGTACTGGCTCAGAGCTTCTGCATCCGAACCATAGCGGAACTCAATATGGTAAGTTTCCGCACTGGTGTCCGGCGCAAGGAAGAAGTAGGTGAACTCGCCGGAATCGGCATCATCGCTTTCAAACTCATACAGCCCACGCACAGGCTCCATGCCAATATAGTGATAGGCATGGGAGAACAGCACATTGCCGTCCTTATCGGTGCCGGAAATGGTAGAAGTTTCACCATCGAAGGTCAAGGTCGCAAGGCTATTGGTAAAGCCGCAGAAATAGGCTCCGCCGCCGTTGGCATACGCTTTGACTGCATCTTCGCCGTAAACATCACCTGTCACCATAGAGGACAGCTTCTCAAAAGCAGCTTCGGCATTGTCCTCGCCCACGAGAGCGGTACAATCATCCAGCCATGTCTGCTTATATTCGTCCGCCAGAATCACCGGCCACAGTTCCTGATAGCTGCCTGTTAGGTCGTTCAGCAGCTGTGCAGCGGCAGCTTCGTTTTCATCCACAGCAGAAGAGGCGGTCTCTTCTACGGAAGAAACAGTGCTTTCTGCGGCAGAACTTGCAGAAACGGGAACAGAGCTCGCCGTGCCGCTGCTGCAGCCAACCAGAAGAGAAGCAGACAGAGCTAGCACAGCAGCTGCACTCAGAATTCTTTTCATCAAACGCATTATCAATTTCCTCCACAAAATCAGAATATCGGCGTTAGCTTCAACTAATCACGATACTGATTTTACTGGAACCGGACTTTCTGTGCAAGAACCAAATCGACAGAATCTATCCAATCGGACGCATCTTCCGATACTCCGTAGGCGTCATGCCGGCTGCTTCCCGAAATGCAGAAGAAAACTTATTCGGATTTTCGTACCCGACCCGATGGGCGATTTCAGCAACCGTGCAATCGGTTTCGAGTAGTAGCTTCTGTGCCAGCTGCAGCCGGTACTCTTTCTGATACGCATAGACCGAGCTTCCGTAAATGCCTTTGAAACAGCTTTTTAATGCCGTAGGCGAAAGGCCGACCTCCTGTGCAAGCTGTTCGATTGTACGGCGAACTGTCAGTTCCTGCGTGAGAAGAGCCGCAGCCTGCTTCACACACTCCACCTGATGCTGATTGAAATACTCTGTCTGCTGCACATCTTCCCTGTTTTTCAGCCGGGTCAGAATATGCAGCAACTCCAGCACTTTCAGCCGAAGATAGCCGGTGTCCGGCACAGAATGCGCTGTGTAAAGCTCTGAAAAAATATGGGCAATGGTCGGTTCTGACCGCAGGATACAGCAGCGGTTTTCCGTGCAGATGTGCCGCCGTATGACATCAAGGTCTACGCTGTACCATTCCATTTGTTTCCGCATTTCCGGCGAGATTGCATCCAGATCCAGCAGAATGGTAATGCCGTGATAGTGCCGCAATGGGAAGCAGGAGGAGGATTTCTTGCGCGCTGCTGCACACACCGCAAAATCCCCTGCTGCCAGATAGCAGCAGCTATTTTCCCCAAAACTGCACTCGTAACGCCCCACGCGGCAGTGGTTGATCTCGATCACATTCCGCGCTGGTGCGGGAGCCTCGTCAAAGGAAACAAGATGCATATCGTTGTAGTACAGTTCTGCCCCCGAAAACAGTGGACAGATGGTCATACTCCCGCTCCCCGTTCCGTTGGAGAACACGACGGTGCGGGGCATCGCCGTAGAAGCAGTTTGCTCCGGGGAAAGATCAAAAAGTGATTTATACATAGCCATTCTCTTTTCCTGAAGATTCGCTTTTTCTTACTGATTCGCAGACGTGAACTGTCAAATTCCATTTCTCTGCAAAAATGTTTCCATCAAATCAAGATACCGTTCCGCCTGAACGATGAAGCCCACATGACCGCCCGGAACATTGTGAATCTCCGCATCCAGTTTCCGGAACAGATCTGCGAACCGTTTCTGATCTTCAATCGCTGTCATCCTGCGAGGTGCGCAGAGTGCTTTTTCTCATACACCGCAGCCGCGATGCACCAGCGGATGAACTGCTTTGATTCTTCTTTCTTCATTTTCTTCGCTTCCTGTTCGTAATCATAATAGCCAAAAGCGTTCCATCTCCGACACAAGCAGTGCCGGATGATTGATGATCTCGCCATGGCCGAAACCGGGGAAACAGCGGACGATCAGGCTCGGATATGCCGTCCGCAGCCGCTGGATGGCCTTTTTCATGTGCCCTTCTTTTTCTCCGTACCAACAGGCGACCTTTGCATCGGGCTGTACCAAAAAGTCCGTTCGATAGAGATAAAGTCCTGCCTCCCAAGTGGCCCGGACGGATTCCAAACTGATATGATCCGGGATACGGCGGAGCATAGTCTGCATTCCCTGCTCCGTCTGCCCCATAAAGCGCAGTGCCCATGCAGGCATGTACTTTTCGTGTGCCGTTCGATATTGCTTTTGCGGCATGACCTTCAAAATCAGTCGATTCAGCACTCCGAAATCCAGATACTCCGGCCCGCTGAGGATCATCCGATCGATCTGAACGGTTGGGGAAGCCTTCAGAAAAACAGCCGGTCCGCAGCCCAGCGACTCTGCAAAAAGCAGATCCAACTGTCCGTCAAGCTCTTTTTCAATATAAGCGGCCAACTTGTCCGCCTGATCCCGGGCAGTCGTGTAGGTCGTTTCACCGGTTCCATCAAAGCCATCGAAGCTGACGGCATACACGCAGAATTTCCTTTCCAGCAGCGGGATCAAGTCCTCAAACTGCTGCCAGCACATAAGATTTCCGTGCAGCAGCATCATGGTCTTTCCCTCTATATTGCCGAATCGTTTGATTTCCATACCAATCTGCCCCCCCCCGCTATTATCTGACCTTCATGCAAAAATCGCAGCGGTCATTTCCGCGCCCCAGCGTCATGCTTCTCTCCCAGATCAGCTTCGGATGCAACCCGGCGTAGCTGATGTCATCGCTGTCGCAAAAGCAGCGGCACAGCTCCGGACAGCCGTAGTCCGCACAGGTGTCGTGATAGGGGCACTTCATCATATCCACACGCCAGATGCCGTTACCGGTCTGCAGTTCTTTTGGGACAAAGCCCGCCGCCGGGCCGAAAACGCTCCGGGTGGATTTGACAAAAACGCCGGGAACAAGGCGGTAAAGCCCCGGTATGTGCAGCAGGGCGGCAAGCTGTTTGTGGCTCGTTCTCGCCAAGTGCTCCACATAGCCGTGAACGGTTTGCAGTGCTTCTTCTTTCGGCATGACCCGCTGCAAGGTCTCGTAGGCCGAAATGCCCGGCAATATCTGCCGCTTGAGATGGTATTGCTTTTCCTTGCTTGCATCTGCATTTTCAGCCAGCAGCGCATTCAGGCGCATATCAAAAGCGGCGTTCAGCTGCTTTGCCTGCGCAGGAAAACGTTGTGCCGCAGTCTCCCGGAAATCACGGGAAAGGTAAGTTTCCTTTCTCTTCATCGTCCGTTACCCTTTCTTTTTGTACCCGCAGTCGCAGTAGGGTCCGCCGGAAGCAAGGGTATACTGCCGCACAAAATTTGTCACACCGCCTGCTTCGCTCATGGTGTAGTCCAGATGGCACAAAGCAGGGGTCAGGTCATACAGCCCCAGCTCCTTCATCAGCACACAGATGCCGCACTTGGTAAAGCGTCCTTCGTAGCCGCTGCCGTCAGGGTATTCGTAAAATTCCATGTTCCACGAGTAGGGGTTGCGGTCGGCGGCTTTCAGAGCAGCGGTGGCCTTCATGGCGGCAATATCCTTTGGGGTAAACTTGCTTTTTCCGCTCTTGCGGCAGAACCACTGCATGGGCTTTGTCATCATGGACTTTGCGTAGTAATCCGTCAGCCTGTCCACCTCCGGACGTTGCGGCATGGAGAGGATGAACGCGCCGAGCATTGCGCAGTTGACGATGTTCATCTTGAAGCGGTCCGCTTTTTCAAACTCCGGCAGCCTGCGGATGATCTGCCGGTATTGCGGCTTTGCCTTTTTCGTGATGGCTTTTGCGGTGGCTGCATCATAGCCCAGCACAGCGGTCAGCTGCTTTTGAAAGGAGCCTGAAAACAGCACCCACATTCCAAAGGGCATTCCGGCATATTTCATTGTCTGTCTCCAAATCCGATCTTCACGATCTGCATTTTCATCCCGTTGTCCCCGATCTTGGCGAGAAATCGGAAAAAGCCGCTGACGGAAGGGTCTTTCAGGTCGTTGTAGCCCATCATATAGCCCCTGCTGGATACTTGCAAACGGCTGTCCCATGGGGAAAGCTCGCTTTTCGCATCCGAAACCGCGAAATATGCTCCCACATCCTTGATTTTCGCCGTCCTGAGCCACGTTTTGGCGATCATCTTTACCGCCGTGCGGTTGGCGGCATCGAACACCAGCACCCCGCCGGGAAAAGCATCTGCCATCCCCTGCACCAGCGCCTTGACCTGCTCCGTCAGGAAGTAATAGAACACCCCGGAGGCAAAGAACACCGCCCCGCCGGAGGCATCGATCTTGTCAAACCATGCGGGGTCTTTTAGGTCGCAGGGGATGTTTTGCTCCCGCTCCCCGGCGGGCAGCAGCTGCTGCCGCAAGGCGATCACATCCGGGAAGTCCAGATTGTAGCTCTTGCATCTGCCGTTGTCGCAGGCTCTGCCGGTGTTATCCAGCCCGCAGCCCAGATTGACTACCGCCGCACAGGGGTGCGTTTTCAGGTATGCCTGCACCTCAAAGGCAAGGTCATTCTGCCGCATGGCGACCTCCAGTGCACCGAACCGCTGCATCAGGCTGCGGGAGTTTTCCTCTGCCTGCGAAAAATCGTAGTCGATCTGGTCGAGCAGCTGAACCGCTGTTTCGTCCCGATAAAGGTTTGGGTACAGTTCGGTACACAACTTCCGGGAATACAGTGGGAGGATCAGCGTCTCCTGCACGGTGTTTTTCTCGATTTTGTATTTCATATCGGGTCCTCTCACTTTCTGATAAACGGCAGCTTCGGCATACCGTCCTGCTCAGCGATAAATGCCAGCATTTCAGCAAAGCCCTTCGGATCACGAATCTGATATTGCATGTGATCGTATCCCTCAAATACGGGGTAATTGCCACAGGGATAGGCTTCTATCACCGCTTGACGGTATTTGAAATGATCTTCTATGCTGCCAAACTCGAAATAGAGATGCTTTTGCAGTTCTTCGGAAAGTGCTGGAAAGGGTTTATCCTCCAGGCTGTCCAGAATCTGTCGCCGCAAATTTGTGTAGGTCAGATTTTTCCCTGCGGCTATAAAATACGGCTTTATGGAATTATCGTCACACCACAGTATCTTTTTCAATGTGCCGCCCTTTGACCAGTACAGGCTCTTGATGGCCAGATACAGAAACGGTGTCATCATGCGGCGCGTACCTTTTCCGATTTGTGCAAACTGCCCGCCGTCAAAGAAAACATGTCCGATGGGCAGCTTCGTGCCTGTCAAAAACGCCATGGCAAGGTCAGCACCGATCGAAGAAGCCACAACCAGTTCAAGGCGTTCCACCCCCTGCGATTTCAGGTATTCTTCCACCTGACGAACCTCGTCCGCCTTGCTGACATATTTCTGCCCTTTGCAGTACACGGTGGAGGTAGGTAAAATGCAGAAATACCGATCCTGTAAATAGTTTGCAACCGGTTCGCTGCTCTCCCCCGTCACACCCATAGCATGAAAGAACAGCACCGCAGGATGATTCCTGTTGCCATAAGTTTGAAACATCATTGATATCGCCTCAGCTTTCCATAAGAAGCATCATAATTCTCGCAAGTACCGCCGCTATGGCTGCCATACCTACCGTACCGAACAGCCACTTTTTCTGCTTGTCTTTTGCAGTAATGTAGGGCTTCAGATCCTCCGTTCCGGGGATCGTCCATGCGTTCGTGTGCCCCACCCAATAGCTGTCAACCAACAGGCGGTCCATGAGATTCATAACGGACAAGATGACGAGTAACTGCCAGAAACCCTGAACAAAGCCCTTTGCACCGTTTATCCCATAGACACAGACCAGCACATAGCCGGGAATGCAGACTGCTTTGAACAGCAGGCTGTTGCGTCGGATGCGTTCCGGGCTTGTAAGCCCCAGTTTTACGCACCGCTGCTGCACCGCTGGGCTGTAAAGATGCACCATCCCAACAGCCCCTTACGGATGCCCGCAGCGCAGATCAGAACCAGCAGAACTCCCAACCCAAGACCTTCCAGAATCACCTGTAAGAGCATTCCCTGTTCCTCCTGTATCCGTTTTCATCCCGGTATTCTGGATGCTCCTTTAAGTACGGATCCTTGTCGCCGCAGATGGTATAGTCGCATCGGCAGCCGTCCACGCAGGTGGTCGTCCGCACGAGCTTGGCATGGAGCAGTTCCATGGACGCATAGTCCACATTGCACAGGGCGGGCATAATGTCCGCAAATCCGAACCGCTTGGCAAATTCCGCCGCCGGACACGCCGTAAATTCATAATAGATGGGCTTGTTCTTTTCGTAAGGAGCCACCGTCATTTCATAATCGTGCCACTTGTCACAGCCCGCTTTTGCCCGAAGGAACGCTATGTGCATCAGTTTCTTCCAGAACGGCTTGTTGATGTCAACGAATCGCAGCTTCCAGAAGGACGGCAGGATCAGATTTTCTTCTATCTCTTCCATTTCGCGGAATGTGACCACATCCCGGCACACATCGTAAAAGCACATGATGGCGATGCAGTCGTAGGTGCCGCCTACGCCGTTGTGAAAATTCTTTTTACCGCCGAGGTCGGTGCGCCACTTAGAAAGAAGCTCTGCGTATCTCAGCTGCACCTGCTCCCAGACCGCCTCGCGCTCCACCTCCGGATAGTGCAGAGTGATTTTCGCCAGAATTTCCTTTTTGCAGGGTTTGGAATATAGCACATGGCAGCTACGGTCAATTTGTAATTCACTGTCCTTCATCTTCCCACGCCTTTCAGAAAACCGCTCTTTGCATTTTCTTCGGTGTCGTCCGATTCGTCGTAGGCATCATAGGGTGCCGATGGGTCGTGTACTCGTTTTTTGAATGGTGAACAGCTCTTGTCTTTGTGGGCAAACGCAAAGGCAAAATTGTCCGTCCATCCCGTGTGACCGGTGATGAAATATGGATGCAGCCCACGTGCGCGCAGTTTCCGCTCCAGCTCCGCCAGTGACTGCACAGCCAGCTCATTGTCCTCCGCCAGTGAGGAAATGAAGCTGTAGCCGCCGTCCGCGCCAAACCACAGCGTGTCGCCGGTAAAAAGGTACTTATCGTCAATGAGGTAGACCATATGTCCCCATGTATGACCGGGAACCAGAAAACACTCGATCCTGACGCCGTCAATGTCAAGTACCTGCCCATCGTGCAGCAGCACTTTTTCATTGTTGATCGTCGCCTGCGGCAGCTTGTAAAGGTGGTAAATGACCCTGCGGCGTGCTTCTCCGATCAGATACCGGTTCTCGATCTCACCGATGTACAGATTCGCATTTCGGAACAGCCCCGGACTGTCTGCTTCCACCGTACCCACATGGTCGGTGTCCTGATGGGTGATAAGGATATGATGTATCGACTTCGGATCAATCCCAAGCCAGCCCATTTTTTCGGCAAGGCGGTCGTAGTTATATCCCGCATCGACCATAATGGTCGTATCGCCTTTGCGGTAGAAGAAGATGTTCGCCACCCATTCGCGCACGCAGGCAACATTCTTGTCGATCCAGCCGGTGTTCAATGGCTTGAAGATCTCCTTGCCCCGGTACATCCAGCTCATTGCTTTTCTTTGAAATTCCGTTGCCTTTTTCGACATGATCGCACCTCATTTCTGTGCTGTGATGCACAGCCAGCCCTTTTTATTTTTGTGGTTCTGGATCTTACAAAATCCTGCTTGCTCCAGATACGTTTTACCGTTCACAATGCAATGCTTTTTACCAGATGCGCCCACTGCTCCGGGTGACAGGCCAGCAATTCCTCGTGCTGCAAGTTCTGCTCATGGAGAACAGGATGTGCAAAATGCTGCTGATACCGGGCACGGTATTTTTTGCCCATCTTCAGGGCGTAAAAGATATGGATCTCGGTACCGGGCACATGGATCTTATCCGGCAGCGGAGTGATAAGATCGGAGTAGAACTGGTTTTTGCAGCTCTGCATGGTCACATAAGGGCGGGCATCGCCAAACATTTTCAGAAAAGCCTTGACATAATCCCCCGACTCTTTAGCACACTTGTCCAGACGCTTTTGGAGAAATTTCGCCTTAATCTTTCCATCCCGCACCACAGGGTAGATCAATGGCAGCAGAAAATCCGTCTGCAAGCTTGCCGTCAGCGGCGACGCCTGATCCAAATCAGAGCTGCCCAGAATGCCACAGTCCATGTGGATGTTCTGCCGTGCCGCCAGCAGCCCCACAAATGAGCCGCCCAGAGAGCAGCCGTAGGCCGCCCGGATGCGACCGCCGCAGTGGGTCTTGAGGTAGGCCTCGATCTTTTCGGTCTCCTCCAGCATGGTGGGAAATTCGGTCTGTTCAGTCTCATCAAAGCCATCGTAGCTGACGCACAGCACCCGGAAGCTGTCAGCCAGAAGCGGGATCACCGCCCCGAAATTGCTTTTCCAATGGCAACAGGTGCCCGGCAGCAGCAACAGCACCGGGGCATCCTCTGCACCAAAATGGTAGATCTTCATCCTGATACGCTCCTTCTCTATTTATTTTCCACCTGTAAATAGAAGAGATATATTTCTTCGTATAGGGCAGAGTTGTGAGTTAGGTAAAGCTAACTTTCAGTCTTATAAAAAGCCGCTTCTCAGCGGTCCTTCTGCCAAAATAATACGCCCTGCCGTCTCCTCTGTCAAGGAGTTTAGTCATTTTCGGAGATTTTGAAAAAGATTTCGCTTCCGTCCCCCAACCATCACCCCAGTGCCACGTCCAGCACCATCATCACGCTGAAGCCCACCGCGAAAAACACCGTGCCGACGTTGGAGTGCTGTCCCTGCGACATTTCCGGAATCAGTTCCTCCACCACCACATACAGCATGGCTCCGGCGGCAAAGCTGAGCAGATATGAAGAAAAACAGAGCGTTCCCGTTGGGGAACTCCCTGCTGTACATATCGCTGTTGTCTGTGGTCTTAATCGCAAGTTTTACAAACAGCGCAATTCTCAACGACCGATTTACGATATGCAATTCACGGTTGTTATCAACGAATCAAATCGTGAATTGCGATGGCAGGGTGCGTCCTATTCAGGGGCGCACCCTGTTTTTGTTGCTATTTTTACCATCACATAAATTTGCGCTGCCGTTGCCATAGCAACCGACAAAGGAAAGTGAATTTGATAAACTGCTCTACAGTTGGTTATCACTAACTAACTTCCACAACCAAAGAACCATTGATTTATCAAAGGAGTTTTCCATGAAAAAAATTTCTCGTCGTTCGTTTATCACTGCCATGGCTGCTGTAAGTGCAGCCGGTGTTCTGGCCGCCTGCGGTTCTTCTTCCAGCAGCACGGCTTCTTCTGTGGCTTCTTCCGCTGTATCCAGCGAAGCAACTTCCTCTGCCGCATCTATGGATGAGACCGGTACCCATACCGTCGTAGACCACGGCGGCAACGAAGTAGAAGTGCCTAATAAGGTCACCCGTGTCGTCATCGACCAGATTCCAATCCTGTCCACCTACATGGCTTATTTTGAGGGCAGTGCTCCCTACATCGTGGGTTACTGCGGCTCTTTCAAGTCGGTCATTTCTGACACTGTATTGAAGAATATCGCCCCGGAGCTTCTGGAGTCCAGCGATACGGTCTATGCTCAGAGCGACCTGAACATCGAGGAGATCATGAAGCTGAACCCTGATGTTATCCTGTACAATGCTGGCAACTCCTCCCATGCCGAAATCCTGAAGGCCAGCGGAATCCCCTCCATCGGTTTCGCTACCGTGGGCGCATCTACGGAAGCTGATCCCATTGAACGTTACGAAGAGTGGCTGAAGCTGCTGGAGCAGATCTTCAACGAACCGGGCAAGACCGACGCCTTTGTTGCTGCCGGTGATGAGATCGTGACCGATGTGGAAGCCCGTATTGCGGAAATTCCTCAAACGGATCGCCCCAGTGCGCTGATTCTGTGGAAGTATGCAGACGGTGTGCCGCAGGTATCCGGCCAGGGCACCTTTGGCACCTACTGGATGAAGCGTCTGGGCGTAACAGACAAGGCACTGGAAGCCACTGGCTTTGCACAGGCCAGCATGGAGCAGATTTATAGCTGGGATCCCGATATTCTTTTCTTGGATGGTCCCGGCCTGCAGCCCCTGCGCACCGAGGACGTGCTGAGCGGGAATGTGGACGGTGCTGACTTCTCCACCCTGACTGCCGTGAAGAGCGGCCGGGTCTACAACACTACGTTGGGTATCCTCGTGGTGCGCACATCGTCGAGCTGGGTGAGCAGAGCCACAATACGGGTGTTCTGCTGGATGGCACGATGGAAGAATTTTTTTATGATGAAAATGGCAATCAAATCAGCATCTGCCGTTTTTGTCCCGGAGAAGTATTTGGTGCAGAACTGGCCTGTACTGGCTGGACGGCAAGTCCGGTCTGTCTGCGTGCCAGTTCGGACTGTACCGTAATGCAGCTGGATTTCAGCGCATTGATGTCACAGAAGACGCTGACCTGTCCCTGCCGGATGCAAGTCACAGCAAATCTTATGCAGGATATGGCGCAGCAGCTTCTCTTTTTTAACACCAAAGTGCGTATTTTAGCACAAAAACGGCTTCGAGATCGTCTGAAGATTTATCTTCAAACCTTGACACCCGATGAAAAAGGCTGTTACAGTCTGCCCTACACCCGGACAGAACTGGCAGATTTCCTCTGTGTGGACCGCAGTGCTCTTTCCCGTGAGCTGTGCCGGATGCGCGATGAGAGGATTCTTGATTTTTCCGGTGCAAAGATTCACCTGTTGAACCCAACGTTTTTGTATGGTTGGAACTGACAGTACTTCTAAATCTATGAAAAAAATTGTCTGCCGAATATTTTTGTTCGACAGACAATTACTTTTTAATCTTTTAGTGTACGACTACCGGACACATTCTTCAAATATTCCTTCGGGTCGCCGTTCAGAATCAAATCCGCATAGCCCAGTGGGTCATTGTAGATAAGGTAGTCCAGTTCCGTCTGCTGCGCCATGGTCACATCCAGTGCATCCTCGACCCCGGTACAGTCAATGGAAATTTTTCTCCCATAGAATACAAAAAATCCGAACCCTTCTCCTATTGGAAAAAAGTTCGGATTTTGTTGTTGTGGTGCACCTCCAGGGACTCGAACCCTGGGCCCACTGATTAAGAGAAACCAACGTGCAACAATCGTCAATTTTCAGAATTGCGTAAATTCGTCATTTTTATCGTTTCACCGTAAATTTGTATTTTGCATCTGCTGCATTCTTTGCACCTGTCATTCCATCTTGCATCCGTTATCCAGCCGTTCCGGTGTGCAAAAATGTGCAGAGCCAAAATCAGCCTCTTAAAACAGGGATCGGATTTTTATGCAAAGCCGGGAAACCGGTCAGGTTCGAGCCCAAAACAGCAGCTGAAATCTTGCCTGTTTAGACCAAGTATCAAATGTACATTCACAACTATGATTCATGGCAGAGATTTGGACAATCGAACAGACACTACTTTATATAGAAAGAAGTTCCCTATGAACAAACTGCTTTCCTGCCGCTACACCATGGACACCAACCGGGTGGAAGCCCGGTTCGAGGATGGCATCACTCTTGCCATCGACTGCATCGCCGTGGAGGACGATTACGGCAACACCCCGGCACAGCGGGCAGAACTTGACTGGCTGCTCTACCATAAGCCTTTGGAGTATGCACAGATGGTGCTGGGTGGGGAGATTGAGCACTACCTGTCACTTGGCTGTGACCATGGAAGAATGGAAGATTGATTGACAAGGTTACATAACAGTTAACACAGCTTGCATTTGCCCTGCAATTTTTCAGAATGGAACGCCCCAAGGGCACCCGGTCTATATCCGGCAGATTTTTCATAAAGAATCTGCCGGGTATTTTTGTTTGTCATAAAGGAAGTCTTGCTTTTTATTGTAAAATTGGATACAATATAAAAAAGACATTTGCACGGAGGACTCTATGGAATATATCGGCATCCAGAAGAAAAACGGCGGTGTAGTGGAAGCCCTGCAGCAGGCCATTTTATCTGGGCAGATCCCGGCGGGCACTGAAATGACCCAGAACGAACTGGCAGAGAGTCTCGGTGTCTCTCGGATGCCGGTGCGGGAGGCCTTGATGATCCTTGAATATCAGGGTCTTATCATCCGCCTGCCCAACAATCGGATAAAAGCGGCAGATTTGACCGAAGAGACACTGCGCCAAATTTTGGCATTGGGGGCTCAGTTGGAACGGCAGGCTATGCGTGCGCTGCCGCAGGATGCGATGTTGGCAGGCGGCGAGATGCTGCAGCACCGTACTCTGCGGACCGTCCTGTCCTATCCGCTGCACCGCAAGCTGCTGGAGAGCATCCAGGAGACCTACATTGCCTTTGCCGTGAGCGCACGTCCTACGCCGGTGAACGACCGGCTTGCCCGCCTGCTGATGCTGGACCGTCAGGGCTCCCCTGATGTGCTGGAGGCATGGAACGCCTATGAAGAAGAACTGCTGCATCTGATTTTAACGATAAGGAGTCAATATGCTGGGACTGAAACCCATTAAGCTGCTGCCTGCCCGCGAGCGGGTAGCTTCCGCTTTGCGGAAAGCCATTATCTCAAAAAGCATCCCGGAGGGCGCAGAACTCACGCTGGAAAACACCGCACAGGAACTCGGCGTGTCGGTCACGCCGGTGCGGGAGGCCTTTCAGATTCTTGCCCGTGACGGTCTGCTGGAAGTCAAGCAGAACAAGTGCGCCATTGTGCTGGGCGTAACGGAAAAAACGATTCGGGAGCACTACCAGCTGCGCGCTGCCTTGGAAGGCACCGCCTGTATGCTCTGCTGCCAGAACAACGCTGACCTGTCCAAGATCAAAAACTGCGTGGATACTGCTGAGGAGGCTCTTTCTCTTCAGCAGGCCGGAAATTATACTGACTACAACCAGTCCTTCCATTTTGAGATCTGGGAAGCTTCCGGCAATGAAAAAATGCGCAATCTTCTCTCGGAGCTGTGGAACGGCCTGTCCATTGGCGTGGAGATGAGCGAGTTGGACTATGCCCTCAACTCCCAGAGCGAGCATAAAAAGATCTATGCAGCGCTGGAAGCACGGGATGCGATGGCCGCACGGGCTGAAATGGAAAAGCACATCCTGCGCAGCATGGACGATGCGCTGACCTATTATTTATAAGATCAAGGAGGACAAGACAGTGTATACCTGTGCGAACTGTACGGTTCTGGCCTGCGCCAACAACGAGCCGGAAAAGATGCCCAAAAACTGCCCTATGCGGAATGCTTCGGTGATGGAGGCCGCCCGCGCCGGCTATGATTTGCCTGAGAATCACGATTTCTACGTCAACTGTTCGGCCATTGAGGGGCTTGGCTACTGTCAATGGCCCCGCCTGAAGGAGACGGTGGAGTTCTGCAAGCGGATGGGCTACCACAAGCTGGGTCTTGCATTCTGCAAAGGTCTGCGGAAGGAAGCCCGCATCGTGGCCGACCTGCTCCGTGCGCAGGGGTTTGAGGTGGTGTCGGTCATCTGCAAGACCGGCGGCATCTCCAAAGAAGAAGTGGGCATCCCGGAAGAGGTCAAGATCCACCCCGGCGAATTTGAGGCCATGTGCAACCCCATCGCACAGGCAAAGCTTCTGAACGAACAGCACACCGATTTCAACATTGAGGTCGGACTTTGTGTGGGACACGACTCGATGTTTTATAAGTATTCGGACGCCATGGTCACAACGCTGGTGGCCAAGGATCGTGTTCTGGCGCATAATCCCTGTGGTGCCATTTACTGTGCCGAGGGGTATTTCAAAAAGCGGCTGGAATAAAAGAAGGAAAAAACGTGCGATCTCCAAAGCAGATGGAGATCGCACGTTTTTTGCAGAAGGCGGCGGAGGGAGATTTTCTTGTATCCTACTGTTTGTCTGGCGTGCACAAAAATTGGTACATAATCCGTGCAATGCGACAAAACTCGAAAAAAGGGATTGACAAATCTCTGTTTCGGGTGTATTCTCGTGTCGTCAAGTGGATACATTATCACAGATTAAATATAAAGATTTAAAAAAGACGCTGCCGAGATTCCCGGAATTCTAAGGTTCCGGGCAGATTCTTCCAGAACGAAAAAGGGCTGTGAGGGCACAGCACGGCGGCAAAGACTCTGCACAACGAGGTGCAGCTGGGGCGTTCCGAAAGTCAGGGCTGTTTTGCTCTGATAAAAATGGATACATTATATTTCATTAAAGGAGGATTCCCCGGTATGTCAGCAGCAACTATCACCCTACTCTTTCTTCTCTTCGCGGTCGTCATGTTCGTGTTTGAGAAGATCCCCCTCGGCGTAACGTCCATGATCGTCTGTATCGGTCTGGTCGTCACCGGCGTGCTGGACATCAAGACTGCTTTTGCAGGCTTCATCGACAGCAACGTCATCCTGTTCGTCGCCATGTTCATTGTCGGCGGTGCACTGTTTGAAACAGGCATGGCCAACAAGATCGGTGGCATTGTTACCCACTTTGCCAAATCTGAGCGCAGCCTCATCGTGGCCATCATGGTCATCGTTGGCCTGATGAGCGGCTTCCTTTCCAACACCGGCACCGCCGCCGTCCTGATCCCCGTGGTCATCGGCATTGCGGCAAAGTCCGGCTATGCCCGCTCCAAGCTGCTGATGCCGCTGGTATTTGCAGCGGCCATGGGCGGCAACCTTTCCCTCATCGGCGCACCGGGCAACCTCATCGCCCAGAGCGCTCTGGGTGAGATCGGGATGTCCTTCGGCTTCTTCGAGTACGCCATCGTGGGCCTGCCCATCCTCGCCGTCGGCATCCTCTTCTACGCCACCCTTGGCATGAAGCTGCTGCCCAACCATCCCGTCTCCGATGATGACTCCTTCAGCGGCGAGCAGGACTTCAGCAATGTTCCCAAGTGGAAACAGGTGCTCTCCCTTGTCATCCTCGTGCTCACCCTGCTGGGCATGATTTTTGAAAAGCAGATCGGCATCAAGCTCAACATCATCGGCTGTATCGGTGCGCTGGCTCTGATTCTCACCGGTGTCATCTCCGAGAAAGATGCCCTGAAGTCCATCGACCTCAAGACCATCTTCCTCTTCGGTGGTACGCTGTCTCTGGCCTCTGCACTGGATAAGACCGGGGCAGGCGCAGAGATTGCGAACATCGTCATTGGTGCTCTGGGCGAGAATCCCTCTCCCTACGTCCTGACTCTGGTGGTCTTTCTGCTCTGCTGCGTCATGACCAACTTCATGTCC
This sequence comes from Faecalibacterium sp. BIOML-A4, assembly GCF_009679665.1. NCBI lineage: Bacteria > Bacillati > Bacillota > Clostridia > Eubacteriales > Oscillospiraceae > Faecalibacterium > Faecalibacterium sp. BIOML-A4. The sequence goes on along the minus strand of NZ_WKZG01000020.1, from coordinate 4,878 downwards.
AACACTGCTACTACCGCCCTGATGGTTCCCATCTGCCTGAGCATCGCACAGGGCATGGGTGCCGACCCCCGCGCAGTCCTGATGGCTTGTGTCATCGGCGGCTCCTGCGCTTACGCAACGCCCATCGGTATGCCCGCCAACACCATGGTGGTTTCCGCCGGCGGTTACACCTTCAAGGATTATGCCAAGGCTGGCCTGCCCCTCATCCTCATCGCAACGGTTGTCAGCATGGTGATCCTTCCCATCGCATTTCCGTTCTTCCCGCAGTAATACGGGCAGAGCGTTGAATAAGTGAAGCAAACACACAAATGTACCAAAGCCAAATCATTCAAGGAGGAAATGGAATGAACAAACAGGAACAGGTGCAGCAGATGACGACCTATATGGCAAACTTTGTGAGCCATATCGCCAAGGTGCTGCCGGACGACATCATCAAAAAGCTGGATGAGCTGGGCGCACAGGAGGATGCTCCTCTGTCCAAGGTCATCTACGAGACCATGAAGCGCAACCAGAAGCTGGCCAAGGAGCTGAACCGCCCCAGCTGCCAAGACACCGGTGTGCTGCAGTTCTGGGTAAAGTGCGGCGTGGACTTCCCCCTCATCGGTGAGGTGGAGGGTCTGCTGAAGGAGGCTGTGGTCAAGTCTACCTTTGAAGCACCTCTGCGCCACAACAGTGTTGAGACCTTCGATGAGTTCAACACCGGTTTGAACGTGGGCAAGGGCACTCCCACCGTGTGGTGGGATATCATCCCGAACAGCGACAAGTGTGAAATCTACGCTTATATGGCAGGCGGCGGCTGCACCCTGCCGGGCAAGGCCATGGTTCTGATGCCCGGTGCAGGTTACGAAGGTGTGACCAAGTTCGTCATGGATGTCATGACCAGCTACGGCATCAATGCCTGCCCTCCGCTGCTGGTGGGCGTGGGCGTTGCCACCTCTGTTGAGACCGCCGCTCTGCTGTCCAAGAAGGCTCTGATGCGTCCTCTGGGCAGCCACAACGAGAACGAGCGCGCAGCCTATATGGAGAAGTTGCTGGAGGACGGCATCAACTCCATCGGCCTTGGTCCTCAGGGCATGGGCGGCAAGTACTCCGTCATGGGCGTGCACATTGAGAACACTGCTCGCCATCCTTCTGCCATTGGCGTTGCCGTCAACGTGGGCTGCTGGAGCCATCGCCGCGGCCACATCATTTTTGATAAAGATCTGAACTACACCATTGATACTCATTCGGGGGTGACTTTGTAATGCTGACCATTAAAGACGGAAAGAAGATCCTTACTACTCCGGTCTCCGCAGAAGACCTGAAGGACATCCATATCGGTGATGTCGTTTACCTGAACGGCGACCTGACCACCTGCCGTGACGTGGCGCACCGCCGCCTCGTGGAAGAGGGCCGCCCGCTGCCTGTGGACGTCAAGGACGCTGCCATTTTCCACGCCGGCCCCATCATTCGCCCTCTGGAGGACGACAAGTTCGAGATGGTGTCTGTGGGCCCCACCACCTCCATGCGTATGGAGAAGTTCGAGTATGAGTTCGTGCAGAAGTCCGGTGTCCGCGTCATCGTGGGCAAGGGCGGCATGGGCCCCAACACCGAGCGCGCCTGCAAGGAGTTCGGTGCCATCCACTGTGTTTTCCCTGCCGGTAACGCCGTTGTGGCTGCCACCGAAGTGGAGGAGATCGTCGAGGCCCAGTGGCGTGACCTCGGTATGCCGGAAACTCTGTGGCACTGCCACGTTAACGAGTTTGGCCCCCTGATCGTTTCCATCGACGCTGAGGGTCGCAACCTGTTCGAAGAGAACAAGGTCATCTTCAATCAGCGCAAGGATAAGGCCGTCGAGGAAATTTGCAAGCACGTTGGCTTCATCAAATAAGATCCAACTGCGAAGCCAGCGTTGCCTATACCCTGCGGAGAGCAACCATCCATCAAAAGCTTCTTCTCCTAAAATGAACTCACTATCACGTTAATTCTAACAACCATATTTGCTTTCACAGATCCAACAGACTTCTTATCATTTACTCCTATCTTCATTACCCTGTTTATTCTGCTTCTCCGCAAAACACCCCGGATGCTGTCTGCCATATCAGCATCCTGGGTGTTGCTATTTGCGGTCAAATATGTGCACGAAAAAAATGCAGACAAAGAAGATCTTGACCGTTCTTTTTGTTCTACACACCTTTGCCACTGCTTTGCATCTGCAAGGTGGAAGTAATCCACAGGAGGACAACCCAAATGAGCCCATTGGAGATCACACTGGTCATCCTGCTTGTAACGATCATCGCCTTTGTATCCGGTAAAGTCCCGTTCTCGGTCATTTCTACCGGCATCATTCTGGCGCTGATCCTCACCGGCATCAAGACCCCTGCCGAGGCCTTTGGCGGCTTCATCAACACGAACGTGGTCATGTTTGTAGCCATGTTCGTCATCGGTGCAGGGCTGACCAAAACGCCCCTGATTGACAAAGCCCAGAGTCTGGTCATCCGCTACAAGGACAATATGCGGATGCTGATCTTTCTTTCCTGCGTGGCAGGTGCGTTTCTGGGCGCCATCACCAGTGCCACCGCAACTGCCGCTATCATGATCCCTCTGCTGGTAGGCATTGCGAACGACATTGGCGTGAGCCGCAGCAAGCTGCTGTATCCTTCTATGGCCTGTGCCAACATTGCCACCCAGATGACCTTTCTCGGTCAGGGTGCTTCCAACATGGCATGGAACGATGTCATGATGCAGGCCGGCGCACCGATGCCGCTGCACATCTGGGATTTCACCATTGCGCGCATCCCGATGCTGACCATTGCCATCCTGTACATGACCTTTGTTGGCTATAAGCTGATGCCGGATATTCCCAACGAGCAGTTTTCAGATGCAGCCCATACGGCTTCTGAGAGCGAAAAACTCAGCCCCTTCAAGCGCAAACTGGCTGTCCTGATCGTTCTGGTCTCCATTGCAATGATGCTGCTGGAAAATGTCATTGGTGTCAAGATGTATCTCACTTCCTGCATCGGCGCTGCCGCTCTGGTGCTGACGGGTGTGCTGACCGAGAAGGAAGCTCTCAACTCCATCCACCAGCCGACCATTTTCCTGTTTGCCGGTGTGCTGGCTCTGTCGGACGCCATCCAGACCACCGGTGCAGGCGATGTGGTGGCAGACTGGATGATCCGCCTGCTGGGCGATACCACCAATCCGTACATCATTATGCTGGTGTTCTTCCTTGTTCCCTTCATTCTGACACAGGTCATGTCCAATCTGGCTACCCTGACCATCTTCATCCCACTGGTCACTTCCGCCTGTATCCGCATGGGCGTAGACCCCCGTGCTGCCGTGGTCGGCGTGATCACAGCCAGCTGTGTGTCCATCATGACCCCCATGGCAGCTCCCTGCCAGATCATGATCATCGAGCCGGGCGGATACACCTTGAAGGATTATCTCAAGTGTGGTACCCCGCTGGCGCTCATCCTCATTGTCGTGTCCGTATTTTTCCTGCCGACACTTTATCCTTTTGCCTGATTCTATTTTCCCACCGCAGTAGTATGCGCAAACTGCATATCGTAAATATGCCGTTCTGTTCGGCGCTATTTTTGAAAACCGTAATAAAAGCAGCAGAAGTTTTTGAGCATCTCATAATTCTGTCAAGAGGGCTGGCACCGTCCGGCCCTCTCTCTTTTTGCCAAAGTTTTCCTTGTGTTTTCTTGCAAGCTGCCGAAATCAGCGTGTTCTCAAAAGTTCGCGTTTGCGAAGCGCAGCGGAGCAATGAAAGCCCCAGTGGGGCTTTTAAGCGACAGAACGGTCTTGCGTAGCAAGATGGAGGGGCCTTGTCCCGACAAGTTCACGTTGACATGGCTCGATTTTTGTGGTAACCTATTCCAACAATTTAATATAACATATTTACTTAGAGTTCCAGCTCGGCTCCCGAAGGGGCCGGAGCAAGTTTTTAACTTTCTTATCGCTACATAGCAAACCCGAACCAAGGCCATCCCAGAAGGGATGGTCAGGTTCAGGTTGTTGTGTGGCGATTTTTTATTGCCAAATTCAGCACCGTACCTTGAAAATCGAAAGACCGTCTGCATGGGATACCCGGCGATGACCCCGCAAAGGAGAGCCGGAAAACGCCGCCGGAAGGGGGGCAGGAAAGCCATGCGGGGAGAACGGCTAAACGTTGATTCCTCAGTTACCAGAAAACAATGTGGTCAAATTGACCACATTGTTTTTCTGTAACGCCAGTGAAAGGAGGGTCATTTCCATGTATATGACAAACGAAGAATGGGAGCAGAACAATCAGGATTATTTGAAAGAATCGTATGAGGAAACGGGTTTTACCGCCGGAGGATCTGACGGAAAAAGAGTACAACCAGCTCAAGGCTGACTTTTCCGGGCTGGACAGCCTGATCGAGCAACTTTCGGCTTATATCCAGTCCACAGGTAAGAAGTATGCCGACCATGCTGCCACCTTGCGCATCTGGGCAAAACGGCAGAAAGCAGAACAAAAATCGAAACCGGGCATCCCGGACTACACCTTCAAGGAAGGAGAAAGCCTATAAAGACGATCGAGAAAATTTTAGAACAGTCCGTTTCCAGTATTCCCGAAAATGTCGAAGATTATTATGGCATGGATGGATTGCTGTACTGCGGAAAATGTCATACGCCAAGGGAAGCGTTCTTCGCAAAAGGCATTGCCCTGATGGGCAAGAACAAGCACCCAATCGAATGCAGCTGCCAGCGCACCGAGAGGGTAAAGCAGGAAGCCCTTATCAGCCAGCAAAAGCACCTTGACCGTGTACGGCGGCTGAAAACAGAGGGATTTTCTGACCCGGCAATGCTGGACTGGAAGTTTGAAAACGACAATGGCCGCAGCCCACAGATGCACCACACACCGCTATGTAG
>NZ_WKZG01000001.1:0-377503 GCF_009679665.1 Faecalibacterium sp. BIOML-A4 | reverse complement strand
AGCCAGTGGAGCACCCCGCCGTGGAAGGCGTGGAGGAAGTGAGCCACTACGAGACCGTAACGGAGTATCCCGGCGGCAGGGATGTGCGGAAGGTCATCGACGTGCCGGGCGTGCCTGCGCAGGCCGCATGGACCGAACAGGTGCCCATCCAGAAGTACATCCGCTACACCGCCGAAGAGCTGGCCGCGCAGGAAGAAGCACGCAAGAAGGCCGAAGCCCGGGAGAAGCTGCCGGAGCGCGTGGACGTGCTGGAAACCGCAAACGACGATATTATTTTGATGATGGCTGATTTTATTGGAGGCTGATTTTTATGAAAACCCTGAACGCACTCAAACTTCGCATTATGACCCGCGCTTTCAAAATCCGCATTGCCGCCGGTGAAGTCTTTGAAGACATCGCCGCCGACTACCCGTCCCTGACCACGGACGATCTGGAAGCCATCAAGGCCGAGCTGGAGAAGTAAAGGAGTAAGCGATGGAAAAGACCATCATGGACGTGAGCCGCCATCAGGGCGTCATCGACTGGGCAAAGGTCAAGGCAAGCGGTAAGGTGGACGGCGTGATGATTCGCGCCATGGGCAACAGCGGTGCGGGCAAGGCCAGCAAGCCGTACCTCGACCCCTATTTCGCCCGCAACTACGCCGAGTGCACCCGCGTAGGGCTGCCGGTGGGCGTGTATGGCTACTTCAAGGCCACCACCAAGGCACAGGCCGACAAGGAGCTGGCCCTGTTCAAGCAGGCGCTGGGCGGCAGGACGTTCCAGCTGCCGGTGGCTGTGGACATCGAGGACACGCTTCAGGCGGCCCTGAGCAAGTCCGCTCTGACCGACATTGTGGCCCACTGCCTGAGCACGGTGGAAAGCTGGGGCGTGTACGCTCTGCTCTACACCGGCCTTTGGTTCGGCAATACCTTCCTCTACATGGGCGGTGCAGAGCTGAAGCCCTACGACGTGTGGCTGGCCGCATATCGTACGAAGAAGCCCACTCCCGGCTGGCCCTTTGGCATGTGGCAGTACACCAGCACGGCAAGGATGCCGGGGGTGAGCACCAACGTGGACTTGTCCCGCGCATACAAGGACTACGCGGCGATCATCCGGCGTGCCGGGCTGAGTAAAGTAAAGGGGGTGTGACCAATGGCGAGTATTCTTGCTGCCGCAGGCATTCCGACGGCGGTGCTGGGGTTTCTCGTCTGGCAGCTGAAGCGGCGCATCGAGCATCAGGAAGCACGGCAGGAAGCCGCAGAGAAAGCCCGTGAGGAGTTCGAGACGAACCTGTACGAAAGCTCCCTCGCCGCAATCGCGCTGGGAGAAGCCACCGCCAAAGCCGTGCAGCGCATCCCGGACGCACACTGTAACGGCGATATGCACGCCGCCCTCGACTACGCGGCCGAGGTAAAGCATAAGCAGCGCGATTTTGTCGCCAAGCGCGGCATCAGCGCGATCATCAACTGAGAGAAAGGGATCTGACCATGGAAGCAGTATTGACTAATATCTTGAATGTTGTCCCCGGCTGGCTTGCCCTTGTCCTGATGCTGGGCGGCTTTGCCTTTTACGTCCTCGGTGCCATCCGGCTGGGCTACGGCGCGACCGTCCGCCCGCTGGTGCTTGACCTGATCGAGCGCGCCGAGCATGAGATCCAGGGCACCAAGCGCGGTGCCGAACGCAAAGCATGGGTGGCGGCAAAGCTGCGCGCTGCGCTGGACGCCAGCAAGTTTGGCAGGCTCTTCAGCTGGGCGATCACCGATGAGACCATCGGCAGGGTCATCCAGTTCTGCTTTGACAGGGCGAAGGATGTTGTAGGGAAACAGTAAACTCAATACATAGCAGCAGCCCCGGGGAGCCTGACGGTTCCTCGGGGCTGTTTTTGCGCTTTGCGTGTTACTAATTCGATAACGTGTTTCTAATTTGTTACTAAATACCGTCGAAATCGTCAAATTCGCAGCAGCCAAAGCAGTGAATTTTCTCGTGAAGTCGGGCTATTTCGGAGTGTACAAGCCACTAAAAATATGCTATTATAAAGAGTAGATTTTTACTCCTTCAGTCTGCTTCGCAGCCAGCTTCCTCAATGAGGGAGCCTACCCGCACGGTAAGCGTGTCGAGCGAACGCGGGACGAAGGGAGTTCGTCCATGATAAGGAGAACCATATGAAAGAACGCGCTTACCCTGTGTATACCGTCAACAAACACGCCGAAGGCCTGCTGGTGGGCGGGCATCCATGGGTGTACGAGAACGACATCCTCAATTCCCCGGAAAATGAGCCGGAAAACGGCACTCTGGCCGATGTGGTCAGCACCAAAGGTTCCTACCTTGGCACCGGCTTTGTCTCGCTCAAGAGCAAAATCCGCGTGCGGCTGATCTCCCGCAATGCCAACGACACCTTTGATGCTGCGTTCTGGCGCCGCCGGGTGGAATATGCATGGAACTACCGCAAGACCGTGCTGGAACCTGCAGACCTTTCTGCCTGCCGCGTCATTTTTGGCGAAGCCGACCAGTTCCCCGGGCTGACTGTGGACCGGTTCAGCAACATCCTCGTCACGCAGACCCTGAGCGTGGGCATGGAAAAGCTCAAGCCCGTCCTCTTCCCCATTCTGGCAGAAGTCCTGCGCGCCGACGGCCAGACCATCGACGGCATCTACGAGCGCAACGATGAGGCTCTGCGCGCAAAGGAAGGTCTTGAGCAGAACAAAGGCTGGTTTGAGCTGCCCGGTGAGACTCATCCGGCAAGCACCCAGACCGAGATCTGCGAGAACGGAGTTTACTATCATGTGGATTTCGAGAACGGCCAGAAGACCGGCTTCTTCCTTGATCAGAAGTACAACCGCCGGGCGGTGGCACGCCTTGCTGCAGGTCACACCGTGCTGGACTGCTTTACCCACACCGGCAGCTTTGCACTGAACGCCGCTGCGGGCGGCGCTGCCCGTGTGACCGCCGCCGACATCAGCGCCGAGGCCATTGCCATGGCGCAGCGCAATGCCCAGCGCAACGGTCTGACCAATATGGACTTTTTGTGCGAGGACACCTTTGAGCTGCTGCCCCGCTTGGAAAGAGAGGGACACCCCTACGATTTTATCATTCTGGACCCGCCCGCCTTTACCAAGGCGCGCCGCACTGTGGAGAACGCCATGCGCGGTTACAAGGAGATCAACTACCGTGCCATGAAGCTGCTGCCTCGCGGCGGCTATTTGGCAACTGCCAGCTGCTCCCATTTTGCCACCGAGGAGCTGTTCATCAAGATGCTGCGCGCCGCTGCAAAGGATGCGCACCGCCAGCTGCGGCAGATCGAGGTGAAACAGCAGGCACCGGATCATCCGATCCTGTGGGGTGTGCCGGAGACGAATTATCTGAAGTTCTTCCTCTTTCAGGTGATTTAACGATTTGAATACCCTCCGTTTCACTCTGGGTATCTTCAGCGGAAGTTTTATTTTTAATATTTGAGCTTCCGGAAAATCTGCGGATTTTCCGGAAGCTCTTTTTTCACAAAGCGGGGCCGTAACGGGCAATGGCACCGTATATTAAAAACACATTTTCACCAGAAGGGACCCCATCGGGTAAATGCATCTTTTTGCTGCGCTGCCTGAACCCTCTCAGTCAAAGCCTGACGGCTTTGCCAGCTCCCCCGAGGGGGGAGCTTTATGAGCAGGGACGGAAAACAACAATCTTTTCCGATGATGAATAAACTTACCCGGCAGCTGGATAAAAGCTCGCCCTTCGGGAGAGCTGGCATTGCGCAAGCAATGACTGAGAGGGTTTTTCCCATCGGGCGGAGAGGGTTCGCTCTCTTAAAAAGTCATACCAAGTGCGGATGCTCCAAAAATGCAGGAAGCTGTTTGTACAGAATCGTCAGATTTGTCAATTGCCTTTTTGGCCCGCCGGGGCTATAATCAAACCATAGACAGCAACGGCGCTGTGGGTCACCTCCTGACTCGCAGCGCCGTTTTTGTTAAGAAGTCTTTCGTGCTTTGGGGCCCGCTTTCCGGCAGCTCCGGGGCGGGAGCTGGGAAACATAAGATCAAGTAAGGAGTAGGATTTATGGCAGCAAATGTTATGGAGATCTACGGCAGCAAGGTCTTTAACGAGCATGTGATGAAGGAGCGCCTGCCGAGCGCTACTTATAAGAGCCTCAAGAACACCCTGCACAAGGGTGCTCCGCTGGACATTGAGGTGGCAAACGTTGTGGCCAGCGTGATGAAGCGCTGGGCCATGGAGCTGGGTGCCACCCACTACACCCACTGGTTCCAGCCGCTGACCGGCATCACCAGTGAGAAGCACGACGGCTTCGTCTCCCCCGTGGGCGACGGCACCGCCATCATGGAGTTCTCCGGCAAGGAACTGGTGCGCGGCGAGCCCGACGCTTCCTCCTTCCCCTCCGGCGGCCTGCGCGCCACCTGCGAGGCCCGCGGCTACACCGCATGGGACCCCACCAGCTACGCCTTCGTCAAGGATGACGTGCTGTGCATCCCCACCGCCTTTGTCAGCTACACCGGCGAGGCTCTGGATAAGAAGACCCCGCTGCTGCGCTCCATGAACGCCCTGTCCGGCCAGGCTATCCGCATCCTGAAGCTGTTCGGCAAGGATGTGGATTACGTCTCCACCACCGTCGGCCCGGAGCAGGAGTACTTCCTAATCAAGAAAGAGGACTACGAGGCCCGTCAGGACCTGATCCTCACCGGCCGCACCCTGTTCGGTGCTCCCTCTGCCAAGGGCCAGGAGCTGGAGGAGCACTACTTCGGCGTGATCCGCCCCGAGGTGTCCGCGTTCATGAAGGAACTGGACGAGGAGCTGTGGAAGCTGGGCGTGCCCGCCAAGACCAAGCACAACGAGGTAGCCCCCTGCCAGCATGAGCTGGCCCCCATCTACGATACCACCAACGTGGCCATCGACCACAACCTGCTGACCATGGAGATGATGAAGAAGATCGCCCCCAAGTACGGTCTGGTCTGCCTGCAGCATGAAAAGCCCTTTGAAGGCGTGAACGGCAGCGGCAAGCACAACAACTGGTCCCTGTCCACCACCGAGGAGAACCTGCTGGATCCCGGTGACACCCCCATGGAGAACCTGCAGTTCCTGGTGTTCCTGGCCGCCGTCATCAAGGCTGTGGACGAGTACGCCGACCTGCTGCGGACCTCTGTGGCCACTCCCGGCAACGATCACCGTCTGGGTGCCAACGAGGCACCTCCGGCTATCATTTCCATCTTCGTGGGCGAAGAGCTGGAAGCTGTCATTGATGCTATCGCATCCGATTCCCCCTACGCAGGCCCCGTCAAGATGAAGATGGACTTGGGCGTGGACGTGCTGCCCAAGTTCAGCAAGGACACCACCGACCGCAACCGCACCTCCCCCTTCGCCTTCACCGGCAACAAGTTCGAGTTCCGGATGCCCGGTTCTTCTCAGAACCTCAGCGACTGCGATACCATCCTGAACACCGCTGTGGCCAAGGAGCTGAAGGGCTACGCCGACGAGCTGGAGGGTGCTGAGGACTTTACCAGTGCCGCCATCGCGCTGGTCAAGCGCACCATCCGGGACCACCGCCGGGTCATCTTTAACGGCAACGGCTACTCTGCCGAGTGGGAAGAAGAAGCAGCCCGCCGCGGCCTGCCCAACAAGAAGAACGCCCCCGCTGCCCTGCCGGCCCTCATCGACCCCAAGAACATTGCCCTGATGGAAGAGTTCGGCGTGCTGACCAAGGTGGAGATGTACAGCCGCTACGAGGTAGAGCTGGAGCACTACTCCAAGATCATCAACATCGAGGCCCTGACCATGCTGGAGATGGCCCGCAAGCAGCTGCTGCCCGCCGTCAACGCCTACATGAGCGAAGTGGCCAACACCGCCGCTTCCAAGCTGGCCGTCAGCGAGAGCATCAGCGTGCGCAGTGAGACCAAGACCCTGGGCCGTCTGTCCGCCGACGCCGACGCCATGAGCGACGCCATCGACACCCTGCAGGATGCCGTGGATGCCGCCAAGGCTCTGCCCTCCGAGAGCGAGAAGGCCGTTGCCTTCCACGACAACGTGCTGCCCGCCATGGACACCCTGCGTGCCGCCGCCGACGACGCCGAGACCATCTGCGGTGAGGATTATTGGCCTCTGCCCAGCTACAGCAAGATGCTCTACTACGTCTGATCTTTCATCAGCGTAACAGCAGAATAGCATCCGTAGGCTGCGGAATTTAAAATTGCCATTCTCCTTTTCCTATTTCTTACACCAGCCTAAAGACCTGCTCCCATTCTGAGGGCAGGCCTTTAGGCGTTTTATTTGAAAGGGAAACCATTATGAGCTATTCGACCCAACAGGACATCCTTGATTTTGTGGAGGACAACAACGTCAAATTTGTGCGCTTTGCCTTCTGCGATATCTTTGGCACTCAGAAGAACATTGCTGTGCTGGCAAACGATCTGCCCAAAGCTCTGGAAGACGGTGTCTGCTTCGACGGCAGCTCCATTGCCGGCTTCATGAAGGTGGAGGAAAGCGACCTTGTGCTGCGGCCGGATCTTTCCACCGTGACCATTCTCCCCTGGCGGCCTACCGAGGGCCGGGTGATGCAGTTCTTCTGTGATGTGGAAAAGCCGGACGGCCAGCCCTTTGGCGGCAACTGCCGCGGCTTTCTGCGCAGCGTGAACCGAAAATTCAAAAAGCTGGGCATCACCTGCAATGTGGGCGCAGAGTGTGAGTTCTACCTGTTCGAGAATGATGACCGGGGCCGCCCCACCCGTATCCCCATCGACTTTGGCGGCTACTTTGACGTGGCCCCGCTGGACGCAGGCGAGAACCTCCGCCGGGACATCTGCCTGACCATGGAGCAGATGGGCATGAGCCCTCAGCACAGCCATCACGAAAGCGGCAACGGCCAGAACGAGATCGACTGCCACCACGCAGGCCCCCTCAAGACCGCCGACAACGTGATGATGTTCAAGCAGATCGTGCGCGCCATTGCCACCCGCAGCGGCATCCATGCAAGCTTCCTGCCCAAGCCCCTGCCGGATCAGGCAGGCAGCGGCCTGCACATCAACCTGTCCCTTTACATGGATGGCCGCAACCTGTTTGAGGGCGACATTGCCCCGGACAGCATTGCAGGCAGCTTTATGGCCGGTGTGCTGGCCCACAGCCGGGAGCTGACCGTGTTCACCAACCCTCTGCCCAACAGCTATCAGCGCTTTGGCTGCGATGAAGCGCCCCGCTATGTGAGCTGGAGCCGCCAGAACCGCAGCCAGCTGGTGCGCATCCCGCAGGTAAAGGGCGACAACTGCCGCATGGAGCTGCGCAGCCCGGACCCTGCCTGCAACCCCTATCTGGCCATTGGTCTGGTTCTGGCTGCCGGATTGGACGGCATCGAGAACCGCATGGTGCTCTCTGCCCCTGTGAACAAGAATCTGTTCGACCCCTCTATGGCTGAGGGCCTCAGCCTTGAGACTCTGCCCGCCAGTCTGGAAGAGGCCGTGCAGGCTGCGGAGGAGAGCGAATTTTTGCGCAGAGTGTTGCCCGAGCAGCTTGCCAGCCGCTACTTTACGGAAGAACTGAAGCGCTGCGAAGCACTGAAACACGCGTCCGACCCTGTTGAGTACGAGCGCACCCATTACTTCAACGCCATCTGACCCCTGCAAAAGAGAGTGTGTAGGAGAAAGGAGCGAAGGAAATGGGACGTGCACTGATCGTAAGTGCCGGTGCAAGCTCCAACGAGTATATCGCTGCACGGCTGACCGAAATGGGCTACAGCCGCCCGGTGATCATTCCCAGCGGGGCCGAAGCCCGGCGGCGCATGACGGAATCGGATTTTGAGCTGATCGTGGTCAACTCTCCCCTGCCCGATGAATTCGGGCATGAGGTGTGCATCAATGCTGTGGAAAAAACAGATGCCGGTGTCGTGTTTCTGGTCAAGGCCGCACAGGCTGAGCAGCTTTTGGGGCCCTTGAGCGAGCAGGGGGTATTGCTGCTGTCAAAGCCCTTCAGCACCGCCTTTTTTGTGCAGGCCATGCACATGGCGGCGGCAGGCAACCACCGCCTGCTGCGTGCCCGGCAGGAGAACGCCCGCTTACAGGAAAAGATCGCACAGGTGCGGCTGGTCAGCCGGGCAAAATGCTGCCTTGTGGAGCACGAGCACATGACCGAAGCCGAGGCACACCGCTACATAGAAAAACAGGCCATGGATACCCGTCGTGACCGCACAGAAATTGCACAGGAAGTCCTTGAAAATTATGAGGACATGGGTGTATAATATTGGATTGGGAAAAGTATCCTTGCTTTCACCGGCTCATTTTGGGAGAGGCAGAGAGCAAGACCGTTTGCCTGAAAGAATTCACGAAGGTTTATAAGGGAAAAATTCAGAAAAGCAAAAATAGAGGAGGAAATTCTATGGCAGAGAAACAAACCAAATTCATCTTTGTCACCGGCGGTGTCGTTTCCGGTCTGGGCAAGGGCATCACAGCCGCATCGCTGGGCCGTCTGCTCAAGTGCCGCGGTCTGAAGGTGGCCAGCCAGAAGCTGGACCCCTATGTGAATGTGGATCCCGGCACCATGAGCCCGCTGCAGCACGGTGAGGTGTTCGTGACCGACGATGGCACTGAGACCGATCTGGATCTGGGCCACTACGAGCGCTTTATCGACGAGAATCTGAACAAATACTCCAACCTGACCACCGGCAAGGTGTACTGGAACGTACTGAACAAGGAACGTCAGGGTGCCTATCTGGGCCAGACCGTGCAGATCATTCCCCACATCACCAACGAGATCAAGAGCTACATCTACAATCTGGCCTCTTCCACCGAGGCTGACGTGGTCATTACCGAGATCGGCGGCACGACCGGTGATATTGAAAGCCAGCCCTTCCTCGAGGCCATCCGTCAGGTGGGTCTGGAGCAGGGCCGCGACAACTGCTGCTACATCCATGTGGTGCTGGTGCCTTACATTTCCGGCTCGGACGAGTACAAATCCAAGCCTGCACAGCACTCTGTGAAAGAGCTGCAGGGCATGGGCGTGAACCCGGACATCATCATCCTGCGCGCAGACGGCAGTGTGGGCGGCGACATCCGCCGCAAGATCAGCACTTTCTGCAATGTGAAGCCGGAGTGCGTGATCGAGAACCTGACCATGCCCAGCCTGTACCAGTGCCCGCTGATGCTGCACACCGGTGGTTTGGACGAGGTCGTGGTGCAGAAGCTCAAGCTGGATGTGCCCGCTGCCGACCTGACCGAGTGGAAGCAGGTGGTCAGCCGCATTGCTACCCGCAGCAAGACCTGCAGCATTGCGCTGGTGGGCAAATACGTCAAGCTGCACGACGCTTACCTCTCCGTGATGGAGAGCCTGTACCACGCCGGCTTTGAGAACGACAGCCAGGTGGAGATCAAGTGGGTGGAAAGCGAGGACCTGACCGACCAGGCCGCCTGCAAGGAAGCCTTTGCAGATGTGGACGGCATCATCGTACCCGGCGGCTTTGGCGACCGCGGCATTGAGGGCATGATCCAGGCTGCACAGTATGCCCGCGAGAACCATGTTCCCTACTTTGGCATCTGCCTTGGCATGCAGATCATGGTAATGGAGTTTGCCCGGGGAGTTTTGGGCTACAAGGATGCAAATTCCAGCGAATTCACCCCGGATGGCAAGCATAATGTGATCGCCCTGATGGCCGACCAGCAGGGCAACATTCCCAAGGGCGGCACCATGCGTCTGGGTAAATACCCCTGCAAGGTGATGCCCGGCACCAAGATGGCCGAGTGCTACGGCGAGGCCGAGATCTGGGAGCGCCACCGTCACCGCTACGAGTTTAACAACGAATTCCGTCAGGAGATGCAGGACGCCGGTCTTGTTATTTCCGGCACCAGCCCCGACGGTCGTCTGGTAGAGACTGTAGAGCTGCCCGGCCGTGACTTTCATTTGGGCGCACAGTTCCACCCGGAGTTCAAGAGCCGTCCGAACCGTGCTCACCCGCTGTTCAAGGCATTCATTGCTGCGGCACTCAAGTTCCGCGCCAGCGAGCAGCGCAGCCTGCTGCACATGTAAACCATAAAAATAAGGTGCTGTCTGTGCGGACAGCACCTTATTTTTTACCCATATAATCCATGATCCTGCAAGGCATGGTTCTTTTGCTTGTGCTTATACATCCGCTGGTCAGCCAGACGGGTGATCTTGTCTGTATCCGTGCCTTCTTCCGGGTAGAGGGCAAAGCCGCAGCTGGTGCCGATCGTCAGAAGACTGCCTGCAACATGATAGGGTGCTGCAACAGTCTTACAGATAAACCCGACCTTGCGGCGCTGCAGCTCCATCCGTTCCGCTTCCGCTTTTTGCAGAGAACTCCCGGTGGCTTTGTTCTATCCTTGATTTCCGATCAGCACCACGGCCACATCGTTGACATTCGTGCCGGTCGCGCCGGTGATGATGAGCCCATCCACCGCCTTGAGGGCATGGTAGGCATCGTTGTTCTGCAGCACATCGTACACGTTCAGCTGGTTCTGCGCCAGTGCTGCGGCCGTGCTGCCGTCCACATAGCCGCCCGCAGCATCGGTTGGGCCGTCGGTGCCATCGCTGCCCACCGAAAAGACCGCTGCATCCAGCCCGGCGATCATTGGTGCTGCAGCAAGGGCCAGCTCCTGATTGCGCCCGCCCAGACCTGTTCCGGTCAGATGGACGACCGTCTCACCGCCTGCAAGAAAGGCCAGCTTTTTGCCCTGCCCCGCGTGGGTGCGGGCTATGGAACCAAGGAAGCTGCCAGCCTCCCGCGCTTCACAGCAGAGCCTGTCGGTCAAGATCACCGGCTCATAGCCCAGCTCCCGGCAGGCGTTGGCTGCTGCGCTGCACAGCTCCCGCACGCTGCCGGTGATCTGCGTGGCAACATGGTCCAGCACCTTTGGAGTCTCCTGTGCCAGCAGAGCCTTGGCCTGTGCCGAAAGCTGCAGGTGATATTTTTCCGCAATGGCAAGGGCCTGTGCACAGGTGGAGGTATCCGGCACCGCCGGACCGCTGGCGATCATATCCAGCGGGTCGCCCAGAATATCACTGAGCACGATGCTGAACACCTGCGCAGGCGCACAGCTCTGTGCAAACCGCCCGCCCTTGACCCCGGACAGGCGCTTGCGAATGGTGTTCATCTCCACGATATCGGCACCGCTGGCAAGCAGCTGGCCCGTGATCTGCTGCAGCTCTGCGCCGGGGATCAGCGGCTTTTCAAACAGTGCACTGCCGCCGCCGGACAGCAGAAACAGCACCGTATCCTCTGCCGTTAAGCCCTGCACCAGTTCCAGCGCTTTCCGGGTGGCGGCAAAGCCATTCTCATCCGGCACGGGGTGCCCGGCTTCGCAGCAGTCCACGCCGGGGATCGTGCCCTTCACGTGGCCGTATTTGGTCACGACCACACCGCCATCCACCCGGCCAAGAAATTTCACTGCAGCATGGGCCATCTGCCATGCTGCCTTACCGGCAGCCACCAGCAGCACCCTGCCGCCCTGCGGCCGGAAATTTTTCAGCGCGCGGCGCACCGCTTCGTCCGGCAGAACAGCGTTCAGGCTGGCACGGATGATGGCATCTGCATCTCTGCGCAGTGTTTCGTTTTTCAGCATGTCGTTCTCCCCTTTTCCACCGCTTCTTGTCCGCGGACAAAAAACACCTGTACAGTCTCTTCCTATGCAGGAAAACGCCGTACAGGTGTTCTGATCTTTTTGCTTACTTTGTGCTTGCCGGAGCAACCTCAAAGTCGATCTTGCCCAGGTTCACATCCGCACGCACAATGGTGATCATCATGGTGTCGCCCAGGCTCCAGTTCTTGCCGGAGACGGGGTCGGACAGGCGGATGCCCTCGGTGAGCATGGTACCGGAGGGGGTCAGGCTGGAAGCCGGCACAAAGCCCTCCACGCCGTTGTCCAGCTCAATGAACAGGCCGCGCTGGGTCACGCCGGAAATGCGGCCCTCGTAGCACTCGCCCAGATGGCGGCGGGCATACTCGGCCTTGTAGCAGTCCTCAGCCTTGCGCTCGATCTGCATTGCAATGATCTCGCGCTCACTGGACTGCTTGCTTGCCTTCTCGGCAAAGTCGCTGTAGCGCAGCACCATGGTATCCTTATCCATGCCCTTGAGCTGGGCGGTCATGATGCGATGGATGGCCAGATCCGGATAGCGGCGGATGGGGCTGGTGAAGTGAGCGTAGTCCTTCAGCACCAGACCGTAGTGGCCCTTGGGTTTTTCCTCATACACAGCCTTGGACATGCAGCGCAGCATACCGGTATTGATGATCTGCTCATACGGGCCGCCGCGCACACCTTCCAGAATTGCGCTCAGCTCCTTGGGGGTGGGCACATCCTTGGCAAAGTGATCGTTGATGCCGCAGGCCTGCAGCAGAGTGTGCAGACGCTCCAGCTTTTCAGCATTGGGTTCCTCGTGCACACGGTACACGAAGGGGATCTGCTTCACGCGGGCAAAGTGGGCAGCGCACTGGTTGGCCAGCAGCATGAATTCTTCGATCATAGCTTCGCTCTCGCCGGAGGTGCGCTTTTTCACGTCGATGCAGTGGCCGTCCTCGTCGAGGATCAGCTTCACCTCGCCGCTCTCGATATCCATGCAGCCGCGCTCCTTGCGCAGGCGGGCACGGTGGCCGTACAGTTCCTTCATGGCGGGCAGCTGGCTGAGCACTTCATGGTACTTGCCCTTCAGCTCGTCGTCAGCACTGCCGGCCAGCAAGGCGTTGATCTCGGAGTAAACACCCTTGACGCGGCTGCGGATGACCGACTTGACAAAGCGGTAATCGATCAGGTTGCCATCCTTATCCAGATGCATCAGGCAGGAGAAGGCCAGACGCAGCACGCCCTCATTCAGGCTGCAGATGCCGTTGGAAAGCTGCTTGGGCAGCATGGGCACCACCTGATCGGCATAGTAGACACTGGTTGCGCGGTTAAACGCTTCGTTGTCCAGTTCGCTGCCGGGCTTGACATAGTTGGAAACATCTGCAATGTGGACACCCAGCTCAAAACCGCCCTCCGGGGTCTTGGTCAGGCTGATGGCATCATCGATATCCTTGGTCTCAGCACTGTCAATGGTGAAGATGGGCAGGGCACGCAGATCCATGCGGCCCTCGGTGTCCTTTTCAGAGACCTCAGCGTTCTCCAGCTTCTTGGCTTCCTCACGAACCTTATCCGGGAAGCGGCTGTGGATATCCTGCGCATAGAGCAGAGCCTTTGCGCAGCGCTTTGCTTCGTCCGAGCTGCCAAACCGCATGGCAACGCCCACGCGGTGATCTTCCTGCCGATTGCCGCGCTGCAGGATCTCCACGGCCACCTTGTCGCCGTCCTTTGCACCGCCCTCGCAGTCACGCATCATCTGCATGGAGATGGCCGGGCAGTCGTCCGGCACGAACTTCAGGCGGCCCTCAATGCGGCGGGCAGTGCCCACCAGATCGTTCTTTTCTTCCAGAATGGCCAGGATCTCGCCTTCATCGCTGCCCTCCACACGGGGGTGCTCAAACTTTTCCACAAGCACTATGTCGCCGGGCATGGCACCGCGGGTAAAACGGCCCGGGATAAAGATATCGCTGGTGCCGTCCTCCAGCATGACAAAGGCAAAATTCTTGCCCAGTTTTACCACCTTGCACAACAGAGCCTTGTCTGCACGGCCGGAGCGCACCGTAAAGAACACGCCCTGACGCTGGCAGATGACCGCCTCGTGCACCAGCTGATCCACAGCCTCCATCACCTTGCGGTCCGAGCCGCGGTCCCCGCCGAATTTGGATTTGAGGTCTTTGACGGTGCACGGCTGATTCTGGATCGCGTGCTCAATTTTATCGCGCATTGCCATAATATTTTTTCTCCTTGCTCTTCCATGGCCGCAGCCTCCAACGTGCCGCAGCGCTGCCAATCGTGGGCCAGCTGCCCCACCCTGCCCGGCGGTCAGACTGCCGCCGACATCCTATCATAACACAGAAAAACAGCCCCGTCCTTTACACGGGGCTGCACGAACCTTGTCAACCTGCCAGACGGCCTGCAAACAGACATGCCAGAATGGCAACCACAAAGAAAACAATACCTGCAATGCGGGTGGTCTTGGCCAGCATCTGATCAGCCGGGGTCAAACGGGCATTGTTTGCGCCGCCCATACTGCCGTTGATAGCACCGGAAAGGCCCTGACCGTGGGTGTGCTGCATGAGAGTGAGGAAAACGATGACGAGCGAAGCGATCAGCAGGATCACACCGCCAACAATTTCGATAACAGACATGGATTGAAACGCTCCTTTATTTTAATTCAACAAAAACTACGCAGAAATACAAATATATAGTAGCATAACAAGCGCAAAAAAGCAAGCAGAAACCGTGCATTTTTATGCCAGAAGGTCCAGCATTGCGCACAGCCGGGCAAAGATGGCGGCGCTGGAATGTTCCGTGCTCACCTGCCCGTCCTGCAGCACCACAATGGTGTAGCGCGGCTGCTGCGCCGGGTAAAACCCTGTGAACCACAAGTTTTTGCGTTCCGTGCCATCCGGTGTGAACTGCCCGGTCTGCGCGGTACCGGTCTTGCCGCCAGCCCCTTCTTCCAGCCAGGCAGCATCCTGTGCGGTGCCCTCTTCCACCACCTGCTGCAGCATTTTACGCAGGAGCGCTGCATTTTCCGCACTCATCACCCGCCTTGACTGCGGATGTGCAAGCGTTTCCAGCGGCGTACCGTCAGTTTCATCCACCGAGCCACACACAAAGAAAGGCGTGCGGTACACCCCGCCGGAAGCAATGGTGTTCATCATGGCGGCGATCTGTACCGGTGATGCCAGCAGACCGCCCTGCCCAAAGCTGAAATTTGCCAGCTGGCCGCTCTGGGCAAGCTCCCCGGCAGACGGCAGCTTTCCGGCATCGGCGTGCAGCGCACCTGCCACCGGCACCTCCTGCCCGAAGCCAAGCTGCCGAGACATCTGCAAAAGCGTCTCTGCCCCCAGCTGCTGCCCCAGCCGGATAAAATAGCCGTTGCAGCTTTTTTCCAGAGCCGCAGTCATGTCTACCGTTCCGTGCGGAACACCGCCTGCGCAGCGGAAGATCTGTCCATCCACCACCACCGCACCGGTGCATTCGTACTCCGGCAGGATGCCCTGCTCCAGCGCTGCCGCAGCCAGCACCGGCTTGAACACTGAACCCACAGCATAGCTTTCCAGTGCGCGGTTCAGGAACGGACTGTCCGGTGCATCCAGACTTGCGGCAAGGTCATCCGGGTCATAGCCCGGTACGCTGACGCTGGCGCGAACCGCAGCAGTGGCCGTGTCCAGAACCAGAATGCAGCCGCTGGTCATGGTGTCTGCGGCCACCGCTTCGGCGGCACGCTGCACCGGGCGGGAGATCGTCAGCTGCATGCCCCCCGCACTGCTGTCCTGCCGGGTAAGCTGCGGTGTTTCCCCGGCCCGCAGCCGTCCTTGTGCTGTGACCGCGCACACCAGCGTGTCATGCTCCTTTGTCCCGGCCAGCTGGCTGTCCAGCGCCTTTTCCAGCCCGGCAATGCCGCAGCCTTCTGCATCCAGATAGCCGATCAGATGCTGGCACAGCGGAACTTCTGCGCAGCGCCGTGCCGTTGCAAAGCAGCGTATGCCGCGCCCGGAAAGGTCGCGGTCCACTTCCAGCAGAAACGGTGCGGAGCGGTTGCGGTTCCGGTACAAAAGTGCCTGCCCGGCACTATCCGTAAATGCATACAGGCGTGTGTAGTTGTTTTCGCCCGGGAAGCAGAGGGCAAGATACCGCGTTTCCAGCCCGGTGAGAAGCAGGCCGCTGTGATCGTAAAAGCTGCCCCGCCGGGCAGGCAGCGAGAGCCGGACTGTGCTCTGTGCTTCGGCCCGGGCAGCATAGGTATGGTTCTCTGCCAGAAAATACAGGCGGCACAAAACTACCGCAAACCCCAGCAGAACAGCTGCATACAACGCCAATACCCGTTTGCCGGACATCTGCTCACCCCTTTTTGATAGAGTGGGCTGCATCTGTGGTTTCTATACAAAAAGAGACGGGGTCTCCGAAGAGATCCCGTCTCCATAAGGTACTTATTGAGTAAGCAATTCCGCTTCATGCGTCGAAAATCACAGGTTGCCGGCGATCTGTTCAAAGGCTCTTTCAACCGATTCAAAACTACTGTGCGTGTAGACATCCAACGTCACACTGGCATTGGAGTGTCCCATCAGGTATTGCAGGCTCTTCACATCCAACCCGGCCTGCTGAACATTGGTGCAGAAGGTGTGTCGCAGCACATGAGATGTAATGCGCGGAACAGGTTTGCCGTACGCCTTCTCAAACTTTCCCTGCACGCCACGCACAAACAAACAGCGGCCCCGCAGACCTTTTTCAAAGTCTGCGGGGCCTTGTGCTGTGGGGCTATTTTACCTGCACGGTCATGGTTCGGTCACTGCCCGGTAGCCGCGGATGACGCGCCACTTGGCAACGCCCTTGTCCGGCTTAAAGCTGCCGTCGGCGTGGGCTTTCAGGTGGCCCTGCTCGATGGCCCACTGGGCGGCTTGGGCCAGCTCCGGGTCGGCTACGTCCGCAAAGGCGGGCAGAGTGGCCGGGGCCGGGCGGCCTGCGGTGTTCCAGAGGAGCATTGCCAGCTCGGCGCGGGTATGGGGCACGGCCACTCCTGCAGGCAGGAGCTGGTCAAGGATGAGCTCCGTGCCCACCTGATAGGCCACGACGCCCGCCGCGCCCACGACTGCGACGCCCGCCAGAAGGGTGCCGAAGCCGTCTCCGCCGTCTGGGCTGCCCTCGCCGCTCTCGGCGGTGCGCCAATGGCCATAGAAGGTCACGTCCCGGTCGAGGTTGCCCACATGGTTCGCGCCCGGGCCCATGTAGTAGGGGCTATCCTCCAAGCGGGTGCCGTCTTCGAGGAACCAGCCCTCAAAGAGGCGGGCTTCCTCCTCGCTGCCGGTGATTGCACCGGGGAACTGCATTCCTCCATTCACCGGTTCGTCCCCCGGATGGACGACCCAGTAGACCTTAAAGTCCGTGGGGGCCTGCTCCGGCTGGGCGATCTTCGCCTTCTTGCTCTTGTTCATTTCGCCTTCCACCAGATCGAGGCCGTCCTGCAGGGTCAGCTCGTCCAGTACGAGGGCATAATACTCCTGTTCCTCCGATGCATCCGTTTCCGCCGTGATGACGGTGCCTGCGCCGGAAGCCTCCAACTCGTTTGCCACGACGGCCGAGCCGCCGGCTTTCACATCCAGCGTGCTGTTCGCCACGGTGAGCTTGCCGCACCGAATGCCAAACTGGAAGAAATTGCCTTCCGAGTTCGTGCCTGCAATGGTCACGGTGCTGTTTTGGATGGTGATGTCCTCGTCAGAGCGGCCTGCCCGGATCGCGTCATCACCAACGTCGCCATCGATATTGCCCGTAAGGGTGAGGGTTGCGTTATCCAGCGTCAGCGGGCCTTCCGTAAGGATTCCATCGGCGTTGGAAAGGGTGGCTGTGCCGGTAATGGTCAGCTCTTCCGCCAATTGGGAATCGATGCAGCAGTAACCGCCCGCGGCCCCATCCAGCGTGAGATCGGCATCGTTCAGGGTCAGCGTGTTGGTCGTCGGGTCAAACTTCACAGACCCGCCATCCTCCAGCACATCGCTTTGGTTGCTCTTTGTGACCTGCTTGTCTGCTACCCAGAGGTCGTAGGTTTCGCTTTCCTGCTGGTTCGGGTCCACATCCGTCAGTTCCAGATAGGCGTGGTTTGTCTCTTTGACTTCAAAAAAGCTGTCAAGTTTTTCCTGCACGCTGGTGTCGATTTCCGTATAACCCGCGTCATCGTCGGTGCGATACCAGAACCTGCTTACGTCCTCTCCGATGCCCAGCCTACTCAGGCCGAAGTCCATACCGATAGTCGTCACATTCAGGAGCAGGTGGCCGCCGTTGTAGGTCAGATGACCCTGTTCCCCGATGTACTGCTGCGCATGGATCACCAGCTCGCTGCCATGGTTCATGGTAGTGAAATTGGCGATGCCGCATTCTGCATTTGTGATCTTCACCTTGCCATCGATCTGAACGCTTCCCCAGCCGATGCCCGTCTGGAAACCCTTCAGCGTGATTCTAGTATCGGAAGCAATCGTCGTTTTATCGTTTGTAGCGCCTAAAATTCCTTTCGACTGGTTTCCCGCATCGGTATTGGTGAGATCGTATTCTCCCCTTACTATTTCCTTTGCTCCATCAAAGCCGTTGCTTTTCGTTCTGCCCGTTACTTTGCCGTTTGCCACCAGCCTCAGATTTTCTTCACTGAGGGCTTTGACCAGCGAGTAATTCTCCGAGTCCAAAGTTGTATCCAGCGTCACATCTCCGTCAAAGGTCAAAAGACCCCGGTTATAGGATACCGTACCCTGAATGCATTTCTTACTATCGACCGGTCCGTTCCACTCCGGATACAGAAGTACATTTGTCACCCCGCAAGCTGCTCCCATCGTCGAGCTGCCCGCCAGTGCCAGCGGGGCCGCGAGGTTCAGCGCGAGGGCTGCGGAAAGCACCCCGGCGAGGAATTTCTTCCATCTTCGTTTCATTGCAAAAGCCTCCCTTTTTCTACCAATTTTGTTGCAGGAAAAAAGCTCCACGGTTCACTTTTAGGATACCGTGGAGCTTTGGTTTTTGCTATTAACCCGGGGTTAGTTTTTGGTTAATTCCGGGGGGCGTTTTTCTGGTACCACTCGGCCAGGCGGGCGCGGCGGGTGCGGGGGTCGCCGCCCATATCCAGCTTTGCGTACAGCTGGTTGATGTACTGCTTCACCGTGCCCTCGGAGAGGTAGAGGGCGGCGGCGATCTCCTTGTTGGTGCACCGCCCGGCCACCAGACGGGCCAGCTCCCGGTCGCGGTCGGTCAGGGGCAGCTCCGGCGCGGGGGCGGGCAGGCCCAGCCGGGCGGCAAAGGCCCGGCCTGCGGGCAGGATGCGGGCCACGAAGGGCCCCAGACGCGGCTCGCAAGCGGCCCAGTCCTCCCCTTCCAGCAGGGGGGCCAGAGCGGGATACTGCTCCACAAAGAGCACCCAGAAATCGTCCTGCACAGCGTCCAGCAAAGCCGCTGCCAGCGCGGCCCGGGCCTCGGCCCGCTGGCCGAAGCGCAGCTGCGCCGCCGCCAGCTGGATGCGGGTCTGCAGGCCCACCAGACCGTAGTGCATGGCCTCGCACCGGCGCAGCAGGCCCTCGCTGTGGGCAATCACCTTCACGTACTCCCCCTGCGCCAGCCAGACCTGCTGCTCGATGAGGGACATCATGGGGCGGCAGGGCCCAAAGAAGCTCACCTCGGCCAGCTTGTGCTCCCGGAACAGCTCCGGGGCCTGCTCCGGCCTGCCCTGCAAAGCGTAGAAATAAGCGGCGATGCTCTCCAGCAGATGCACCTGCACCCCGTCGTGCTTTTGCAGCAGGGCGGCGCGCTTGGCGGCAAAATCGTACTCCTCTTTCCCCTTGCCGCACAGGGCCAGCCGCAGGGCCAAAAAGTCGCAGCAGAGGGTCATGTTCTCCTGCCCGGCGGCGTCGGCCCGGGCCCGCTCCAGCAGCACGGCGGCTTTCTCCCACGCCCCCTGCAGGTAGGCGGCCTCCGCGTCCATCAGCAGCTCGGCCCCCCGGCCGTGGCCGTTGGTGATTTTATAGTAATGGGGCATACACTCGTACATTTCGGCCAGTTCTTTGCCCAGCTCCCCGGGGGCGCGGTAGTACATCATCAGCACCGAGGGGGAGCCGAAGGTCCAGCTGCCGCTGTTGCGCAGGGTGACGGCGGGGCGGCTCATCTGGCGGCTGGCGCTGCGGTGGAGGCGGCTCATCTGGGTGATGTCGTTGTAGAACAAGAAGCTCTGGATGAGGTCGCACTCCCCCAGCAGGTTGCCCCGCTCGGCGGCGGGCCACTCGGGGTGTTGGGCCACGGCGGCTTCCAGCAGGGCTTTCAGCTCCATCATTTTGGGGATCTGCTGCCAGGTGAACATCCGGCGCATCAGCACCAGAATGGCCAGCGGGTGGCGCTGCAGTGCTTCCACCGGGCAGCGGTCCAGCCGCTGCAGCAGCTCGGCGGGGCTGAGGGAGGCAAGCAGATCCCCCGCGTCCGCCTCGATGACGGCAAGGGCTGCATCGCGGTCGCCGCAGTGCTCAAAGGCCTGCAACGCGTGGAGGTACTGGGCTTTTTGGGCATACCAGCGGCCATACCGCTGCCAGACCTCCGTTTGCCGGGCGGCGGGCAGCTGGGCAAAGAGCCGCTCGGCGCACTCTTTCATCATGTGGTGGAAGCGGAAGCTCACCCCGTCCGGCAGGCGGGTGACAAAGGCGTTTTGCTGGGTGAGGGCCCGCAGCACCTCCTCCGCGTCGGGCAGGGCGGTGACAGCCCGGGCCATCTCCACCGTGAACTCATCGGCCAGCCCCATCACAGCGAGGAAGCCCCGGGTCTTCTCGGGCAGGGACTCCAGCATGGCGGCGGTGAACATGGCGTAGATGTCCGACCCCAGCTGCAGCAGGCTCCCCCGCTCGGCCAGGGCATGGAGGTTCAGGTAGACGGCGGAGAACCACCCCTCGCAGGAGCGCAGCAGGCTCTCGGCCTGGGCGGCGGTGATCTCCACGCCGCAGCGGTGGGTGTAGGCCAGCAGCTCCTCCCGGTTCAGGCGGAGGCCGTCGGCCTCGATGCGGTGGAGCCGCCGCCCCAGCCGCACCACCTGCTCCCCGGGCAAAAAGCGGTTGCGGCTGGCCACGATAAGGTGGACGTTCTCGGGCAGGCGGTAGGCCAGCCGACACAAAAACTGCGCCACCCGCTCGTCCCCCAGCAGGTGGAAATCGTCCAGAAAAAGATAGTAGGGCGTTTTGCCGCCCAGCGCGGCACACAGGTCCTCCAGCAGCAAAGCCGCGCCGCTGGCGTCGGCGGGGCAGTCGTAGCCCTCCAGCACCGTCAGCCCGGCGGCGGCAAAGACCTTCTGCACGCTTTTCCAGAAGATGGAGCGGTTATCCGAGTAGATGCTGGCTTGCAGCACCACGGCCCCCGCCTTGGCCTGCTCTGCCAAGAACCAGCGCACCGCCGTCGTTTTACCGTAGCCCATGGGGGCCACCACCGCCGTGAGCGCACAGGACGCTATGGGCCGCAGCGTCTCCCGCATTCGGTCCGAGATGTAGATGATGTTCAGGTTCTGCCTGTTTCTGGCCATGCGCGTTCCCCTTTTCCTTATGCTAAGGCTATTGTAGCACATTTGCGGCGAAGAGAAAAGTGCGGCAGGGATGCAAAAAAGCAGGCAGAGCCTTCGCCTTTGCGAAAAGTTCTGCCTGCGTTCTTTTTATAAATTGGGATTCTTGGGAGCGGCGGTTTTGGCTTAGTACATGCCGCCCTTCCAAACCACACTTTTGGAGCCGAATCACGAATATCGGGAAACGTAGACTTTTGTAGAATTATCAAGGCCACAAGCCGATTTTTCCAGATTCTCCGTTTTTGCACGATCCACGCTTTTCTACGCAAATCTACGCCACTTACCGGGTGATTGGCGTAAGTTTTGGCGTAAGTTTCGGCGTAAGCAATTCCGCTTCATACGTCGAAAATCACAGGTTGCCGGCGATCTGTTCAAAGGCCCTTTCAACCGATTCAAAGCTGCTGTGTGTGTAGACATCCAACGTCACACTGGCATTGGAGTGTCCCATCAGGTATTGCAGGCTTTTTACATCCAGCCCGGCCTGCTGAACATTGGTGCAGAAGGTGTGTCGCAGCACATGAGGTGTAATGCGCGGAACAGGTTTGCCGTACGCCTTCTCAAACTTTCCCTGCACGCCACGCATATAGTTTTCCAAATGCATTGCCACCTTCGGCATCCCGGACTTGTCCAGAAAGAGAAATCCGCTACAGCCATCCACCAGCGCTTCCACCTTTGTGGATGCTCTGGCTTTTACTACACGCCGCAACGCTGCACAAACGGTATCTGTCATGGGAACATTGCGGATACCGCTTTTTGTTTTCGGCGGTGTGACAAAGTAGGGCTTTTCAGCCGTCCGGCAAAGCTGCCGCCGGACATGGATACAGTGCCGTTCAAAGTCGATATCTGCTCGTGTCAGGCCATACAACTCACTCACACGCAAGCCGGTTCCCATAAGAATGACGATATCATCATAATAGTTGCCGCCATAGTCTTGAACGAATTGCAGATATTTCTCCTGCTGCTCTCTGGTCAGAGCATCACGCACATAAGCGTCCTTCGGCACAACATCCGACAGCTTGAACTTGAATGGGTTCTTGCGGATGATGTCATCCTCCACCGCCATCTCAAACGCCGGTCTGACAACGCTTTGCAGGATTCCTATGGTGTTTTGCTTGAAACCGCTGTCATGCAGAAACACGAACCAGCCTTTCGCATCGGACAATTTTACCGTTTTGATGGCTTTTTGCCCGAAAGGGTCAGCATGAATCCGCTTGACCGCTGTGTTGTACGACCGAAGTGAATTGGGTTTCAACCCACGTTTCAGGTTCATATAGCGGTCAACCAGATCAGCCACTGTCATCTCTCCGGCGGCGTAGTCGATGCCGTCTGCCAAATCGCGCCACAGTTCTTCCTCTTTTTTCCGCAGCTCTGTCAGGGATTTGGCGTAAATACAACGCCGTTTCTTGTGGATATCGGTATAACGATAGTCGTAAGTGCCGTTTGCTCTCTGGCTTTCGCCATCCTTCAAAACACGGCCCTTGCTATCTTTGCGCTTTTCAGACATTTAGAAACTCCTTTCTGTGAAAAGCGCATATAGGGGTTAATTTTAGTATACCATACCGACCATGCGATTTCCACCGATATCGAATAGAAAAGACGTTGCATCATTCTCAAATAGAATACGCCTGCTCGATAAAGCAATCAAACAGACGGCGCTTGATCAAACGCTTGTTGCCCACCCAAAGGACAAATTTGCACTTATCCTCGTTGGTGATCTCACGCAGTTTATTGATGCCAATGCCGGAATAAGCCGCAGCTTCTTCCAGCGTCAGATTGCTCTTTTCCCAGATCGGAACTTGTCGGGACTTGGTCCCTCCATCTTGCTGATGCAAGACCATTTCATCGCTTAAAGTCCCCACCGGGGACTTCATTGCTTCGCAAACGCAAACTTCCTTCATAGGCAGACCTCCAATTCCTTGTAACCGAACGCCTGTAACCGGGCAGGAAAACTCTCTTTTTCTGTACGCAGGACATTCGGTGGACTTTATACTTTTTCTTATCTTTTTAAGGTTACATGGTTACAGAAAGCGGAAAACGCAGCAATCATGCGGTTTTTGCGCTGTAACTGCAGCGTAACCAAACCTGTAACTGACCGTGTAACCGCTGTCCATCAGAAGGGAAATCCCAGTTGCTGGGCTTCCGCATCCGTTATTTCGGAGAAATTTTCAGCCCCGGTTTCGGGGCTGGTTACGCGCTCCCAGCCTTTCTGAACACCGTACTTCGGGTAACGCTTGGCGGTCTTGTGCGCCTGCCAGCCTTGGATATCGCCGCGCGAAATGCCGGTGTTCATGATCTCGCAGATAGCACGGGTCTCCCACTCTGCCGGGATATTGGTGTTGCCCAGTGCTTCTGCATAGAGCTGCTTGGAACACACCCGGTCACCTGCGTAGTCTTCCAGAAAGGCGTAGATCATGCCCGCCTGTGCATCCTCCTGCATGAAGTCCTGCTGATGGACTTGCAGCGTTTCCTGCATGGCGGGGCTGAACGCCAGCTTGTAATTACCGCTGTTGTAAATCGTCATGGCTTCTGCCCAGAGCTGGTCGATATAGGTGCGAGATTCCTCCTCATTGTCCAGAATGTGAACTTCGGCCAGTTCCGCATCCACCGGGATGGGGATGAAGCGGCGGTTGCCCGTGCGGTCACGGGGCAAAAAATCCTGCCGATTGGTCGTGCCAGCAAAGATGCACTGGCGCAGACGGTCGGCAGGATGGGTCTCGTAGGGGACTTTATAGGTTTCCTTCTGTTTACTGAGAAAACTTTTGATCTCCTCGATGCTCTTGGCATTGGCGGTGGCGATCATCTCCGACATTTCGATGATCCAGTGGCCTTGCAGCTTTCGGTACACGTTGTCGTCGTCCAGCCGCCGCAGGTCGTCCGAGAACCACTCGTCCTTGACCGCCAACAGCCGAAAAAAGCTGGACTTTCCCGCACCTTGCCCGCCCACCAGACAGAGCATGGTTTCAAATTTGCATCCCGGCTGGAACACGCGCTTAATGGCTCCCAGCAAGAAAATCTTCATGGCTTCGCAAGTGTACTCGTCCTCCGCAGCACCGAGAAAATGGTGCAGGACGTGGGATATCCGTTCAGTCCCATCCCATTGCAGACCACTCAGGTAGTCCCGGATGGGGTGGTAACGGTTCTCGTTGGCAACAATGCGGATGGCAGATTCGATCTTCTTTTCGCTGGAAATACCGTATTTCTCCATCCGGCGCAGAATATACTTCATGTCGGTATCGTTCAGCGTCTTGCCAGAGCGGGGCCAACCTACAGGCTTTACGATGTCGATGCGCTCGCTCAACAGGTTCAGCCGGATGGCATCGGCAAGCACATGGTCATTCTGCAAAATCGTGATGCAGTTCTGAATCGTCCGCTGGATCTCTCCGTTGGAGTGCTTGGTGAGCATTTCCTTCACATCTCCAACGGTTCGTGGAGTGCGTTCTTCGTTGGCTTCTTTGCTCAATAAACATCACCTCGTGTTTCTAATTTCTCCGCAGTATGCTGCTCTCCGGGCTTCCGCTGGGTCTGTTCCGCCTGCAAGCGGTTCAGCAGTTGCAGAACGGAATCCCGTGCTTTCTCCTTGACCTGTTCCTTGCCTTTCTGCCGGGCCTCCGGCTTCAGGAGCTTTTCCTGCAAGCGAGTGGCAGTGGTCTGCATGGTCTTGAGGAACTTGTCCAGCACGGTGTCCAAACGGTGCGCTGCATACTCTCTCGTAGCCTGCGGAGCCTTGCGTTCCGGGGACAACACCCACTTCTTCGTGTCCTCGATCATCCGCATATCTTCCTTGCGGGTCTCGGTGCGCACTACATCGGTCACAACCTCCACCGCCTTGTCGTAGGCCGCAGCCGAAACTTCATCGATCAGCGTTTCCATGTCGTTGACCTTGAGGGTCAATTCGTCCAGCCTGTCCTGCTGGACGGCAAGCTGCTCCTTCTGCTTGGCAAGGATGAAGTCCTGCTTTTCCAAATACTTGCGGTTGCCGTACTCCGCTTCTTCCTCCAAATCCAGCCCATGCCGTTTTGCAATCTCGAACAGCATCTTCCGGCAGGCGGCATCAAAGGCGATCTTGCGGTTGTTGCGGCGGCTGAGAGGTTTGTCCGGGTCGGGCAGATCGAAGCCCAACGCTTCCAACGCCTTTTCCTGCTGGGGTGCTATTTCGCCATACTGATTCTCACAGTCGAACACATGACGCTCATGGATGTGGGGTGTGCTTTCGTCCAGATGCAGTGCCCAGTCCAGCACATGAACATGGTCGCCATACTTGGCTTTGAACTTCTCGATGAACTCTGTGACGACGCTCAGCAAGTCCTCTGCCGAAGCGTGTTCATCCAGCGTTCCAAGCTGGTAGATAGTTTCTTCCGGGCAGGTCTTGCGGCTGGACAGCAGGTCGGGAATGGAGCGGTTGCGTTCCGTGTGCCGGATTCTGGCGTTGCGCTCGTTTTGGCCTTCCACAAAGGCCGTGTAGTGGGTCTCGTAGAATTGCCGTTCTACATCCGAGAAGGTCGCCGCCAGATCGTCCGGGTCTTGTGGAGCGAGAGCCGAACGGAAACCGTGGAAGCAATCCCAGTAGATGTTACCCTTGGCTCGTTCCGGGTCAATGTGCTCGCTGTTGGAAAGGTTGAAACTGCGGTCATTGTGCTTGGGGTTATAGGTGCCGTGGGTTCCGGCTCGTCCGTTGTGTCGTGTTAATTTCAGATAGACATCCCTCTTTTCCTGTATTTTTGTGTACGGCCACTCATGCTCTCATGCTATTAGATCACAAGAGTAATACAATTCTTCCAAGCAAAGGGTCATGCATTTCAAGATCAAGTCTTGAAATCTCTTCTCTCGGAATCGAGAGGTAGTCCTTTCAGAAAAGGATTTATGTGGTTGTCATACTGCAAAGAAAGTGACCTATCGCTCCTTCCCTCAGTGGGAGATCATGGCGTTTGTCGCTTTCCGCTTAGAAGAGTTTGCTTTCGCTCTGCAAGAAAAGTATAACAGAGAAACTTGGAATCGAACAGGAACTGAGAGTTCCTAATTTTCGGTGAAAGTAGGAAGCATCGTTCCCATTTCTTGTTGCATCGCTATTCTTTCTTTGCGGGGAATCATTAAGATGCTGTATCTCTGCAATTATCATAGCACCTGAAATCACTAAAGTCGTGGGCTTCGCAGGCCTATTATTGGCCCCTAGGTGAACCCGTTTTGATTACTTTTTCCTGATTTTGGTATAAGGTTTAGCAGGAGCTTCTTTCATTTCAACAGCTTGCCGGGAGAGAACGCAGCAGCGGAGCTGCTGGATCTGCCGCCGTTTTGCGCCAGATAATACCCAGTAGGATATGACGCACAGCGTCATATCACTGGGCAAGGCGTTCCCCCTTGACTCCCTTCAAAGGGCTGCGGTCTCGCCTGTCGGCTCGGTCGGTGCTTCAAAAGGCCAGTGGTCTTTTGAGGTCGCCGCAGGCGACCCGCACCTCTCTGCACTCTTGCTCCGGGCAAGCTGTCCTGAACGGACATCTCGTCCGGCTCCGATGTAACGAGAACTGACAAATTCGTCCGTTTTCGTAATCGTATAGCACAAAAAGGCGGCCATCTGCACCCATGCAGACAGCCGCCTTTGGTTTTATGCCGTATTCTATTGGTCAATCTCTGAAGATCTTATCCAGTTCCCTTTCCATGGTGCCCGCCTTGGCAAATTCCAGCGTATCGGCCTGACGGATATGGTGGGCGGTGATGCCGTGACCCTTTGCAAAGCCCAGAATGTAGCTGATGGCAATGCGGTAGATGATTTCTGTCGGGGCCAGCCCATAGACCTGCTTGGCAAAGATATGTTCCAGCCGGGCGTTGTCGTCCGGGAAGGCTTGCCGCATCTTCTCGCTGCGGTAAAGGCGCTTGACGATTTCCGTAATGTACAGGCCGGACTTCATGTAGGGGTCCAGGAAGGTCTTGCTGGAGTCATCGAAGCAGCCGGGGTTTTCCTGCTCCAGCAGATCCACCATCTTTTTCACCACCCACTTGGGGGTGAAGATCTGGTTGGTTTTCTGGGGCGGGATGTAATCGAAGATATCCTCGGTGCGGCTCTCATCAAAGTAATCCGCCAGCTTGACCTTCAGGTTCAGGAATTCCTTCACCGAATCGTCAAACACCACCGGGTCGAACAGGTGGCCTGCAAAGTGTTCCTCCTGTCCGGTGGCTTGGTTGATGTACGGTCCGCCGTCCCGCAAAAAGCGGAACTGTTCCAACGTGATGCTGGTGACCTCCTGAAAGACCTTGTCCGGGATGATCCGGTCAAAGTTTGCCAGTGTCACAGTCTCGTCGCCGTAGGCCATGAGGAAGGACGGGATGGTGCGGGAAAAGCCCCGGAGATGGTCACGGACGGTGTCCTCGTAGCCCTTTTTCTCCTGCTCCTTCTGGTTGGTCTCCACGGTGCGCACGATGGTCTGCTGCATTTCCTGCGCCGTCTGCTGGATGGTGGATTGCAGGTTTTCCATGAGGGCGGCGGTGCTCTGCTGCTGCTTTGCGTCAAACTCCTGGTTCACCTGCTGGCGCTGCTGGGCAGTGGTGCAGCTTTGCAGCTGCTGGGTGCGCTGGGTCTCCAACTGGCTCTGGTCGATGCGGTAGTTGTCCACCACCTTGTTCACCGCCACGTCCATCTTGGCTTTGGCGGTGCTCTCGAACCGCTTCTGGTCGGACAGCTTCAGGTCGCGGCCATACTCCTGCTTTGCCTGCTCCACCATGGGGGTGATGATTTCCTTGGTGATGCTCTTTTTCAGGGGTTCCAGATGCTCTTCTTTGGCAGGAGCCGGGGCATCGGTCAGGTCTTGCAGGGCGGTGTCCAGCTCCGGGGTGCTTTCGTAGATCTTCGCCCCGAACACATCCGCTGCCTTGCCGATGACGTAACCCTCGTCCAAGTCCACCTCGCCCTTGTCGTTCAGGGAGAGGTCTGCGCCGGTCTCCGGGGTGATCTGGATGGGCTTTGCTTTTGCCTCGCTGATGGGCTGGAAGTTTTGCAGAATGTCCAGCACCTCCTGCGGCGCACTGAACACGTTGGAAATGTTCTGGAACAGGAAGTTGCTCTGGAAACCCATCCGCACCACTTCCTTGGACTTGATCTTCCGGGGGATGCTGAGGACTTTTTCTGCATCCAGCGGGATCATCTCTCCTTCCTCGTCCTCGCCGATGACCGGGAAGAAGTTGAGCAGATTCTGGATGTGCGCCTTGCGCTCCCCGGTGTTGCCCTTGCCGCTGGCGGTGTCCTGTGAAAGGTCGTTGGCGAACTGCTCGTAGATCAGCAGGGTGCGAGCGGGGTCAAAATCGAACACATAGGCGTTCTCTTTGCGGCGGAAAGTGCCGTTTTCGTGGAAAAGGCAGGGGTTCTGGGCACGGAACGCCGCCTGCATATACAGTGCCGGGCTTTTCAGGTTGGAGAGCATCAGCACCGCCGACCACTCCGGGATAGTCACGCCGGTGGTCAGCTGCCCCACAGACAGGGTGATGGTCTTTTCGTGGTGGGCGATGGCGGCTTTTACCCGGTCAAAGCTCTTCTGGTTCTCGTCCGTGTCGTCCAGCTTGCCGTCACCGGCGGCTAGGATCACCTCATAGTCCCGGAATACCGGATGCGCCTGCAGCTTTTTCGCCAGCGCTCTGGCGCTGTCCACCCGGTTCAGCAGCCAGAAGGTGTGCTTCAGTTCGGCACGCAGCTCCGGGGTAGAAAACGGAAATTTGTTCTGGGTGGTCATGGCATCCAAAAAGCGGTCCACCTCGGCCTCATGCTCAAAGCTGCCGCCCGACTTCACCTTGAAGAACTCGTTCAGGTCAAAGGCAAATTCCTGCGTTTCGCCGTCGATCTCTACCCCCTGCTGGATCTCGTCTCGGATGATCTCGGACATCTGGTAGGTGTAGAGGTTGAGCATGGGGAGGTTTGCGTAGGGGTTCTGCTGCCCCGGTGCGCCCTGCCAGTTCCGCTTGGCGGCCTGCTCGTCGGCGTAGGTCCAGTTGAAGATGGCATCCCCGGCAAACTTGTCGTTCGCCAGCGCCTTGAAGGGCGTGCCGGACAGGTGCAGCGTGAACTTGCGGCGGATGCGGTCAAAGGCAAGGTCGGTCTTGTAGGTGTCCACGCCCTCATGGGCTTCGTCGATGACCAGCACATCCCAGTTCAGCTCGGTCAGGTGTTGCAGCTTGTCGTACTCGCCGCCGAAATACTTGGAGCCTTTCATGTCCTGCAGGCTGACGAACTCGATTCGCTTATACAGCTCCTCGCCCTGCGCGGCGGCATCCAGATAGCCCTGCTCGTCCAGCACATGGGGCTGCCCGGCAAGGGCATCCACATGGCTGACAAACAGATAGCCGGACTCCCTGCCCAGAAAGCGCACATAGTCGCTGTACCAGCTATTGGCGATAGCAGGGCGGTTGGTGACGATGAGCACCGTCTGTGCATCGACCTGCTTGCAGAAGTCGTAGACGGAGAGGGTCTTGCCAAAGCGGGGCTTGGCGTTCCAGAGGTATTCTCCGCCGGGGTGGCTCTGGTAATAGGTCTTGGTGTCATGGACAGCCCTTGCCTGTTCTTTCCGCAGGGTGTAGGCGATGGCGGCATCCAGCTGCACCCGGCCCCGGTTCATGCGGAAATCCTGAAAATACCGCCGGGACTGCTGTCCATCCAGATGGAACCACTCGTTTTTGCGGTCGTTCTCCACATTCAGCTTGCGGAGGTAGGCGTGGAAATCGTGGTCGGTGAACACCTCGCCGCTGCCGTCATCGTAGACGGCATTGCCCCGCCACTCCTCGTGGAACAGCACATCGGCGGTGTGGGTCTGCTGTTTCAGGCGTTTGTCCACCGATTGCTCGGTGTAGCCGATCTTCGTCCAGCCGTTGTGCCGGGCAATTTCCGGGGTGGTATAGGCGTAGATCATGGGCACCACCTGCCGGGCAGTGCGCAGGGTTATGCCAGCCATTATGCCATCTCCTTTACATGGGTCTCGATAAATTCGATCTCGTCCGCAGTCAGGTCATACTTGCGGTAAAGCTGCCGGTCGATCTCTGCCACCGACTTGCTCCAATCAATGTCGGAATGGGCGGTAAAGTCTTGAAGGGGAACGTATTTCCATTTTGGTGCCGGACAGTCCTGCGTAATTTTTAGTACCCCAAGCATTGCCCTTGCAAATTTTGTTTTTACATACTTTGTTATTGCGACAGCTTCTTGTTCACTTTCGCATTTTCCAATAGACATAAATGTCTGCGTATGTCCTATGCCCGGTTCAGCAATTATCGGTGCTGAGAGAGTTTCGCCAAAAGCGCCACTACCGTTTGCTTTGGAGATAAAAACCTTATAACTCCCAAAATTTTCAGGGACACGAACGTAAGCTTTTCTAATCCATTTCTCTGTGCGCTTGCTTCCGTCCAGACCCAAAATCTTTATATAAGAACTTCCGTCCTTCGGCATTTCAGAGAAGAACACAATATTATCGAGTTTATTTAAAACATTCGACTTGAAGTCGTATTTATGACCTTTACTTAGCAGAGACTCCACGCTTGAGTTCTCTTTGTGCATCGTTTCTGTGAAACGATACGATTCTGCTGCATAAATCACCTTACTTAACGGTACATAGTCTGTTTTTCCAATTTTACGAGCAATACTTCTTAGTTCATCGAACACAATAAAATGCTCAATCGCACCGTAATTCTTCACTTTGTCGCGGTATGTAATTACAACACCGCCCTTAATATCTGTGTTTGCAAAGATTTTTGAACTATCAGATTCATAATGCAAGACTGTCAAGTGCGGATCACTCAGCATCTTCTCATTCCATGCCTTCGGCGTAGAGCCAGCATTGAACAAAAACCGTGCAGGGTGAATCATTTCCACCTTATCTGCAATTTCATAAGACGCATCCAGAAATTTGTTATATACTGGCGGTGCAAAGCCTTTGTTATCGCCAAGGGTTTCATCCTGATACGGCGGGTTTCCGATGACATAATCAAACTTCATGCTGGTACTCCCTTCCTGAATGGTTTCAAAGTTCTGGGTCGTTCCATGGCTGCCCTTGCGCCAGTTTTTCACTTTACAGGATACCGTGGGCAGCTGCGGCTCTGCCGCCCCGAACATGGAAAAGAGGTCAAGCTGTTCTGTCTCCGGCTGGGGCTTGCCGCCGGGCACGGACAGGTGCAAGCCGTCCATTTGCCACAGGTTCCAGCTTATGATGGTGGCGATAGGCTGTAACTCTTCTTTTGTGGGTTTGCGCTGCCAGCGGGCTTGCAGATGCTCTGCATAAGTCAGCAGGAGGTTGACCCGCGCCAACAAAAGATTATCTCCCTGATACTCATAGCCGTAGGTAGACTGCACCGCATGGGTGGCATATTTGCGCCACTCGTCCTCTGTGGCGGCGTTCTCGCTTACCACACGCAGCTTGCGGTCCAGAATACCAATGCGCCGGGCTACCGGGATCATCTCGCCAGTGGCGGCATCGTACCGGGATGCCAGAAAGGGGGCTTCGCCGCAGGTCACCTCCAAGCGGCGGCTCTGCACATACTGCACCCATGCCGGGATCCTGCCCCCGCAAGCCGGGAACTGCACCGGCGTTTCCACCGTCTGCCAACCTTGGGGCAGCTCCACCGTGAACTGCCCGGCGCTCTCCCCTGCCCCCAGCCCACGGAACCAGTCGGCGTCCAGTGCGTTGTTCATCTTATTGCAGACCCATGCGGGGCTGAACACCTCGCCTTTTTTGCGGGTGCGCTGCTGCTGGGTGTCGGTCTGCTTCATCATTCGGGGCAGAACCACCTCGTAGTGGGTCAGCCCGAGCTGCTGGGTGGTGATCTGGGATCTATCCGTCACCGGTTCGTACATTACCGTTTGCAGCTCCTCCGGCGGGTCGGTGGCCCAGATGAT
This sequence comes from Faecalibacterium sp. BIOML-A4, assembly GCF_009679665.1. NCBI lineage: Bacteria > Bacillati > Bacillota > Clostridia > Eubacteriales > Oscillospiraceae > Faecalibacterium > Faecalibacterium sp. BIOML-A4. The sequence continues at coordinate 345,546 of NZ_WKZG01000001.1, read as the reverse complement.
GTTTTTACCGGTAGATTTATCTTTTAGTAGCGTATCCAGCACCGCCTGCACTTCCGGTGCGTGAAAGTCGATCAGTTGTTCCAACGGGGATTCCCTCGCTTTGCCTTAGCGTTGCAGCGGAAGTGATAATGTTCTTAGCACTTTCGGCCTATACTAACAAGTATCTTATCACTTTCGAGGCGAATTAACAAGATTCTCGGCGTTTTTTACCAAAAGTGATATGAAACACCTATACTTATGGCAAAGAAAGGCGGGAAAAAGATGATTGGAGCACGATTAGCCGACCTGCGAGATTGGAATAACCAAACGCAGGAAGAACTCGCCAAAGCCCTTAATGTTGCAACCTCTACCATCCGCAGTTGGGAGCATGAAAAGAGTTCCCCAAACCACGAGATGTTGATTGCCATTTGCAGGTACTATGGCACCTCTGCCGACTACCTGCTGGGTCTGACCGACATCGACCCCTCAGACGAAGCCCGCAAACAGCGCCAGCGCCTGACCGAAGAAGAACAGAACGAGATGCACCGCTACGAAGAATATCTGTTGTGGAAACGCAAAAAATAAGCCGCCCAGCGAGACCGTAAGGTCGCTGGGCGGCTGTTTTTGCTATATCAATATCAGTTTTTACTTAAAATGGTCTGAATCGTCTGTGCATCTTTCAAGTCGTTTGCATGATTATATTTTTCCACATGTCCATATGCATCTAGCTCTTTCTCAGTCGCAAATGATAGCACCGATGTGTACCCCATTTTATCATCTGATTCATCGGCAAAAAACAATGTAGTTTTGCCATCCGCTACCTTTACATCCGCTAGCTTGCAGTTAAACATACCAAAAATAGAGGGACACTTAAACTCTTGTCCCATAATATTAAATTTCAGATCTCCTGTGTATTGAAAATACATCGGCTTTCCAATAGAATCTTTTATTCGATTTGTACTCTCTGCATTCCATTCGGATGATATAGAGGTTATTTTATGCTCCTCTCGTATAGGTTTTTTCAAAATAATTGTTTGGTATAACTTTTCGATATTGTATATCGTCTCTGCCTTTTGGGAGTCTTTTGTTGGAACAAAAGACAATTTCAATGCCGTTTCAACTTCTAAAACTTTTTCCCAAAAATCAAGTGTCCGTTTATCAAATTTGTCCTTTGAATTGTCAGGAAACGCATCCGATGGAATTTTCTCACCCATCAAATATCCTTTTCCATCTATAAAGGCATTAAAAATTTCCACGCTTTCTACGATTTCCTGAACAGATTTTGCACAATTCAAATTGTACGTTAGCTGAATGTGACTACTTTCTTTTTTGTCATCCATAGTTAATTTTAATTTCAGAGACTTTCCATCTTCACTTTCAAAATGTTTCTCGGTTAAACTTGCATAAGGATATCGTTTCATTTTCAATATGCGAGTGTATTTATCCGATGCAATTTTGATATCGGGCACTTCCGGAAACGGCTCTGGCATCAAGAAAAATTGCATATTCTTTTGCTTTATTGGATTATATATATTGCGGTGCAAGGCTTCTACTGGCAGTTCTTCACCATTAATAATAATATACCCATCTTTATTTAGGTTGACTTTTAACTCCATCTGCGCATTATAAACAAATTGATTAAACTCATCTTTGCTAAAACTTTCAACCTGTTTTTTTATTGATTTGGGGATTTCAAGTGTAAATCCACTGATGGTAAATGGCTTTCCATCTGCTATTAACGTTATGCCACCATCTTTGTCTTGAATATATCTTGTTCCTGTCGGAGCAGTTGAATTCAAATATTCCATCACAGCCTTGGGTATTGTTTTTTCTGCCGTGGGAGTGCTTTTAAAAGCTTTATTAAAATTTGGAATCATCAGAAATCCTCCTGCTTATCCGGCCAAATAATCACTTTTGATAAAATTTCGGATTTGTCTTCAAATTTCCACGAATCGATAGCCCTGCTCAATTCCTGATATTCTTCTTTTGTCTGAAGAACGATGTGCTTTATATCCGAATACTCAAAATGCAGGGAAACTTCTTCTCTAAAATTCATCGAGTTGCTGGCCAATTGAACATATCCTGCATTTTCCACGCCGGGATTTACTATCACTTGTTCAAGCTCAAGGGTAGCTACATCTGGAATATACCTCCATTCGCATTCATCCATAAGGCATTTGACCGCTATTTTCTTGGTTTTTCTGTTTTTCATTTTTCCTTGATATGGTTTATAATACATTAACTCATGCAGCAAATAGTTTTTAAGCATTTCATGGGTTTTAGAACCGGCCTTTTCCTCATTCAGGGCAGCTTTTAATACTTCTGTAATATCCTTTCTTAAATCGGATTCTTCATTTAAATAGTGCACTGGCTGGATATTATGCTGCATTCCCCATTCTTTCCTAAACGCAATTCCATAGTCACCATACCAGTCCATGTGAACTTTTAGCTTTTTTAGACTGATATCACAAAAACATTTCATTGGATAGGCTAGAGATTTTACTTTTCTAAGATTTAAGTATCGTACATCTTCTTCACAATACCGTGGAGAAAGCATTTTATGTTCTAAGCATCCCAAAAGAAATCCGAAATCTGTCATAAAAGTAAACAATGTATCTGGATGAACCTTAGATGGAATATGTTTTGGGACTTTGTTTCTTTGCTCATTCGGGTTAATTTTGCCTAAGTTAAGCGTATCCTTCATTATAGTTGTCCTTTGCTGCCACTTTCCTAGTATCTATCACTTTATATCATCGATTCGATATACTCCCACTATCCATCCAGTGCTCGAAAGCTACGATACTGCTCGTCGATTTCCTTCATGTTGTAGTCCATCAGGCCGGGAATCCCCATTTCGCCGCCGCATTCGTTGCAGAAGTCCCTCTGATTTTCCATGGCGGCACGCTCCCTTCCGGTTTTACGTTCTCTTTTATTATTGTATCCCTACCTTTGTTTTTCGTCAACAATAAAGCCGCTGACTGTCTGACTCTCTCAGAAACCATCAGCGGGTTTCATGAGTCTTCAAATCCCCTAGACAAAAAAATCGGCACCCGCTTTTCAGCGAGTGCCGATTTTGTTACCCTATAATGCGCTTTGATTTTTGGCGTAAGTGGCGTAAGTTTGGCGTAAATCCGCTTTTGCGCGCTCCAAAAATCAAGGATTCATGCGGTTTTTTGGCAGATATTAGTACATGCCGCCCATACCGCCCATGTCACCGCCTGCAGCAGCGGGTGCAGCAGGGGGTTCCGGCAGATCAGCGACCAGGCTTTCGGTGGTCAGCACCATCTCAGCGACGGAGGCTGCGTTCTCCAGAGCGGAACGGGTGACCTTGGTGGGGTCAACGATGCCAGCAGCGATCATATCGTCCACAAAGACCTCGTTCTGAGCATCAAAGCCGTAGTTGGGCTTGTTAGCAGAGATGATCTTGTCGATGATGACACTGCCTTCCAGACCGGCATTCTTAGCGATCTGGCGCAGAGGAGCTTCCAGAGCCTTCAGAACGATCTTGGCACCGGTGCGCTCGTCGCCTTCCAGCGTGTCGCACAGCTCACGCACAGCGGGGATCGCATTGATAGGAGCAGTGCCGCCGCCGGCAACAACGCCTTCCTGAACAGCAGCCTTGGTTGCGTTCAGAGCATCCTCGATGCGCAGCTTCTTGTCCTTCATCTCAACTTCGGTAGCAGCGCCGACCTTGATGACGGCCACGCCGCCAGCCAGCTTTGCCAGACGCTCCTGCAGCTTTTCACGGTCGAAATCGCTGGTAGCGGCCTCGATCTGGCTGCGGATCTGAGCGATGCGGGCTGCGATGGCATCCTTATCGCCTGCACCGCCAACGATGGTGGTGTTCTCCTTGGAGACCTTCACCTGGCGGGCATGGCCCAGCATCTGGACGGTAGCATCCTTCAGCTCATAGCCCAGATCGGAGGAGACCACGGTGCCGCCGGTCAGGGTTGCGATATCCTGCAGCATTTCCTTGCGGCGGTCGCCAAAGCCGGGAGCCTTGACAGCGCAGACGTTCAGGGTGCCGCGCAGGCGGTTGACGATCAGAGTGGACAGAGCCTCGCCCTCAATGTCCTCAGCCACGATCAGCAGCTTCATACCGTTCTGCATCACCTGCTCCAGCAGAGGAACCAGATCCTGAATCACGCTGATCTTCTTATCGGTGATCAGGATAGCGGCGTTGTCCAGATCAGCCACCATCTTGTCGGTATCGGTGACCATATACGGGGTGAGGTAGCCGCGGTCGAACTGCATGCCTTCCACGATCTCGTTGTAGGTCTCAGCGGTGGTCTTGTTCTCCTCAATGGTGATAACGCCATCGGAGGTGACCTTCTCCATAGCCTCGGCGATCAGACGGCCGATCTCGGGATCGCCTGCAGAAATAGTGCCGACGCGGGCGATATCGTTGCTGTCCTTCACCTTCTGGCTGTGAGCCTTGATGGTCTCAACAGCCTTGGCAACGGCCTTGCTCATGCCGCGGCGGATATCCATGGGGTTTGCACCGGCGGTGACATTCTTCATGCCCTCGGTGACCATGGCCTGTGCCAGAACGGTTGCGGTGGTGGTGCCGTCGCCTGCTGCGTCGTTGGTCTTAGTAGCGACTTCACGCACCAGCTGTGCGCCCATGTTCTCGAACTCGTCCTTCAGCTCGATCTCCTTGGCAATGGTCACGCCATCGTTGGTGATGACCGGTGCACCGAACTTTTTGCCCAGCACCACATTGCGGCCCTTGGGGCCCAGGGTGATCTTAACGGTGTTTGCCAGGGTATCGATACCGGCACACAGTGCCTTGCGGGCATCCTCGCCCTGCTTGATCTGCTTAGCCATAATCAAATCGCTCCTTTAAAGCTCAATTTTTAAATATCAGAGGGGAAACCGCTCAGTCCTCAACGACTGCCAGGATATCGCCCTGACGGACGATGGTGCACTCTTCGCCGTCCACCTTGACCTCGGTACCGGAGTACTTGCTGGTGAGGACCTTGTCGCCGACCTTCACAGTCATCTTGACTTCCTTGCCGTCCACAACGCCGCCGGGGCCGACAGCGATGACCTCAGCCACCTGGGGCTTTTCCTTAGCACTGCCGGTCAGGATCAGACCGCCCTTGGTGGTCTCCTCAACCTCAACAGCCTTAATGACAACACGGTCTGCAAGAGGAATGATCTTCATAGTTCTTGCCCTCCTATAGTAAAAATATAATTTAAAACTTTGCTGTGTCCAAAGGGCCTCATGTCGGCTCTTTGGTTCTTTAGCACTCCATTTCTCTGAGTGCTAAGTGTATTGTACTCATCTTGACCCAAAAAATCAAGACCTTTTTTGCTTCTTTTTGTTAAGAATTTATGACAGATGAAAAAATCAGCCGTACAACGAAAAAGAGACAGCTTTCTTCTTGGACAAAAAAGCTGTCTCTTCTTCTGGTTTTTCATGTTCGGTCTGCACTCTGTGCCGTCCTCTGCGCTGCAAAGCGCTCAAAAGCAGGCTTTGGCAGAAGGATGCGCCCTGCCAGCGGCTGTACCTGTACAGTGATCTGCTCCTTGGGTGCGCATTCACCGTCTGCCGTGGCAACGATCGGCCCGCGGCCATCCGCAGCGCGCAGGCTCACCTGCTTTGCGCGGCGGTAAATGAAGTACGGCTCTGCAGCCCTGACGAGCTGACCGTTCTGGAAGTGCTTGCCGCTCTTGTACATTCCCAGCAGCTTTGCAATGGTCACGCGGCTCACCTTGCGGATGATATATACATCCAGCCAGCCGTCGTCGGGCTGTGCTTCCGGCGCTGCACAGAAACCGCCGCCATAGGTGCGGCCATTGCAGATGGCACACATCAGGCAGTCCACATCCAGCGTTTCACCATCGATGGTGTACTCCACCCTGCGGCCGATGTGTCCGCACAGCTGTTCCACAATGGAAAGCACATAGGCCATCTCGCCGCCGCACAGCGGGATGCGCCGGAACTTCGGGATGCCGTAGGCAACCTGCGCATCCAGACCGGCAGCGCAGATGGTGGCCGAAAGGCCAAGGCTGGTCTGCATCAGATCGATGCTCACCGACCCACCGGCCAGCTGGGCATCCAGATCCAGAAACTCTTCCTTTGTACCAAAGGTGCGCAGAAAATCGTTGCCGCTGCCAAAGGGCAGACAGCCCACGGCTGCATTTGCATAGCCATAGATCCCGGTGAGTGCTTCGTTGAAGGTGCCGTCGCCGCCGGCAGTGAAGACCCGCAGTTCTTCCCCGCTCTGCCGGGCCTGCTGCGCAGCGGCATTGGCCAGCTCCCGGGCATGACCGGCGTGATTTGTGACCTGAATGGTATATTCTTCCGGCGCAAGCCCTGCACGCGCGGCGGCAGCATTGATCTGCTGCGGCAGCGTACGGGTGCAATCGGCCTTACCGGCAGTTGGATTCAAAAGAAATAATGTGCGCATGGACTTCCTCCTGCAATTCTGTTGCTTCTATGATAACAGAAAACCAAAAGGATGCAAGAGCCAATCTCACAATGTCCCTGCCCCGTACGCACAAAAAAGGAGCGGATGTCTCCGCTCCCCCCTACAGACAAAAAATACCGCCCCGGGTCTTGTAACTCAGGGCGGTCCTTTTGAGCTTCCGATGCTTTACAGTGTTGCGGTTTCGTCCTCCCGCAGGACGATGGAACCATCCGCCGAGCAGTCCGCCGTCCAGTGCTGGCCCACGCAGGCCGTGCCGGATGCGATCTGATCCGCAAGTGCCTGCTCCACTGCCCTGTCCACTGCGCGGCGCAGTTCTCTGGCCCCGTAGGCAGAGCGGGCCTTTGCTGCCAGTGCCTGCCCTACCCGCGGTGTGTGATGCAGCTGGTAGCCGCTGCGGGCGGCACGCTGCTCCAGCTGGCACAGCATTTTTTCGGCAATGGCGCACAGGCTGTCGTCGGCCAGCGGACGGAATACGATCATCTCGTCCAGACGGCCTGCCAGCTCTGGCCGGAACCACTTTTTTGCCTCCTCAATGGCCTGCGCAGACTGCTTTTCAAACACGGCTTCGCTGCCCGCCGCAAAGCCCAGCGGCGTGCTCTGACCCGCCAAAAAACGTGCGCCGAGGTTTGAGGTGAGCAGTACGATGGTGTTGCGGAAATCCGCCTTGCGGCCCATGGCATCGGTCAGCTGGCCATCTTCCAGTATCTGCAAAAGGATGTTCTGAATGTCCGGGTGTGCCTTTTCGATCTCGTCAAACAGCACCACACTGTAAGGGCGGCGGCGCACTGCTTCGGTCAGCTGTCCGCCCTCGTCATGGCCCAGATAGCCCGGCGGCGCACCCAGCAGCCGGGCAGCGGTGTGCTGCTCCTGATACTCCGACATATCAAATTTGAGCAGGGCCTTTTCGCTGCCGAACCAGCTGACCGCCAGCGCCCGGGCAAGAGCCGTTTTGCCCACTCCCGTGGGGCCAAGAAACAACATGGCACCCATGGGCCGGCCCGGCTCGCCAAGACCGGTGCGGCTGCGCCGGATGGCACCTGCCACCGCAGCCACAGCCCGGCTCTGGCCCACGATCTCGGCGTTGAGACGTTCTTCCAGCTTGTCCAGCCGTTCCCGCTCCTGCTCACCTACCCGCTCCACCGGCACACCGCTGGCCTGCGCCACCACATGGGCGATATCGTCCGGCATCAGCGTGGGCTTTGACTGCTTTGCCTGCTCGGCCCGGATGCGTGCCGCCGCACAGGCTTCGTCCACAAGGTCGATGGCCTTATCCGGCAGAAAGCGCCCCGGCAGATACCGCACCGAAAGCTCCACCGCAGCCTGCAGCGCTTCCGGCGGAAGGCAGACATTGTGGTAGCACTCATAGCGCGGCGCAAGCCCGTTGAGGATATCCAGCGCCTGCGCAGGCGTAGGCTCCTCTACCTGCACCTTGCCGAAACGGCGTTCCAGTGCGGCATCCTTCTGGATGTGGGTGCGGAACTCTTCGGTAGTGGTAGCGCCGATAATTTGTATCTCACCCCGGGCCAGCACCGGTTTTAAGATGCTGGCTGCATCGATGGCACCCTCCGCTGCACCGGCGCCCACGATGGTGTGGAACTCGTCCACGAACAGGATGGAGCTGCCGTCCCGCACCAGCTCTTCCAGCAGGTTCTTGAACCGCTCCTCAAAGTCACCGCGGTATTTGGTGCCCGCCACAAGGCTGGCCATATCCAGTGCCAGCAGACGGCGGCCCTTGAGCGCACGGGGCACACGATCCGTGGCAATGCGCTGGGCCAGCCCTTCGGCAAGGGCGGTCTTGCCCACGCCCGGCTCCCCCACAAGGCAGGGGTTGTTCTTCTGACGGCGGCATAAGATCTCCACCATGCGGTCCAGCTCTGCTTCCCGGCAGAACACCGGGTCCAGTTCCCGTTCCGCAGCACGGCGGGTCAGATCCCGGCAGTACTTATCACTGGCGCGGCTGCCGCGCGGCGCACTGACCGTGGTCCGCATCTGATACGGCAGTACGAACTGCCCGGACAGCTGGCGGCATTCCCGCACGGCATCTGTGAGCTGCACGCCCATGGATGCCAGCAGGATGCCTGCTGTGCAGCCGTCATCCTCCAGCATGGCGCAGAGCAGATGTTCCGGCTCGGCCCGGTTCAGGTGTGCGTTCTGTGCCCCGATGATGGCGTAATCCATGGTGCGCTTGAGGTCCGACGCAAGAGCGTAGCGATCCAGATGCAAAGCCGGTGCGCGGCGGCTCTCGGCCAGCTGACGGCGCACCTCCGGTTCCCGGATCTGCTTGCCCTCCAGAAACCGTGCTGCCGCCCCGTGATCCTGCTGCAGGATCGCCAGCAGCAGGTGGCCGGTATCGGCTTTTTCGCAGCCAAGGTTCCCGGCAAGCTCCACCGCACTGCGCAGCAGCTGATCCGACTCGTGCGAAAAGCCCTTGTACCCGCCAAAGCCAAGTTTTTCCCAAATACTCATTTGCCCGCTCCTTGCTGATGAAATTCGTTTTCACAAGAAGTATAGCCCCGAAGCACAGAAAAAAAACATCTCTTTCTGTCGGGATGGGAAAACAAAAAGGAGATACCCGCAGGCATCTCCCCTTCGCTGTTTGATTTTTCAGTCCATTTCGGCCAGAGCCTTTTTCAGGTTCTTGGCGATCTGATCCGGGCAGCTGGTATTGCGGAAACCGCAGAGCGTGCCCTCCATGCGGTCGATCACATCTTCGGCCTTCATGCCCTTGACCAGACGGCAGATGCCCTTCAGGTTGCCGTTGCAGCCGCCAATGACCTCCATGGACGCAATGGTGTGGTCATCGTTCAGCACAAAGTTGGTCTGCTTGGAACAGGTGCCGCTGTTCGGGAAGCTGAATTCCTTGCTCATAGTTCAAAATCCTCTCTTTTTGACAGAAATCCCGACGAAGATCGTCTGCTTCTATTATAGAGCAGCGTGCCGGAATGTCAATGTGACCGGGTCACACATCAATACCGCGGCGCTTGTGGGCCAGCTCCAGAATGCGGGCCACCTGATCGTCCGCCGTGGTACAGGTACCCACCGGGTGCGGCACCTTATGGTTTGCACCGTGGAAGTCCGTACCTCCGGTATGGATCAGCCCATACTGCTCACACAGAGCAGCACACTCGGCCCTGTCCTCCGGGCTGTTGCGGGGGTGCTCCACCTCAATGCCATCGATGATGCCCTCTTTGGCAAGCTGACGCACCAGCGGCATGCTCTTGTAAACGGTCGGATGTGCAAATACCAGCACCGCACCGGCAGCTTTCGCCGTGGCGATCACTTCCTGCACCGAGGGATATTTTACCTGATGCAGCACCACACCGCGCGGCTCCCAGCCAAAGAGATAACTGTACAGCTTGCCGTACACAGCATCGCACAGCCCCAGCTGGTGCAGCGCTTCCATAATGCCGCTTTTGAACAGCACACCGCTGTCCTTTGCGTATTCCAGCGCCTGTTCCGTGCGGAACTGCGGGTACAGCGCTTCGATCTCCTTTGCGCTTTGCAGGCCGCACTCGTTGCGGCGCTGTCGCAGGATGTCGCAGTGCTCCTTCAGTTCCCGGCTTTCCGGGTTCGGGAAGTAGCACAGCAGGTGCACGCGATGCTTATGCTCATGGTCATAGCCGGTCAGCTCGGTGGCCGGGAGCAGGCGCACGCCGTCCTGCACAGGGTGCTCATAGCAGTAGTTTACGCTGAGCAGGGTGTCGTGGTCGGAAATGGCCATGGTGTCCAGCCCCGCCCGCGCCGCCATGAGCGGCAGGCGGTGGATGGGCACAGAGCCATCGGAACAGGTGGAATGGTTGTGAAGATCGCCGGGCATGGAAAATGAACCTCCCAAGAAAACCAGAGAAAGGCTTCCCCAAAAGAGGAAGCCTTCTATCATATCAGTGCTTATAGAAATTGATCAGGCAGCCGTCGGCCAGGATCTTGCGCTCGTCGGCGGTCAGCGGAGCCATGTACAGGCTGAACTCTTTTGCGGTGTCGCCCAGCACATAGGCCTTGATGTCCTGCAGGTCGCCCTTGAGGGCCTCGCGGACATTCGGGATAAAGACATAGTCGCCCAGACCGAAGGGCGTTGCGCCCACCAGCTGCAGCGGCAGCATACCCCAGTTGATGAGGTTGGAGCGGTAGCGCTTGGTGGCGTACTCGGTAACGATGTTGGCACCGGCCCCCAGCACACGCTGGCAGCTGGCCGCCTGCTCACGGGCAGAACCATCGCCGGGCTTGACGGCAAAGATGGTGGATGCGATCTGCACATCGTTCCAAGTCAGGTTTTCGCAGCCGGGCACCTTGTGCAGCTGGGCCAGCACCTCGGCGCTGCCCTCGCCTGCACGGCGGGCCTTTTCTTCGGCCTGCACGGCCTTGGCACGGCCCACATACTCCGGGTCCTTGCGGCTGAGGGTAAACTCGGCCAGACCCAGAGGATTGGAACGGTAAGACGAAGTCTCACCGGAGGGGATCAGCTCGTCGGTGGTGGTGACAGGGTCGGTGATGTAAGATGCCACCTTCAGCAGCAGGTTATCGCCCAGCGGTGCAATTTCGGGCCAGTCCTTGATGTTGGGGCCAAGCTTGAGCAGAGCATCGTAATCGCCCTTGCCAAAGCCCTGATACACGCGGGTATCGTAGCTGGAAGGATCGTACTGATACTCCGGCACAGTGGGATCATAGTCGATATCGGTAGCCGGGGTCAGAATGCCGCCGTTGGCCGTGGTGGCCGCAATGCTGCGGGCATCCATCAGTGCCACACCGGAAAGCTGGCCGTTGCCGGGCTTGGAGCCTTCGCGGCTGGGGAAGTTGCGGGTGGTATGGCGGATAGACAGCGCGCCGTTGGCGGGCACGTCGCCTGCGCCGAAGCAGGGGCCACAGAACGCAGTGCGGACGGTGGCACCGCTGGCCATCAGGTCGTGGATGACTCCGGTGCGCACCAGTTCCATCATGATGGGCTGGCTGCCGGGATACACGCTCAGGGCGTAGTCACCGCAGCCGCCGGTGTGGCCCTTGAGGATGGAGGCAGCTTCATAAATGCTGTCGTACAGACCGCCTGCGCAGCCTGCGATCACGCCCTGATCCACACGCAGTTTACCGTTCTCGATCTTGCTGCACAGGTCAAGGCTGACATCCTTGCGGCCGATCAGCTTCTGCACATCCTGCTCGCAGGCATGGAGAATATCCTCAAGGTTTGCGTTCAGCTCTTCAATGGTAAATGCATTGGAGGGATGCATGGGCAGTGCGATCATGGGGCGGATGGCAGAAAGGTCTACCTCTACCACACCGTCGTAATAAGCAAGGTCGGCCGGAGCCAGCTTCTTATAGTCGGCGGCACGGCCATGCACCGCAAGGAATTTCTGCGTCGTTTCGTCGGTTTCCCAGATGGAGGACAGGCAGGTGGTCTCGGTGGTCATGGCATCGATGGCGTTGCGGGTATCCTGACGCAGAGACGCAACGCCGGGGCCGACAAACTCCATCACCTTGTTTTTGACATAGCCGCTCTTGAACAGCTTGCCCACCAGCGCAATGGCCACATCGTGCGGGCCGCAGCCTGCAGGCAGAGAGCCGGTGAGATAAATTGCAACAACACCCGGACGGGCCACATCGTAGGTGCGGCCCAGCAGCTGCTTTGCCAGCTCGCCGCCGCCCTCACCAATGGCCATGGTGCCCAGAGCGCCGTAGCGGGTGTGGGAGTCCGAGCCAAGGATCATCTTGCCGCAGCCCGCAAACTTTTCGCGCATGTACTGGTGGATGACCGCCAGATGCGGGGGCACAAAAATGCCGCCGTATTTTTTGGCGGCGGACAGGCCGAAGCGGTGGTCGTCCTCATTGATGGTGCCGCCCACGGCGCAAAGGCTGTTGTGGCAGTTGGTGAGCACATACGGAATGGGGAATCTCTCCAGACCGGACGCACGGGCCGTCTGGATGATGCCCACAAAGGTGATGTCATGGCTGGCCATGGCATCGAACTTGATCTTCAGGTTTTCGGCATCGCCGCTGGTGTTGTGGGCCTGCAGAATGCTGTAGGCCATGGTGCCGGTCTTTGCGTTCTCGATGGCTGCGGCATCAAAGCCCTTTGCTGCCAGTGCGGCGCTTGCTTCGCCGTCTGCAGGCACCCATTCACCGCGGGCATAGTATGCGCCGCCGGTGCTGCACTTGATCATATCCAACATCTCGATTCGCCTCTCTTTTTGTATTTCCCGCCCGCCCTATCTTGCGGGCACTGCCCCAGCAGAGCGGTACGCTGCCCGCTCTGCCCTCTTCTGCCGCGCTGCCAAAGCATGCGGCTACGGCCCGGAAAACCGTATCTGAAGGTTATTATACCATGAAACCACGGAAAGAAAAAGCACTTTTTACAAATGAATCGTGAATGGAGGATGAAGAGACGGGCTCCGTGCTTTTTCTTGACAAAGAAGCCATTCTATTGTATTATTATTAGCGTTGTATGCCGCTGTGGTGAAATTGGCAGACACGAGGGACTTAAAATCCCTTTCTGGAGACAGAGTACGGGTTCGACCCCCGTCGGCGGCATAAAAAGACCCCCCAAGCTTACGCTTGAGGGGCTTTTTATTTTGCTTATTTTACACCTTGCCGCCGTGCAGCTCTGCATACATCTTGGAACGGCACTCGGCCACAGCCGGGGTCATGTTCACATAGTGCTTATGCGGGCACTCCAGACGCAGTTCGCTCTCCCAGGTCTCCTCGGTGAGCTGCTTTGCAATGTATGCCTTCTTCTCTGCGATCGAAGGCAGCTCAATGGCCAGCTGACCATTCAGCACATGCGGCACCAGCAGCTTTTTGACCTTGGTGGGGGTAATGGTGACGGTGCGCTCGATGGCATCGGAGTCCAAATTGACCATCGTGACGGGCTTGCCCGCCTCGATGACTTCATCATCCATGGCGATCAGGTCACACTGGGCCTGACCATTTTCATCGTAGAGGCGCCACGGCATCTTCTTGCCCGGAATGATGGCCTTGCTGGCGGAATCCGAGCACTTCATCTTGGGAGTGTAGCTGCCGTCCGGCTGCTTGACCGCCACCAGCTTGTACACACCGCCGAACACGGGGTCGGAAGCAGAGGTGATCAGGTTTTCGCCCACGCCGTAAGAGTCAAAATGAGCGTGCTCATACAGCTCCATGTTGGCGATCTTCTTTTCGTCCAGACCATTGGAAGCCACCAGCTTGATGTAAGGCTTACCGGCCGCATCCAGTGCCTTGCGCAGGCGCTTGGAGCCGCGGGCCAGGTCGCCGGAGTCGATACGGGCGCTCTTGACGCGGCGGTTCGGGTCGTTGGGGTATTTCTCGATGAGGTAATCGTCCAGTTTAATGAGGTTGGGCAGACCGCTCTCCATGATATTATAGGTGTCCAGCAGCAGACTGACCGAATCCGGGTAGGTATCGGCAAAGGCCTTGAAGGCATCAAACTCCGTGGGGAAGAACTCGATGAAGCTGTGCGCTACGGTGCCCACAGCCTTGACCTCCGCGCCGAACTTCATCTCGGCCAAACAGTTGGCAGTGCCCACGCAGCCGCCCAGAACAGCAGCATATGCACCATCGTTGCCAGCGCTTTCGCCCTGCGCACGGCGGGTGCCGAATTCCATCACGCTGCGGGGCGTGTGGGTATTCAGGCCGGTGACGCGGGTAGCCTTGGTGGCGATCAGACTGTGGAAGTTCATGGTCTGCAGCAGGTAGGTCTCGATCAGAATTGCGCCCACGAGGTCGCACTCGATGCGCACCATCTGCACATGCGGGTATGCCACCGTGCCCTCGGGCAGAGCGTACATGTCGCCCTTCCACTGATAGGTGCGCAGATACTCGCAGAATTCCTCGCTCATGCCTTTGGTGCGCAGCCACCAGATATCCTGTGCATTGAAATGATAATTCAGCAGAAAACGGGTCAGCTTGCGCTGGCCGGCACTGATGGAGTAGCCCTGAGCATCCGGGTTCTTGCGGAAGAACATATCAAACACCAGCGTGGTGTCCTTGAATCCGTGCAGGAACAGGCAGTTTGCCATTGTAAATTCATAAAAATCCACGACCATTGCGGGGTTGTCGTAGTCCTCATCTGGAATATAAGGCACAACCTTGATTTCGTCCATGAATAGTATCCTCTCTTCTTTACACCCGGCAAAGGCTCCTTGCTGTCCCCTGCCGTTCTGACCTGTGGGAAGGTTTGCGCGCCTGCCTGTCTTGACAGTGCGTTTCTATCATGATATCACCAAACGCAGAGCGGTGCAAGCATTTTTGGAAAATCCCGGTCAATTTCCGGTAAGAAAAAGCCGCCCATACACAAACAGCACGGGCGGCTTTCAGAACAAACGTGTTAACCGTTGATGATATTGGGGGTAGCATTCTTCAGCACAACGTCGTGGCTGCCGCCCTCAACGATGGAGGTAGAGGAAACCACGGTCAGCTTTGCTTTCTGCTGCAGCTCCGGGATGGACAGAGCGCCGCAGTTGCACATGGTGCTCTTGACCTTGTACAGAGTGGTCTGCACACCGTCAGCCAGAGGGCCGGCATAGGGCACGTAGCTGTCCACGCCTTCCTCAAAGCTCAGCTTGCTGGAACCGCCCAGATCGTAGCGCTGCCAGTTGCGGGCACGGTTGGAGCCTTCGCCCCAATACTCCTTCATATACTGGCCGTTGATGCGCACCTTATTCGTGGGGCTTTCGTCAAAGCGGGCAAAGTAGCGGCCCAGCATCACAAAATCCGCACCCATGGCCAGTGCCAGCGTGATGTGGTAATCGTGGACGATGCCGCCGTCGGAGCAGATGGGCACGTAGATGCCGGTCTCCTTATAGTACTCATCGCGGGCCTTTGCCACCTCGATGACAGCGGTAGCCTGACCACGGCCAATGCCCTTGGTCTCGCGGGTGATGCAGATAGAACCGCCGCCAATGCCGATCTTCACGAAGTCTGCACCAGCCTCGGCCAGGAAGCGGAAGCCCTCGGCATCCACAACGTTGCCTGCGCCCACCTTGACGGTATCGCCGTAGTGCTCACGGATCCAGCCGATGGTGCGGCTCTGCCACTCGGAGTAACCCTCGGAAGAGTCGATGCACAGCACATCCACACCGGCATCCACCAGTGCGGGCACGCGCTCAGCGTAATCGCGGGTGTTGATGCCGGCGCCCACCACATAGCTCTTGTTCTTATCCAGCAGTTCGTTGGCGTTCTTCTTGTGGGAGTCGTAGTCCTTGCGGAACACCATATACTTCAGGTTGCCCTCAGCATCCACCAAAGGCAGGGTGTTGATCTTGTTATCCCAGATGATGTTGTTGCAATCGTGCAGGGAGGTGTTCTCCGGTGCAGTGACCAGCTTTTCAATGGGAGTCATGAAGGTGGTGACAGGGGCATCATCCGGGGTGTGGTTGATGCGGTAGTCACGAGATGCAACAATGCCCAGCAGCTTGCCGCTCGGAGTGCCATCGGCAGTGATGGCAATGGTGGAGTGGCCGGTGCGTGCCTTCAGCTCCAGCACATCGTGCAGGGTGGCAGTGGGGGCCAGATTGGAATCGGACACGACATAACCAGCCTTGAAGCTCTTGACGCGGCGCACCATGGCAGCCTCGTTCTCAATGCTCTGAGAGCCGTAGATGAAGGACACGCCGCCCTGACGGGCCAGTGCAATGGCCAGCTTATCGCCAGAGACCGCCTGCATGATGGCGCTGATCATGGGAATATTCATCTGCAGGGGGCACTCCTCCTCGCCCTTGCGGTACTTGACCAGCGGGGTCTTGAGGCTGACAGCCGTGGGGATATTCTCTGCAGAGGAATAGCCGGGGATCAGCAGATATTCACCGAAAGTGCGGGAAGGTTCTTTATAGAAATAAGCCATGTTCAAACTCCTTTTCTCTTAACGCATCAACATCAATCGGATTCATGTTTGCAACCTATAAATTGATTGTATATACTGTACCACAAAGCCAGCCGGAATACAAACCCCCGCCGCGCCAAACTTTGTAAATGTCCTTTGCAGAAAAACAGGCAAATTGCCCACCAAAATGGCGTAAGGTCATACTTTCCCGCATGAGAAGCCGGTTTTTGCGTGATTTATGGATGCAAAAAAGCTCGTCCAGAACGGACGAGCTTTTTTGCACACGAAGCGGGATACCGCCTGTGCGGCACATGGATCACGACTGTGAAGGAGAACAGCCGGAGGAGGAGAACCTGTGCCCGATATCCCCAAAAAACAAGAAGAAAAAGATTTCACACTCAGCAGGGCTTGTGCCCTTGCTGTAACCATATTGTAACTCTTTTGAAACCATTTTGCAATAGGGTTTTGTAATTTTTCTGTAATTTCTTTTGTTAACTTTTTGTAGACACATATAAAGCCCCTGCCAGAAAATTTCCGGCAAGGGCTTTGCAGATCATTCTTTATTTTCTTAATAGCACTTTTTGCAAGCAGTGAAGCCTTCCGCTTTTGCTTTCGATAATGTAACCTTTTCCGGGTCTTTCATATTGCTGCAGGTAGACTTGCTGTGATATTTTTTGCCGCCGTGCGTTGGGACCCAGACCATCTGCTCCGTCTTTTTGCCGGCAGAAATGGTCTGAACGGCTGCAGTGGACGGCTTGCAGGCCGCAGTCTGTACACTGGCGGCAGATGCCGCCGGGCACAGCAGACTGAAGCACAGTACCAGAACGGCCGCAAGGACTCGGAGATGTTTTTTCATTTGTTTTATCCTCCTTTGGACAATCAGAAGATCCTTCTAATAAAAGAGTACTCCCTGTTCCTCAGAGGATGCAATTCTCAAAATGCGCTGTTTTTTCTGCACGGGTGACGCTTTTTTTGCATTGCTCGCTTATTTTCAGCTAAAAGCGGCGCAGCGGTTCTCTTGAAAAATCAACGATTTACACGTTTGTCTTTCCCACCTCCAGATAGCACTCAAAGCTGGTCTGGCCGTTGTGCTTTCCGACCACATACCAGCCATCCGCCGAAGGGGCATAAAACACCTCTGCCGTTTCTCCCATCGGGATCTCGCGGTGGTAGTTGATAGAAGCAAAGGTCACGGGGCCTTTGCGCATCACTTCCAGCGGCAGCGCATCGCAGACAAGGTCCAGATAGAATGCGTTGTTCAAATGGCCGTTCAGATCGCACTGGGAATAATGCGCCGTCCACTCCCCTGCACTGCTCAGACCGTCCTTGCACTTGTGCAGCTGCAAAGGCAGCTCGCCCTCCACCGTATCGTTCCAGAAATTCTCCACCGTCCAGCCCGGCTCCCGCAGGATACGGCCCTCCGTAAGGCTTGCCACGATCCAGCGGCAGTCCACCATAGCCACCTCTTTGCCCTCGGCATCGGTCAGGGTAGTGATGCGTTTGACCGAACCGTGTTTGCTGACCTGCGCCCGGGAGGTAAGGGTCAGCGTTTCGGCACGCTGGGGCACACGGTCAAATTTCAGGGCCTGCTTGCCCACCAGAAAGGTCACACCGCGTTCTTTGAAGAACTGGTCATCCATACCAAAGGCGCGGGCGTGGTCTGTCGAAATCTGCTCCACATAGCGCAGCAGGGCGCTGGGCTTGAGCAGGCTGCGGAAGTCGGCATCTGCGTTCATGACTGTCATGGTCTCGGTGTAAAAGAACTGTTCCATGGTTTTTCCTTTCTATAAAAAGAGACCACTGCACGTTGTTCTGTGCAGCAGCCTCCTTTGCGTTTAATACTGATTGCGGTTGCGCCTGCGGACCTTGCGCCAGATGTTGAAGCAGGCCAGCGCTACCATGGCTGCCAGCAGCGCAAGGAACAGCAGACTGCTGCCACCCTCGTCGTAGCTCTTCATTTCGCTCCACTTCACGTCCAGCTCGCTGTTCACATCGTCGCTCAGGGCAGTGAACACCTTTTCCTTGGCGGCTTTCTCTTCGGACGGATAAGCGATCTCGCTCTCCTTCAGATCCTCGTCCAGCACCTCCCACACATCCTGCATGGGGGTGGTGTAGCCGATGTACTCGGCGTTTGCCTTGCCGATGTCCGTCTCACACATGAAGTTGATGAACATTTCCGCAGCTTCCTGATGTTCGCTGGCAGCAGGAATGGTCATGCAGTCCACGGAAAGCACGCTGCCTTCCTCCGGGAACACCCATGCAAGGTCTGGATTATCGTCGATCATGGTGATGGCATCGCCGGAGTAGTACACACCGACGGCTGCCTCGCCGCCGATCATCTTATCAAAGATCTCATCCATGACGTAGGCCTGCACCAGCGGTTTCTGAGCCTTCAGCTCTTCCACCACCTCATCCACCTCTTCGGTGGACTGCGGGTTGATATCGTGGCCGCTCTTAAAAGCAGCAATGGCGTAGGCATCGCGGCTGTTGTTGAACATCAGGATATTGCCTGCGTACTGCTCGTCCCACAGGTCGGCCCAGCTGGTGGGCGCTTTGTCCACCATGGTGGTGTTATAAATGATGCCGGTGGTGCAGAGCATGTAGGGCACGGTGTAGGCATTCTGCGGATCGTAATCCGGATCCACGTATTCCTGATTGATCTTTTTGAAGTTCGGGATATTGTCGTAGTTCAGAGGCTTGAGCATCCCCTCGGCGATCATTTTTGCCACCATGTAATCCGACGGAATGACCACATCGTAGTTGGCTGCGCCGGACTTGAGCTTTGCGTACATGGACTCGTTGGAGTCGAAGGTGGTGTAGTTCACCTTGATGCCGGTGAGCTTTTCAAAGGCCGCCACCACGTCCACGCTGTCGTCCGAGCCGTTGGAGATGTACTCGCCCCAGTTATAGACATTGATGGCCATGTTCTGGCCCTTGAAGCGGGTCCAGTCGTAATCGTCCGACACCGAGACATCCTCGGTGACTTCGATGGTGCCGGCGGCAAAGGCGGGCATTGCACAGCAGACCGTCATTGCCAGCGCCAGCAGCAGCATAGCAAAACGTTTCATCACACGCCCTCCCCTCTCAGCGCCTTCTGGTCGCGGCGGTAGCTGCGGCTCTCCATTGCGTTGGAGATCAGAATGATGCACAGAATGACCACGAACATGATGGTGGACAGCGCATAGATCTCCGGGCTGACCTTTTTACGGGTCATGGAGTAGATGGCGATGGGCAGCGTTTCCACCGTGCCGCAGTTGAAATAGGAGATCATGAAGTCGTCGATGGAATAGGTCAGGCAGATGAGGAATGCCGACAGGATGGCCGGGCTGATCTCCGGCAGGATGACCTTGAAGAAGGCCTGCTTGGGGTCGCAGCCAAGGTCGAGCGCTGCCTCATACAGCTTGATATCCAATTGCTTGAGCTTGGGCGTGACGTTGAAGATGACATACGGCACATTGAACGCGATATGCGCAATGAGCAGCGTCGGGAAGCCCATGATGGTATCCGGCAGCCAGGAGACACCCCCGGCAAAGCGCTGGTAGGCCACGAACAGCAGCATGAGCGAAATGCCGGTGATGATCTCCGGGTTGACCACCGGGATATAGGTGATGTTGGTGACGACAAGGCGGCTCCCGCGGCCCATGGACGCAATGCCCAGACTTGCCGCTGTACCCAGCACAGTGGCAATGACCGCAGAGATCAGAGCCACTTCCAGCGAGACCAGCAGCGCATGCAGGATGGAGGAGTTGTGCAGCAGGCTGGAGTACCACTTGAGGGTAAAGCCGGTGAAGAGCGAATAGCCCTTGGACTGGTTGAAGCTGAATACGATCATGTATGCAATGGGCAGGTACATGAAGCAGAAAAACAGCACGATATAGACGCGCTGCATCAGGCGCAGATGTTTCGTTTTCATCAGGACACGCCCTCCATTTCATCTTCGTCAAAGCTGGACGTGAAGCTCATGCACAGCAGAACGATGATCATCAGCACAAGGCTCATGGCAGAACCCACGTTCAGGTTGTAGCTGTTGCCCAGAAACTGCATCTCGATCAGATCGCCAATGAGCAGGTTGGAGCCGCCGCCCAGCATACGGCTGATAACAAAGGTGGACACCGCCGGGACGAACACCATGGTGATGCCGGTGCTGATGCCGGGCACGCTCATGGGGATGAGCACCCGGAGAAGGGTCTTGGTGGTGGAAGCGCCCAGATCCTGCGCAGCTTCCACCAGGCTCTGGTCGATCTTGGTCATGCTGGTGTACAGCGGCAGGATCATATAGGGCACATAGTTATACACCATGCCCAGCACCACCGCACCGGAGGTGTTGAGTATATTGAAGGGGCCAAGGCCGAACACGCCCAGAACAGCGTTCACCGGGCCGTTGATGCTGAGCAGGCCCATCCATGCGTAGGTGCGCAGCAGGAAGTTCATCCACATGGGCAGCATGACCAGCATGAGCATGATGTGCTGCTTGTTCACCCGCAGTCGGGAAAGAAAATAGCCCACCGGGAACGCAATGACCAGACAAATGACCGTGGCAATGAGGGCCAGCAGCAGGCTGCGGGCAAACACCGAGCCGTAGCCGCTGATGGAGGTGAGGTTATCCAGCGTGAAAGCTCCGTTTGCATCCGTAAATGCATAGTACACCACGATGATCAAAGGCACCACTGTGAACAGCGTCATCCATACAAAGTACGGATAGGCCAGCTTTTTATCGTAAATCTTCATCATTGCGGCTCACCCCTCTGAACGCGCCATAATGTGGATCTCGTTGGGGCCGATGCGCATACCAATGGTCTCACCGGGGGTGCAGGCGCGGGTGGAATGGATCAGCCATTCGCGGCCCTCGCACTCCACATGCATCTCAAAGTGGACACCCTTGAAGATGACATCGTTCACAACGCCGACAAGCTGGCCTTCCACAGGAGAGACCACCTCGATATCCTCGGGGCGCACCACTACCTGCACGCTCTGTTCACGGGCAAAGCCGCGGTCCACACAGGGGAAGTCCACGCCGGAGAAGGACACCAGAAAATCCCGGTGCATCACGCCGTCCACGATGTTGGAATCGCCAATGAAGTCTGCAACAAAGGCATTCTTCGGCTCATTGTAAATATCCTCCGGCGTGCCGATCTGCTGCACCTTGCCGCCGTTCATGACCACGACGGTATCGGACATGGTAAGGGCTTCCTCCTGATCGTGGGTAACATAAATAAAGGTAATGTTCATTTCGCGCTGCAGGCGCTTCAGCTCCAGCTGCATCTCCTTGCGCAGCTTGAGGTCCAGTGCGCCAAGGGGTTCATCCAGCAGAAGGATCTCCGGCTCGTTCACCAGACTGCGGGCGATGGCCACGCGCTGCTGCTGGCCGCCGGACATCTGGCTGATGCTGCGGCGCTCGAAGCCTTTCAGGCCAACAACCTCCAGCATGTTGCGCACCTTGCGGCGGATGGTCTCTTCGTCCATCTTTTTGAGCCGCAGACCGAAGGCCACGTTCTCGAACACGTTCAGGTGCGGGAACAGTGCGTATTTCTGAAAAACGGTGTTCACCGGGCGCTTATAGGGCGGCACGCCGGTAATGTCCTCACCTTTCAGCAGCACTTTGCCGGAATTGGGTTCCAGAAAACCTGCAATCAGACGCAGGGTGGTGGTTTTGCCGCAGCCGGAAGGGCCCAGCAGCGTTACGAACTCTTTGTCATGGATGTCGAGGTTCAGCCCATCCAGAATGCGCTGACCGTCAAATTCCACTACGATATCCCGCAGTGAAACGATCACCGAGTTGTCCATTTTTTACTTTATCCTCCTTGTAACTCAGATACGAAAAAAGACAGGGCCATGCCCCATCCCTCGTACCAGGGCGACCCAGCCCCGCACAACATCCATGACGACCGGAGAACCTGCAAAAGCAGGCTCTTATATTGCGCAGTTATTCTGCCCTGTCTCGTCTATCTTAATCAATCTTTGCTGAAATGTCAATCACTCTGCCAATGTTTGCCGAAGCTTTACACGCCGCAACAAAAAAACATGCGCCGCAGCGGGCTTTCCGCATACGGCGCACAAAGGTTTTTATTCCGCTTTTAAGGCAGCGGCCGTTATCAGAAGGGCCTGCACAGTGTCAAGGTCAACCGCATAGACAGAACTGTCCCCCGCCACCATCATCCAGCAGCCGTCTGCATTTTCGGCGTAGTGGAGGGTCACGGTCCCATCGGCAGAGGCGGCCCGCACCGTTGCAAGCGGTGCAGCAAAGCCATAGGCCGAAGGGTCGGCATCCGTGATTTGTGCGGTCACATAGCCTGCCAGAGCAGAGAGGATGCTCTGCACCTTGCTGTCGTCCAGATCGGCAGAGGGTTCATCGGCCAGCCGCCACACGGTCTGATAGGTGGTGGAATCGGCCGCACTTTCCGAGGAATCGCTCTCCGCTTCCGCAGGCTCAGAGACTGCATTCAGTGCAAGGGTGCCGCTGCCCGTCGTAATGGAAACACTTTCCAGCGCGGAGGCTGTCAGTCCCGCCGGGTTGAACGCGCCAAAAAGGTCCGCTTTGGTCAGCTCAAAGCAGGCCGCCTTGTTGCCAGAAACGGTGTACACGGCATCGTCCCCTGCCTTCTGCACGTACAGATCTCCTGTGACCGGGTTCTCGGTGCCAAAGGCAAAGGTGTTCGTCTCGCTTGCCGCCGTCACCGTGACCGTAACAGCCGGATCGGCAAGGCCGTAGTCCTCGCCGGGCTGAGCCGTGAGCTGACGCTTGGCGTTCAGGGATGCCAGCGCCGTGACCATGGTATTGCAGGCAGATGCATCCAGATGATAGTCCGGGTCATCCGCCAGCGTCCAGCTGCCGGAATCGTAATTTAGGGTAAGCGTTTCGCCGCCATAGGCATACCGGATGCTGGTCACATCGCCTGCCGCAAAAGAAGAAAGCAGGATGCTGCCCTCTGCGGCGGCGCTGGAAGCAGCTTCTTCTGCGGCATTGCTGCGGCTGACAAACCACAGCAGCCCGCCCAGCACAAGCACCAGCACCAGAAGCACCGCAAGGGTGCGCTGTTTTGTTTTCATGGCAGTGCCCCCTTACCTGCGGCGGCGCAGCAGCACCTCCACAGCACCTGCAATGAGCACTGCTGCGGGCAGCACGAATACGAACACCATGCCCAGCGTCATGGATGCGGAAGCCGGGACCGTGATGGGCGCAGCTTCCAGTGCTTTGGTGTCGATGAGCAGGCTCTGCCCTACCAGCGAAGCGGCACAGCCCTGCAGGAAGGTCAGGTTGCCCGGGATGGACTGGTACACCTGCTCGTTGTCCATGTTGGGGCAGCCGATCCAGATCACCTCGGCACCGGTGGAGTCATTGCGCGCCCATACGGCCAGCGAGAACGGGCCGTCGGTATCGCCGGCTTCCTTTGCGGAAGAAGAGCTGGCATCAAAGTCCTGCTTGCTGTAGGCATCCTCGGTGGTATACAGCAGCGGTTCCGCCGTTACATCGTCTGTCTCGGTAATGGTGATGCCCTGTGCCACCGAGAGCATCACATGGGTGCTCTGATTCACGCCGTCCAGCGCGGTGCTTTCGTCGGCGGCCGCATAGTCCGGGAACAGCGAGTACAGGTAGCCGTACAGCGCGTGGCCCGCATCGCCCTCCACCACAAGGCCCGGCTCACGCGCAAGGCCGAACTGTGCCATCACTGCATCCAGATTGGGCGTTTCGGTATAGCCGCTGGTGGTCAGCAGCACCTTGCCGCCGTTTTCCAGATAGGTCTGCAGCTGCGCGATCTCATCCACAAGGCCGTCAGCTGCAAAATCCGAAGCGGGGTCGCTGATGATGAGCAGATCACAGTCCTCCGGGATGGTGCCGGTGAGCAGATCCAGCGGCTGGGCATCGATATTCTGCGCCTTGAGCGCCTCGGTCAGCGAGGAGGTAAGCGCCTGCTCGCCGTGGTTGGTGGTGTAGTAGGCATGACTTTCTGCTGCGGCAGTCAGCTTGTAGATGGCAGAGCTGATCTGCTTTTCGCCGCCAAAGGTCACGTTGGCAGCGCCGGTGGTGTAGTAATCGGAGTAATCGTACTCGTAAAGTTCGGCGGCGTTCAGCACTTCGCTGTTCTCACCGCTGACCACGATCAGACTGCCGGTGGATGCATTCTCTGCGCCGTACTGCGCTGCAAAGGTCGGGTAAAGCGCCGGGTCCTTCTGCTCCCAGTGGAAGTGACCGCTCTCGTCGGCGTAGTGATCCAGCAGCTTGGTGATAATGGCATCCTCGCTGCCGGTCTCACAGAGATAATAAACGGTCACGTCCTGATCCAGGCTCTGCATCAGCTGCCTGGAGCTGTCGCCCAGCGTGTACATTTTGGCGGCAGAGAGGTCGAACTCGGTGTATTTTTTCGGGATGGCCCCCACCAGCAGATTGATCAGCACGGCCAACACGATGGCTGCTGCCAGAATGGCCGTGGAGTACAGCCCATTGCGGAACACCTTGCCGTTTGCGGAGGAAGAAAATTTGAAATTTTTCATGTTGTTCCCCTCCCCTCAGTTCCAGCGGCGCTTTTCCAGCCCCTGCGCCGTGAAGAACAAAAACAGCATGGTCACGGTCAGGTAGTACACCAGCGTCGGGATGGAAAAGCTGTTGTTGACAAACTCTTCAAACGGCGTGAACAGGCACAGCCCGCTGAGCACCGCGCTGAACGCTTCGGTCAGCCAGCTGCTCTGCAGCAGGAACAGTGCCGTCAGCACCACACAGCAGCCCGCAAAGGTCAGGCAGCCCAGCGTAAAGCTGCGGGTACGCAGGCCTGCCACCACACTGAGCACTGCTGCAATGGCGGTGAACAGGGCCAGCGCCACTGCGCTGCCTGCGGTGAACATGCTGCGCAGGCTGGGCATCATATAGGCCAGCAGCAGTGCGGCTACGCCCGCCACCGCAGCAATGATCTGATTCTCGGTCAGGCTGGAAAGAAACACGCCAATGGCAATGGCGGCGCAGCCCATGAGATAATAGCACAGCAGAGCGGCCAAGTTTGCCAGCGTGGCCGTGCCGGTGGCACCCAGTGCGGCCAGTACAAGGATCATGACCGCATCGGCAAGGCACGGCAGTGCAAAGATGACGCACAGGGCAAAGAATTTGCCCAGCACGATCTCCCACACAGACACCGGGCTGGTAAGCAGCAGCTGATCGGTGCGGGTGCGGCGTTCCTCTGCAAAGGAGCGCATGGTGAGCACCGGGATATACAAAAGCAGCACAAACGTGGTGCGGTAAAGCGTGTAATAGCCAAAATCCGTCAGGCCGTAGCCCAGATTCAGGGCAACAAAATAGATGGCCGTTGCCGCCAGCATAAAGGCGGTGAGCACGTAGCCGATCATGCCATGAAAGCTGCTGCGGACTTCGCGTTTGAAAATGGCGGTCATTCCGTTTTCTCCTCCCCTTCATCCGATGGTGTTTCAGACTCGTTTTCGGTCAGTGCAAGGAACACTTCCTCCAGCGTCCTGTTTTCCGCTGCCAGCGCCAGCACCGTGCATCCGGCCTGCGAAAGGGCGCGGGACACCTCGGCGCGGCGGTCAGAAGCATCGGCACTTTCTGCGGTAAAGGTCACCTGTCCGTCGGCCTCGGATTCGATCTCCACCTTGCGGATGCCCGGAATGGAGCCGACTGCTTTCAGCACGGTCTGCCCCCCGCCCAGAGCGGTAGCGCGCAGACGGCTGCCGGGGTTCAGCTTTTCGGCCAGCTGTTCCGGCGCACCCACCGCCACCAGATGCCCCTTGGAAAGGATCAGTACCTGACTGCACACTGCCTGCACCTCGCTGAGGATGTGGCTGGACAGGATGACCGTGTGGCTTTTCCCCAGCTCCCGGATCAGTCTGCGGATCTCGATGACCTGTGCAGGGTCAAGGCCCACGGTAGGCTCGTCCAGAATGATGAGCTGCGGCGCGCCCAGCAGTGCCTGCGCAATGCCCACGCGCTGGCGGTAGCCCTTGGACAGACTGCGGATGAGCCGGGGCAGCACCTCTTCCAGCCCGGTGCGGCGGGCAGCTTTGCGCACCTGTTCTTTGCGGTCGGCCTTCTTTTTGATGCCTTTCAGCTCTGCAGCAAAATCCAGATATTCCTGCACCGTCATTTCCGGGTAGAGCGGCGGCTGCTCGGGCAGATAGCCCACACAGGCCTTGGCCTGCTGGGCCTGCTCCGGCAGGCTGAAGCCCGCCACCTTCACTTCACCGGAGGTGGGGGCAAGGTAGCCGGTGAGGATATTCATGATCGTGGACTTGCCCGCGCCGTTTGGGCCGAGCAGGCCGAAGATCTGGCCGTCGCCCACCGTAAAGGACAAATCTTCAATGGCAGGGTGCGTGCCATACTTTTTGCTCAGATGCGATACTTCGATCACAGCAAACGCTCCTTTTTCATCTAGTTCAATGCTGGTATATTTTAGACTGAAAATGTGTAAAAATTAAGACAATCCTGTGGCGGGATGCAAAAAGAATTCTTAAGAATGATTAAGGCCGCCCTTTCATATGCCAAAAAGGCAGCAAAAAAGCACCGTCTCCCAAAGGAAACGGTGCTCAGAAAACCATAATTACTTACGGCCGAAACGCTTGTTGAAGCGCTCAACACGTCCGCCGGTGTCAACCAGCTTCTGCTTGCCAGTGTAGAAAGGATGGCACTTGGAGCAAACTTCGACGTGGATCTCAGGCTTGGTGGAACGAGTCTTAATGACGTTGCCGCATGCGCAGGTGATGGTGCAGTCAACGTAGTTCGGATGGATACCCTGTTTCATTCTTTTCACCTCATTTCTGGTTCTGACTTATTGGGGCCATATTATAAATGTATGTGCCCATCACAACCTTCAATATCGGCTACCCCGTCGAGCGGCCTTGGAAACGATTGCCTTACTATTATAGCACGATTCCGACAGAATGCAAGAGGAAAAATAAAGTTTTTAGCATACAAAAAGTCCCCTGCACTTTCATGCAGAGGACTTTAACGGTTTTACCTTACGCCGTCAGGCCATCAGTGGATGAACACAGGACCCAGCGGGTTGGTGATGGGGCTGACGTAGCCGCCCAGCAGCTTGGGGATCGCCAGGCTGATGTCGGGGATGAAGGTCAGCAGCAGCAGTGCAACGAACATGCACAGGTAGAACGGCAGGGTCGCCTTGACGACCTTTTCCATCGGGCGCTTTGCAACGGCAGAGCCGATGAACAGCACAGCGCCGACAGGAGGAGTCAGCAGGCCAATGCCGCAGTTCAGAACCACGATGATACCGAACTGGATGGGATCGATGCCGATGGAGGTTGCGATGGGCAGCAGGATGGGAGTAGCGATCAGGATGATGGGAGCCATATCCATGATGCAGCCCAGAACCAAGATGATCAGGTCGATCAGCAGAGCGATGATGTAGGGGTTATCGGTGACGCTGGTGATGGCATTTGCAGCCAGATCCGGCACATGCAGCATGGTCAGGCAGTTGCCGAAGACTGCAGAGGTGGCGATCAGGATCAGCACGATGGACAGAGTGTTCACGCACTCATCCAGTGCATGCCAGACACCCTTCCAGTCCAGACCCTTGTAGACGAACACCGACACGAACAGAGAGTAGATAACTGCAATAGCTGCAGACTCGGTAGCGGTGAACACACCGCCAACAACGCCGAACACAACGATAATAACAGCGGCCAGTGCCCAGATGGAAGTGCCCAGCTGCTTAACGAAGCCCTTGATGCTGAACGGAGAGCCCTTGGGGTAATTCTCCTTGACCGAGATGATGTAGGAACCGATCATCAGGACGATGGCCAGCAGAGCACCGGGCAGATAACCTGCCAGGAACAGGCTGCCGACCGAGATGCCGCCGGCAGTGGTGGCATAAATGACCATGTTGTGGCTCGGAGGAACCAGCAGACCCTCGCAGGAGGAGGTGATGGTAACAGCAGTGGAGAAGTCGGCATCGTAGCCCTGATCGACCATCATGGGGATCATGATGGAGCCGATGGAAGCGGTATCTGCAGATGCAGAACCGGAAATACCGCCGAAGAAGTAGGAAGCAACGATGTTGACCATTGCCATGCCGCCGCGCATCCAGCCCACGCAGGCATCAGCCAGAGCGATCAGCTTTTCAGAAATGCCGCCGGAGCCCATGAGCACGCCCATGGTAATGAAGAACGGCACGGCCATCAGGCTGAAGGAAGAGATGCCCTTGACCATCAGACGGCAGACATCGGTCAGTGCCTGACCCTGCACCATCATGCACAGCACGCTGGAAAGACCAACGGCGTATGCAATGGGGAAACGCAGGAAGATCATTACAAAGAAGCTGACAAGAAGGACAATGATTGCCAGTGTCTGAACTGTCATATTACACTTCCTCCTTTACAAAAATGCTCTTGATGTGGTTGTACAGTGCCTCGATCTCGAAGATGATCATGGCAACACCGGCCAGCGGCACCGGGAAGTACATCCAGAAGCGGCTCAGCCAGGGCATGGACACGTAGAAGCCGCGGCCGCCCAGAGTGGTGGCATAGTTCCAGCCGACCACCATCATGATGACACCCAGAATGCACACGGCAAGATCGGCCAGAATATCCAGCACCTTGACGGCGATTTTGGGCAGATACACGTCAAACGCAGTCATGCGGATATGGGCACCGCGGCGGATGGCCAGAGCAGCACTCAGCACGGCCATGTAGCTCATACAGGTCAGCACAACCTCTTCCGACCATGCCGGGTCCGGGATGAACGAGACGTAACGACCGATGACCGACATGGTAGTGATGAGGATATCTGCGATCAGCAGCAGCTTGCAGATAAACAGGACCACTTTGTAGGTGATGTCGTACGCCGGCTTGATCTTATCCAAAGTGGTAAAGATTTTCGGCATATGAATTCCTCCATATAAAAAGCCCGGCAGGTCTGCGGGCGTATCCCGTAGTCCCCCGCCGGGCTATGTACTATCTCAGAACAGGAAAGGCTTTTTCAATTATGCCTTCATGTCCAGCAGCTGCTGATACAGCTCAGCCTGATCGGAGGTGTTCTCGCTGATGACCTTCTGGCAAGCTTCCTGCCAAGGTGCCTTATCGGGAACATCCACGACATTGCAGCCGGAGCTCTTCAGCTCATCCAGAACCTTGTTCTCAGCGGTCTCGGACAGCTCTGCGTTGAAGGCCTGCGTATCAGCACCGGCCTCCATGATGGCAGCCTGCTGGTTCTCGGTCAGCTTGCCCCATGCGTTATCGGTGATAACAGCCTGAACAGCGCCCAGAGTGTGGCCGTCCAGGATCAGGTTGTTGGCAACCTCGGGGAATGCATTGGACTTGTAGTTTGCGATGGGCTGCTCAGCACCATCCACAACGCCGGTCTGCAGTGCGCTGTACAGCTCACCGAAGGAAACGACGGTGGGGTTAGCGCCCAGACTCTCGACCATGCCGTTCATAACGGGGTCGTTGGACACGCGCAGCTTCAGGCCCTTGAAATCATCGATGCCGGAAACAGGGTTGACCGTGAAGAAGTGACGGAAGCCCTCTTCGCCGTAGAAGACACCACGAACGGGCAGACCCAGCTCCTGAGGCTCGTTCAGGAACTCAGGTGCCAGATCGCTGTTGGCGAAGTTCCAGAAGTGTGCGCGGTTCTCGAAGGTGAAGGGGATGGACAGCAGCTTGGACTTGTTGCAGCCATAGCTGGTCAGTGCGAAAGCGGAGATACGGCTCATATCGATGGAGGTAGAACCGCCCAGGATTGCGTCCAGAACGTCGTTCTCAGAACCCAGAACGCCGGAAGCCTGCACATCGATGACGACGGAGCCGCCGGTCAGCTCCTCGACCTTCTCCTTGAAGTGGGTAGCGGTCTGGCCAACGATGGTATCCAGCGGGTTGACCTCGGCGTAGACCAGAGTCACCTTGGGATCGTTTGCAGCAGCAGTAGCATCACCAGCAGCAGAAGCTGCGGTGGAAGAAGCTGCGGTAGAGGTGGAAGCAGCAGCAGAATTGCTGGAGCCACCACATGCGGTCAGAGCCAGAGCAGCGGCGGAAACACCGGCTGCTGCCAGAAAGCTGCGACGAGTGATCTTTTTCATAATAAATCGTCCTCCTTAAATCTCCCGAACGGCCCGGTCTGCACAGGACCCGCATACCGTTCATTTACTGTACACACTTTAGCAAATTTTTTTAAACGAAACAAGGGCTTTCAAAAAATGTCCTGCTTTTTGAAAGAATGTCAGAATTTCTTTTGTGAAAAATGCCAAGTGTTTTACTTTTTGTTTGTGCACCTTCGCCTAACAGATGGATACATTTCTGTATTCCAGATAGAAGCAAAGCGCTGGATGCCCTTCCCTTTGGGGTTCAGAGCACACAGCGCTTTGCCGGTTCTTTTTTCTGTTTTCCTGATTTCTTTGCCCATCTTTTCCGGGCTTTGCTGTGGGGCTTATGCCTGCCGGATGCGGGCGATCAATTCGCCCTGCTGGGCAAACCGATCATACATCGGCTGCACAGCAGCACGGAACCTTGCCTTTTCTTCTTCGTCCAGCTCTGTCACCTCAATGCCTGCTGCACGCAGATCACTTTCCGATTCCGCCTCCTGCTGCGCCCAGAGCCTGCGCTCCACCTTGGCGCTCTCCCGGGCACACAGGCGGATGATCTCCGGGTAGCGCTCGTCCAGTGCGGCCAGCTTTTCCATCACAGCAGGGCTTGCAAGCTGCACCTCCGGCACGCGGGTATGCTCATCCTTTAAAAAGTAAGGTGCCACCTCGTAGTGACCCATGGCTTCGTAGCTGGGCCAGTTGTTCTCTGCGCCATCGATCTCACCGTTGTGCAGGGCGGCATACACCTTGCTGTACACTACCTTTACCGGCTTTGCGCCAAGGTCGGTGATCATTTCGCTCATCATGTCCGATTCCTGCACGCGGATGGTCAGGCCCTGCAGATCTGCAAGGCCTGTCACCTTCTGCCGGGTGTAGATGCTGCGCACACCGGCATCGAACCATGACAGTCCCGTCAGCTCCAGCGACTCCAGCGTGGAGAGGAACTCGTCGCCGATGGTCCCATCCAGCACGCGCCACATCTGGTCGGCATCGGTGTAAAGATACGGCAGCTGCAATACGCTCAGCGCCGGCTCGTACTCTGCCAGCTGGCTGAGGGACACGCGGGAGAAGTCAATGCCGCCAAACTGCATCTGCTGGATCACGCTCTGCTCCGCGCCCAGTTCTCCCCCGCTGTACACCAGCACTTTCACGCGGCCATCGGTGCGCTGGGCCACAAGATCCGCAAAGGCCAGCGCCGCCTGCGTAGTAGGATAATCCTCCGGCTGGTTCTCCGCATAGCGCAGGATCAGTTCCGCCCCCTGCTCGTCCTGCACCGGCTGATGGCCGCAGCCCGCCACCGGCAGTGCCAGCACGGCTGCGCCAAACAGGGCGGTCAGCATCTGGCGGCGGGTCACAGTCGGGCCTCCCGTGCAGCCTTGGCCGCTTCCCTGCGGTACTGGGTGGGGGTCATGCCGGTGCGTTTTTTAAAGGTGCGGGCAAAATAGCTGGAATCCTCGTAGCCCACCATGGAAGCTACCTCTGCTGCCGAACGGAACGGGTCGGTGAGCAGCTCCTTGGCAGCGTTGATACGCAGCTCGGTCAGGCAGTCCAGAAAGTTCATCTTCTGATACTTCTTGAACTGTGCTGAGAGATACGCCGGGCTGATATGCAGGATCTCGCTCACACTGTCCAGCGAGAGGTCGAACATATAGTTATCCTCCATATACTTGCGCACATGGGCCATGACCAGTGCATTGCGGTCGTTCTCCCCTGCTTCGGCGGCATCGCTCTCCGGGTCAGCTTCCGGCTCCGGTTCCACCGGAGCCAGCTCTGCAAGGCGGCGGCCCGCCTCGATCTGACGGATGGCCTTGCGGATGGAAGCTTCCACTTCGTCCGGGTTCACCGGCTTGAGCAGATAATCGCAGGCACCCAGATGCATGGCCTCGTGGGCGTACTGGAACAGACTGTAGGCCGTAACAAAGATCACCTTGCACTCCGGGCGCTGTTCCAGCACGGCGCGGGCTGCATCCAGACCGTTCATACCGGGCATCTCAATGTCCATCAGGATCAGGTCTGCGCCCCACAGCACCGCCGTATCCGCTGCCTTGCGGCCGTTCTCGGCAGTCTCGATGGTCACTTCGTGCTCAAAGCGGCGGGCCACGATGTCCGCCAGCGTTTCCCGTTCCAGTGCTTCATCATCCGCGATCAACAGACGAATCATTCCTCAAACTCCTCCTCATTCTCCACCAATGGCAGATACAGCACCACCGCCGTACCGCGTCCCGGATGGGACCGTATCACAAAGCGGCTGTTCCGATCCAGCAGACGCAGGCGGGCCGCAACATTATAAATGCCGATATGCTCCCAGCGCTCACCGGGCTGGCTGAGCGCCCCGCGCAGCTGTCGTAATTGATCCAGCTGGATGCCCACGCCGTTATCCACCACGCGGATGCACAGCAGTCCCTTCTCCCGCAGAGGGTTCACGCGGATGCGCACCACACCGCCCTCCTCTTTGGGGCAGATGCCGTGCTTGAAGGCATTTTCCACAATGGGCTGTAAAATAAAGGACGGCACCATGGTCTCGGTAAGATCCAGCGAATCGGAAATGCGCCACTCCATACGCACCCGCTCACCAAAGCGGACATGGTAGATGGAGTAATATTCATCCACGATGCGCACCTCACGGGAGAGCGGCACCTGTTCATCGTTGCTCATCAGGCTGTAGCGCAGCAGGTGCGAAAGCGCCATGATGAGCGCCTGCGTACGGTAGGCCGTCTCGGTGCCGGCGGTCTGCTGGATCACATTCAGGGTGTTGAACAGAAAGTGCGGGTCGATCTGGCTGCGCAGCTGCTGTAGCCGGCTGCGCTCCATGCGGTTCTGCAGCTCCAGTGCTTCGGTCTTCTGGCGGTGCAGCTCCCGCTCGATCTCGTTTTTCTCCTGCAGGGTGGTCACCTGCTGGGCCATGGAGTGCTTCATGATATTGAAGGACTCGGCCAGCTGAGCGATCTCCGGCTGCTTGGGCAGCGGGATGTCCGGGGTGTCGAACTCACTTTTGCCAATGGCGCGGGAGGCTGCGATCATCTGCTGCACCGGCGTGAGCAGACGCATGACCATCAAACCGGTAACGCAGCCCAGCGCCACGCACAGCGCCACCACCACCGTCTGCAGCATGGTGATGCGCTCGTTCAGGGCCGAGATGGTGGTGTAGGTAGTCTGGGAATCCTGAATGGCGGTTTCCAGCAATTGCAGGGTGTACTGGCTCAGGTAATCGCCGCAGGGCACCACCTTTGCATAATACAGCTGGGAAGCTGCGGCATCGTTGCCGCTGAGCAGGTCGTTTTCCAGCTCATCCAGCAGGCCAGTGTAGGTCTGATAGACCGTATCCACTGCGCTGTAGAGCACCCGCTGCTCATCGCTGACGCTTTCCAGACTGTCCAGACTGGTACCGATGCGCCAGAGCCATGCATTGCAGGTGGAAGATGCCGACTGCAGCCGGTCAATGATCTCCTCCGGCTCGCTGTTCTCCCAGCGGTAGTTCTCCAGCACGGAAATAGAGCTTTCCACACCGCCCTGAAAGCGGCTGATGGCGTTGAAGCAGCCCATCTGCGCGTCCTGTACTGCCTGCACTGCTCTGGACTGGTAGCCATTGAGCGTGAGCTGCATGGCAAAGGCCGCAAAAAATGCTGCCAGACACAAGCCCATGCGCTGCTTGAGGGTGATCTGCCGCTTGCGGTGCTGCAAAGCCTGCCGCCTCCTTTCGTTTGGTAACGATTTATTGTACCACGCTTTGGGCCGGATTGGCAAGGTTTGCATGTTTTTCTCTTGCCTAAACCGCGCAATTGTGGTACGATGCCTGTAAATACAAAGGAGGCGACTTTATGTCCCAGACCATCTCCGTTTCCACCACCATGGGTGAGCAGGGCTTCCGCGATTTTGCCGTGTTCGATGCATTCCATCACCGCAAAGCATGGCTGCGTCCCGCTGTTTTTGCCGCCATCATGCTGGCTTTTGCCGCCGTCTGCCTTTCGCAGCTGGGCAAGCGCCCGGGTGCCGGGCTGCTGGCTGCTGTGCTTGCCATTGTGGGCATCGGCCTGCCGGTGAGCTACTTTTACTCGTTCTTCCGCAGCGTTTCCCGGCAGATCAAACAGATGCACCTGCCGCGGGCCTTCTACCGTGTGGAGCTGGCCGACACCGGCATTGCTGTGTGGATGTACGGCCAGCAAGACAAGCCCGAACCCACCAGCCGCCACGCATGGGACAGCTTTTACTGCGCCTACCGCACGGACAATGCGGTGTACCTCTACGTAGAAAAAGAGAAAGCTTACTTACTGAACGACCGCATGGAAGTGGTGTGGAAGTTTTTGGCCGGCATCCTGCCCAAAGAAAAGCTGCACGACTGCAGAAAAGGTTAAACCCAAAAAATATGCACACGCAAAAAAGAACTGCTGACATTTCGTTCAGCAGTTCTTTTCTTTTATAAAGACCCACGCTGCGGCAAAGCAACGCGCAGCGCGGGTGCGAAGATATCTTAAATTATCGTGTCAGCAGATCAGCGGGCCAGCGTATACTTGTGCAGGGTCTTGCGCACAGCGCCGGGGCCTGCAAACAGCTCCTTGGCCATTGCCTCGATCTTCTCGCCCAGACCAACGGCATACAGATCCACGCCGAACACGTCAACACGGCTGTACAGCTTCTTCAGGCAGCTGAAGTCCTGCTCGCCTTCCTTGACCTCCAGCGGAGCCACAATGGCCTGCAGCTCAGCCAGCAGCGGATCGGCGGAAGGCTCAAAAGCCTGACCGTTGTCATCGATGCCCTTCAGGTAGCGGGCGTAGCCTGCCAGCACCAGCGGGATCAGGATCAGGTTGCCCTTGTCCAGACCGCGTGCCTCGTAGGCCTTGATGGTCTCGCCAAAGCGGATGGCCAGCTTCTGGGAGGTATCGGTTGCGATACGCTGGGGAGCATCCGGCATGAAGGGGTTGGGCAGGCGGCGGTTGATGACAGCGCCGATGAACTCGTAGGGGTTCAGAACGCCGGGATCGACCACGACGGGCATTGCCTCGATGTAACCGATCTTCTGGATGAAGGCACGCAGGTCTTCATCGGCCATCTCGGCGGAGATGAGGGTGTAACCCAGCATGCAGCCATAGATGGACATGGCAGTGTGCAGCGGGTTCAGGCAGGTGCAGACCTTCATCTTCTCGATCTTGTCCACGGTCTCGCGGTCGCAGTACAGCACACCGCCCAGCTCCAGCGGAGGACGGCCATTGGTGTAGTGATCCTCGATGCACAGGTACTGGGTCTCCTCGGCGTTGACGAAGGGAGCGGTGAAGGTGTGCTTCTCGGTGACGATGGTGTAGTTATCCTCAAAGCCGTCGTCGGCCAGCATCTGCTGGACCTTGGCATCCGGGCGCGGGGTGATCTTGTCGATCATGCTCCACGGGAAGGTGATCTTGCTCTCGTCCTGCACATAGGCCAGGAACTCGGCGGGCACCAGACCCTGCTCCACCCACTTGGCAGCATAGGCGTGGACAGCGTTCTTGACCTTATCGCCGTTGTGGGAGCAGTTATCCATGCTCTGGACGGTCAGGGGCAGCTTGCCGGCCTTGAAGCGTTCGTACAGCAGAGCAGTGACCTTGCCCATGGCCAGCACGGGGGTCAGGCCGCGCTCCAGATCAGCGGGAGCAACGCCGTAGCCCTTCTCAGTGATGGTGAAGGAGATCATCTGCAGGCTGGGGTTCTGGAAGATCTCCACCAGACGTGCCCAGTCCTCGCCGAAGGAGTAGTCAGCCTTCAGGCTCTCGGTAACGGAAGCCACCACCTTCTTCTCGATCTCGCCGGTGGACTTCAGGCAGACCAGCAGGCTCATATTGTCGTAGGGACGATAAGCCTTGTCGATGATCTCGTAGTCAAAGCTCTCGGCCACGATGACACCGCGGTCATACTTGCCGGTGTTCAGCGCATCGTTCAGGATGGCAGCCGGGAATGCACGGAAGATATTGCCTGCGCCGAAGTGCACCCAGGTGGGTTCGGCGTGGGTCTTGGCCTTGACAGCCTCGATATCGAATTTGGGCAGCTCATAACCCTTCTCTGCCCACTCGGCGGACAGATTGCCGTTTTTGATCTCAGACAGCTTCATATTTATCAGCCCTTCTTTTTCTCTTCATCCAGACGATCCAGCAGATCCCAGACACCCAGCATGTACTGAACGCCCAGAGCACGGTCATACTTGCCGTAACCGGGGCGGCAGTTGCCGGGGCCTTCCTCCCACAGCTGACGGCCGTGGTCGGGACGGATGTAGCCCTCAAAGCCGCAGTCATGGTAAGCACGCAGCACCTCGATGATGCCGGTCTCGCCGCAGCAGTCGCGGTGAGCAGCCTCGGAGAAGTCGCCGTTGGGGAAGTGGTGGATGTTGCGGATGTGACCAAAGGCAATGCGGTCGCAGTGCTTGCGCACGATCTCGGCACAGTTGTTGTTGGGGTTTGCGTTCAGGCTGCCGGTGCACAGGGTCAGGCAGTTGTACGGATCATCCACCATGCTCAGGAAGCGGTCGATGCTCTGGGCATCCACCAGCAGACGGGGCAGGCCGAAGATATCCCAAGGGGGATCATCCTGATGGATAGCCATTTTGATGCCGCACTCATGGCAGGTGGGCATCAGTGCTTCCAGGAAGTACTTCAGGTTTTCCCACAGCTTTTCCTTGGTGACAGGGGCGTAAGCCTTGAACAGCTCGTCCAGCTTTGCCATGCGCTCCGGCTCCCAGCCGGGGAAGGTCATGTTATACTTCTCAGTGAAGGACATGATGTACTCAGCCATAGCCTTGTAATCGCCCTTGATCTTATCTTTCTCGTAGAACAGTGCAGTGGAGCCGTCGCCCACGGGGTGGAACAGATCGGTACGGGTCCAGTCGAACACCGGCATGAAGTTGTAGCAGATGACCTTGACACCGAACTTGGACAGATTGCGGATGCACTGCTTGTAGTTCTCGATGTACTTGTCGCGGGTGGGCAGGCCGATCTTGATGTCATCGTGAACGTTGACCGACTCGACCACGTCCATGTCGAAGCCGTAAGCGTGGATCTGATCGGCTACCTTCTGGATCTCGTCGATCTCCCAGATCTCGCCGGGCATCTTGTCGTGCAACGCCCAGACGATGCTGGTCACGCCGGGGATCTGCTTGATGTCGCTCAGGCTGATGGGATCGTTGCCCTCGCCATACCAGCGCCAACCCATTTTCATAGGCATAGGAAAATCCTCCTGTTTTATATTTTCTGCTTTGCATTTTCCGCGCAGCCGTGTGCCGCGCTCTTGTACTTATATTCTAGTATATCAGTTGCGTTTTTTCAATGGTCGCTTTGCCGGTTTTTAATGTTTGTTCTTGTATACTTTAGACAAAAAGAACAAAAATCCGTCGGACATCACCCGTCCGACGGATTTTCACACGATTCAAAATGCCGGTTTCAGCGTTTCAGCTTCTGCCGGATGGACGGAGCCAGCACATCCTTGAAATATTCAAAGGTGTCCAATTCCAGAATGGCAGAGCCTGTCAGATAAATGCCCAGACCAACCACCACCTGAATGATCACCGTCAGCAGATCCGGCAGGTGCAGGAAAATGACCAGATACATGCACAGGCCCGCGCCCGCTGCCAGCAGCAGGGTCGGCAGGATATCACGCATCTGTTCCAGATAGCCATAGCCGATCAGCTTTTTGTTGAGCTGTGCATCCAGGATCTGGGTCACAACATTCGTGATCAGCATACCATATGCAATGGCCTCGACGCTGACACGGAATGTTGCCAGCAGAAGAAGGATGCACACCCCTTCGTTCAAAAGCTGACATTTCAGGTAAAGATCGCTGCGGCCCACCGCCTTGGCTGCATTCAGGTTTGCCGTGATGATCGGCCAGCACACATACCCCAGACAGAACACCCTGAGGAACAGCACACAGGGCAGCCACTTCTCGGTGAGGATCAGGCGCACCAGCGGTTCGGCACAGAACGCAGTGCTCATCATCACCGGCGCAATAATATAGGTACAGGTCTTGATGGAGCGGCGGGTCATGTTCTTGACCTGCGCACGGTCATCCTGCAGTGAGGACATGACCGGGAACAAAACGCTCTCAATGGAAGTATCCACGCTTGACGCGATATTATAAGTCAGGTTATCGCCCTGATTGTAATACGCCAGATCCGCCGAGGTGTACATCTTGCCGATGATCAGGCTGCGCAGGTTGTTGTAGATGACGCTGCTCAGCGACGAGGCCAGCAGCTTCCAGCCATAAGAGAGCAGCCCTTTCAGGTGCTGCCACGAAAACTCCATCTTAGGCCGCCAGGAGGACAGCTTCCACAACACCAGCGTGTCCACCGTGATATTGGATACCTGCTGCACCACCAGCGCCCAGACTCCAAAGCCCATATAGGCAAGGCCCAGACCCAGGACCGTGGATACGATCGCGCCCGCAAAGGCGGAATAGAAAAAATACTGGAACTTCATGTTCCGGGTCACATGCGCCTGCTGGATCGTTTTGATGCCGCAGACCGCCACTGTCAGGCTGATGCCGCGAAAGATCGGGGTCATGCTGGGGTCATTGTAGAAAGCAGCCAGATACGGTGCCGCCACGAACATTCCCCCATACAGCACAAAGCTGATCACAATGCTGAAAAAGAACGCCGACGAGTAATCCAGCTCGTCCACTTCCTTCTTCTGCACCAGCGCGGTGCCAATGCCGCAGTCCAGCAGGACATACATGATATTGTTGAACACCGTCACCAGTGCCACCTTGCCGTAATCATCGGGTGTAAGGATGCGCGCCAGAAGGATGGACACCACCGCTGAGATCAGCTGCACACCGCACCGCTCTGCAAAGCGCCAGAAAAAACCGTTTACAATAACATTTTCTTTTTTCTCGTTCATTCCTGCGTCCACTCAAATTCCTTTCAAAAAACCGGTCGGTCTGCACCCTGCGCAGAAATGCATTTCCGCCGTATCCTTATCATCTTCTTCCCTGCTGCCAAAACAACTGAGCAGAGATAGTTAGTTTTATAATATCACACCCATCCATGCATTTCAACCAACATATTCTTAAGAAATGACGGCCCAAAAATTTCATTTAAAAAGAGAAAAAGCGCTTGACTATCTGCCGGGAACGTGGTAATATATTCAAGCAGTCCGCATCACGGTCTTTCACCTCAGAGATTTCAGGGCTGCGAAAACAATACGGTATGCGAGGGTGGCGGAACTGGCAGACGCGCACGTTTGAGGTGCGTGTGGTTTATCCTTGGGGGTTCGAGTCCCCTCCCTCGCACCAAAAACCAGTACACATTGTGTGCTGGTTTTTCTTTTTGTGCGAGGGAGGGGATCTCGAACAAGGCGGCGGCATTTATGCCGCAAGCAAAGCCACAGTGCAACAACGACGACCGCAGCCTGCGGCTGAAACAGGGAGGAGTTGTTGGGGCCGCGTTCTGATTTTTCAAAGCCCTGCCAAGGGGCTGCGGAAAAATCAGCTAACGCAACCCGTTGCTGTTGCTTAGCCTGCGGGTCCCAATCAATAGGAATGTCTATCAGGGGTGTACCCATTTTGTACCGGTTTCTTTTTGTGCGAGGAAGCAGACCTCGAACAACACTATTTATTATATAAAAGAAAGCGCGATGAATTCTGAGAACTCATCGCGCTTTTCTTTGTATGCGGGTAGTGGGGGTCGAACCCACACGCCTTGCGGCACAGGAACCTAAATCCTGCGCGTCTGCCAATTCCACCATACCCGCGTATTCTTCTATTCTGCAGCTGCGGCCAAACCACCTTAATATAGTATCAGTTCCGGCGGAAAAAGTCAATCACTGCACTGATATTTCCGCCCTTCACAGCGCATACTATCGCCGGACGATCGTATCATTTTCCATGGCGGAAAGGGGCTTTTTGCCGATGCGCAGATCAAAACTACGCCGCGCTGGCAGCATTGCGGCAGCTTATCTTCTGGTGGCCGCGCTGGCGGTGCTGGGCTGGCTGTGGCACAGTCTGCCTGCTGAAATTTTGCTGGAACCCGGCCAGACCCTTACCCTGCCCCGTTTTGCCTATGTGCAGCCGCTGCGCACCGCTGGCTCCCGCAACGCGGCCAGCACGCAGGCTGCGGGCAGCTATCAGGCCACTTTGTCCATTGGCGGGTGGCTGCCCGTCAAGACTGTGCGCGCTCTGGTGGAAACACGTCCGGTGGTAACCGTGTGCGGTACGCCTTTCGGCGTTAAGATGTTCTCCGAGGGCGCGCTCATTGTGGGCTTTTCCGACCTGAACACCCCGGACGGCACCGCAAACCCCGCCAAGAAGGCCGGGCTGCGGCTGGGCGACCGGGTGGTGCGCATGGACGACACCCTGACCGAGACGAACGACGCCGTGCACGATGCTCTGGAAACGGCCGCAGGCGCGCCGGTGCAGGTGGTCTATATCCGCAATGGTGAGCAATTCCAGACCCGGCTGACCCCCGTGTGGGACAGCACCGCCGGACAGTGGCGCGCCGGGATGTGGGTGCGGGATTCTTCCGCCGGGGTAGGCACCATGACCTTTGTGGACAATGCCGCCGGGGTGTTTGCCGGGCTTGGCCACCCCATCAGCGACAGCGACACCGGTGAGAGCGTGGCCCTGCGCAGCGGCGAGATCGTCCCCTGCCAGATCGTGGGGTGCACCAGCGGCACCGTGGGCAGCCCCGGTGAGCTGAAGGGCCGCTTTCTGAGCACCCATGCGCTTGGCAGCATCTGCATCAACAGCAAGACCGGGGTCTATGGCAGAACACGGGCTGCATTTTCCGGCCCGGAGCTGGAGATGGCTTTTGCGCAGGAGGTTGTGCCGGGCGATGCCGAGATCTGGACGACCGTGGACGGCGAGGTGCCCAAGGCATACCGCATCCGCATTGAAAAGGTAAACGACGCAGACCCCCACCGCAACATGATCCTGCGCGTGACCGACCGGCAGCTGCTTGCCAAAACCGGCGGCATCGTGCAGGGCATGAGCGGCAGTCCCATCCTGCAGAACGGCAGACTGGTGGGTGCAGTGACCCATGTGCTGGTAAACGACCCCACGCGGGGCTACGGCATTTTTGCTCAGACCATGCTCAAGCAGGCCCGCGCTGTTGAAAAAACAGACGATGCTGCGCAGCCATAAAGCTGATCTGCAAAAAAATTTGCGCATTTCGATTTTCTTTGCCAAAATTTACCAATATAAACCGTTGAAAGTTCTGGAAAATTATGGTAAAATCCATGGTGTTAAGGGAACTGCACACATTGGAGGAAACAACCATGGACAAAATTAGATTTTTGATGTCGGATACTGGTGCCCCGTTCACTGCCGCCTGCCGCGAAGCGCTGGAGCAGAAGGGCGTGGACGTGACCGTTGTGGAAAAGGACGGCAACAAGGTCCTGCAGAAAATGCTCACCGTGCGCCCGCAGGTGGTTCTGCTGGATGCCTTTATGCCCGGTCTGGATGCCCTTGCGGTAAAGCAGCGCTATAATGCCGCCGGTGAGCGGCACACCTCCTTCTTCGTGACCGGTGCCTTCCAGAGCGAAGAGATGGTACAGGAGCTGCTGGATGAAGGCTTTGCCTACTACTTTGTAAAGCCCTTTGATGAGACCGTGCTTGCCGCACGGGTGCTCAAGACGGCACTTGGCCCGGAAAAGCACATCCTGCACACCAGCGTGGACAGCGATGAGCTGACCGTTACCGAGATCCTGCATCAGATCGGCGTCCCTGCCCATATCAAGGGCTACCAGTTCCTGCGGGATGCCATCCTGCTCACCATGAACGAGCCGGAGTATATCAACGCTGTGACCAAGCGCCTCTACCCGGAAATCGCCAAGAAAAACGGCACCACCGCCAGCCGGGTGGAGCGCGCCATCCGCCACGCCATCGAGGTGGCATGGGACCGGGGAGACGTGGACACCCTCAACAGCTACTTCGGCTACACCATCCATAACCTGCGCGGAAAACCAACCAACAGCGAGTTCATCGCAATGATAGCCGATAAGATGCGGCTGGATAAACGACAGAGGGTTGGGTAAACAGAGAGACGGTAAAACGTCTGAAAATATTCCATAATATTCCAACGATGGGAGCTATACCAATAAATATAGCGAAAAAACGTTGTGGAAATATGGAACCAGACCAATAAATAGCTTAAATCTAAGGCAATAAATCTCCTGTATTTATTGGGTCATAGTCCCGGCAAATACAGGAGGTTATTTTTTATGCTTATCCGGGATGTGGAGATGTTCATTGAACACTGTGAAAACAAAGGGCTTGCAACAAAGACGATTGGAAGTTATGAACAAACGTTGCGCCTTTTGATGCTCTACCTTGATGAACAGGGCATCACACAGACGGAGAAAATCACGCACACGGTTATTCAGAACTACGTTAGACAGATAAAGGAACGGGGCAAGTACACCGTCACAAGCAACCCGAACAGTGGGAACTATCAGGAGCGGCGGCTGGATTTTGGCAAGAAAGTGTCAGATGTGACTATCAACAACTACCTGCGGAACATGAGCGCTTTCTTTGGCTGGTGTGTGGAAGAAGATTTGATTCTCCGTTCGCCTGTCAAACGTGGCGATTACATCAAGGTAGAACGCCGCCCGCTTGAGTTTGTGTCGGATGAGGACTTCCGCAAACTACTGCGGAATATGAACACAGCCAGCTTTAGTGAATATCGGGATTCTATCGTCATTCAGCTTTTGCTAGATACCGGCATGAGAGTCAACGAATGTCTACTGATTCAAGTAACGGATGTGAATTTGCAAAAACGGTACATCTATCTCCCGGCGGAGAACACCAAGGGTAAGAAAGGCCGCTATGTGTTCTTCTCTGACAAAATGGCAACGCAACTGCAACGGTGGATAAAGTATAAGGACAGATACCGGGACAGTGATTTTCTGTTCTGTACAAACAAAGGTAAATTTCTTGAAGTGAGTAATTTTGAAGCCAATGTTCGCAAGTATGCCCAGCGGATAGGGCTAAAGGACATTCACCCGCATGTTTTCCGAAACAACTTTGCAAAGCGCTTCCTTATGAGCGGCGGCGACATCTACACCTTGAGCCGCTTGCTAGGGCACAGCAGCGTTACCGTAACAGAGCAGGCCTATTTGGATGTGAACCAAGACGACCTTGCAGAGATGTACCGCAAGCACAGCCCGCTTAGTAAGATAATCTAAATAGAAGAGCCGCAGACAGGAATCACTTCCCCAGCTGCGGCTCGTTCTTTTAGATAGAATGTAGTTATCAATCGTCTTTGATTTCAAGATTTTCCAGCCCAAACTCAACGCACAACTGAATTAGTTCATTGCGGCTATGCCCGGTTTGCGTGGTGATTGCATCCAAACGCTTGATAGTATCTTCTGACAGGCGCACGGAAACAACGGCAGTCTTACCCAATGCAGCCCGGCGGGGACGAATTATAAGCTTCTTGTTCAAGTTGTTATCCATAATGCACCTCTTTTTACTACAAGTGTAGCCAAAAGACAATTGATTTTGTAGCCTACAATTATAATAATTGAACTATAAGTGTATACATTTGTAGTCTTTAGATGTATAATTGACAAAAGGAGGACAGACACAACCGAACAACAGTCATTTATCAGTTAGGAGGAAAATCGGAATGAGGCGTAAAATAGCCGGGACAGTTGGCTCCGTGCTACTTTGTGCTTTGTTGCTTGCTGGATGCAGCAACGGAGCAAGTACAGCAAATAGCACGGCAGGTAGTTCACAACAAGAAACTTCCAGTAGTACAGCAGCGTCTGAAGTGTTATCTAAGGAAGAAAAAGAACGTAAGGCAGCACTTGAAGAGTCGGCACGAAAATTCAAGTCAGCGGAGAACTATCGAGAAAGCGGCGAATATTTCAAAGCCTATTCGCTGTATCAAAAAGTAATAGAAGATGATTCCAACTATACAGAAGCACAGAAACGCGCAACTGAAATGTTAGATTTGTATTGGAAACAACAAGATGCTTTAGTGGAGCAGGGGGAATATCAGACCGCTATTGAAAATACAGCTAGTGCAATGAGTTTCATGGGGCTGACCTCTCCATTAGATAGCGGTATCGAATTAGAAAAGACAATCTTACAAGTTGCCGAAAAGCTTGCCCAAAGCGGTGGCTTCTCAAACCCAAAAGCAACTATGAAAAGTTTTCCAATAACGGGAAGTACACCTATTTTTTATATCAATATCGAGTGTGACAATATAAACGGAAAAGCACTTAGTTCTTTGTCAAGTGATACAATCATTAAAAAATACGATGAATTGTCCGACAAAATGAATGAATCAATCTTTAAGGCAAGCATGGGATTTAATTCTATTCTTTTGGGTGACATTCATAGCAATGGAAATTGGTACAGCGTTTTTAACGAAAAGCTAACTGTCCGTACCGATGAGGAACAAGAAGAACTGGACAATCCTTCGACATCTAGCACCTCGAATAATGGATATTCTACGGGTGGCCCCGGTGTGGGTAAAAAGCCAAGTAAGAGTAATAGTTCTGCATCGAGTGGTACAAATAAAATAACACAAGAACATAGGAATGCACTTTCAAGGGCAGAAAGTTATTATCACGATATGGACTTGTCCAAAGCGCAGGTTCGCAGACAACTTGAATTTGAAGGCTATGAAAAAGACGCGATAGACTACGCTATGAAGAATCTAACCTAAGAACCAGCCCCAGCAAAAGACCGCAGACGGAACAAAAGCCGCTTGCGGTCTTTTCTTGTTTAGATGTATATTTTGTCAAAACAGAGTATACTTGCCTATTACATCCCAAAAGCCGCTGTTG
Organism: Faecalibacterium sp. BIOML-A4; assembly: GCF_009679665.1. NCBI lineage: Bacteria > Bacillati > Bacillota > Clostridia > Eubacteriales > Oscillospiraceae > Faecalibacterium > Faecalibacterium sp. BIOML-A4. The sequence goes on along the minus strand of NZ_WKZG01000001.1, from coordinate 300,554 downwards.
TTGTAAAAATAGACTTTGTTTTAGATTTGTTTTTCAAAACGTAAACAAAGTTGTTGACTTCATTTTTACATTGAGATACAATAAGGGTGGAGATAATCACATGATGAAAGGACAGTCTTGCAGTATGGCACACATTGCTTATGTACGAGTTTCCACCGCTGAACAGAACGAGGCGCGGCAGATTGAAGCCCTCAAGAAGCACGGCATCGACAAGTGGTTCACGGAAAAGGTCAGCGGCAAGAACATGAACCGCCCGCAACTGGAAGCCATGCTCGACTATATGCGCGAGGGTGATACCATTTATATCCATGACTTTAGCCGCCTTGCTCGTAGTACGAAAGACCTCCTTGCCATCGTGGAGCAGCTACAAGCTAAGAATGTGCATCTTGTATCTAATAAGGAGAATCTTGATACCAGCACCCCCACGGGAAAGCTGATGCTGACAATGATTGCAGCCATCAACGAGTTTGAACGTGAGAATCTGCTAGAACGCCAGCGGGAAGGAATAGCCATAGCAAAGGCTCAAGGCAAGTTCAAAGGCGGTCAGGTTAAACGCATTGATGATAAGACCTTCAATGCAGCGTATGACAGATACCAGCACCGAGAACTGAACAAGACCCAGCTTGCAGCAGAATTGAGAATCAGCCGCCCGACACTGGATAAGATGCTGAAGGACAGAGGACTGGCATAATACCACGCACCCCGCAAGGGGTGCTTTTTTGTCGGAAACACACTCCCCCACCTAAAAACAAATCCGGAACGAATTTTTGTTAAAATAGCAGTGCAGCCGTTCAATCTGTATTCAGAGAAAAAATCGTGACCGATTTAATTTTTACCCAGTTTGTGTTCATAGCACGGAAAAATCAAAACGATATGCGATATAATAACGATGTGAATAAATATTCAAAAACCACAACATTCAAATATGAGCTGCTCGTCTCGCGATATAACTCGATTTCATATCTTGATATGAAGTAGTGACGTTATATCGTGATATGAAGCTAAACTTGTTCATAAAAATTTTACAAATTTCCCCTTGACAAGCCTGGAGGCATCGAGTATAATTATGCACGAAAGACTGAATATGCAGTCTGAGCGCCGTTGAGTTGCCTACGGCACGGTAAAGGCACACAATATCAGAACGAAAGGGGTCGTTATATGACTAATCGACAGTAGAGCTATCTTAGAATCTCGGATTACCAAAGCTGGACAGCGGGCATCTACCTTATAGATGCACCGTGCGGTAGCGGTAAGAGCAGCTTCGTTTTGAACACGCTCTATCCGTATGTCCATGCAAGTGGCAAGCGGATGATACTGTTCTCTAATCGGAGAGCGTTACTTGAACAGCAACGACGACAGGCACAGGGTACAGACGCAACGTGCATGATTTGCCAAAAATTGGAGTATAATTTCAATCATGGAATGTCGTCAATCGAATGGGTTGAAAGAAATTTTGATTACATTATTATAGATGAAGCGCACTACCTGTTCCAAGATGCATTGTTTAATCGTAATACAGAAATCATGCTGGATATGGTTGAACAACTTCAGAAATCTAAAGTTATCATCTTGATGTCTGCAACAGCGGACTTGCTGAAGAAGCACTTTGTCGGTAGGATAAAAAAGACCTACCATGTGTCAGCAGATTACAGCTATATCAAGGCGGTATATTGTTACACTACACCGGATTCTGTCAACAAAATTTTGAACGGAGTCCCTCCGGGTGAAAAAGTGGTCATGTTCGGGGATAATAAAAAACGTCTACGGACATTGCATCGCGAGTACCCAGATAGTGAGTACCTGAACAGCGGGAACAAAGACGAAAGTCTAGCATTTCGGCAGATAACGCAGAACGAGTGCTTCAGCTGTCAAATGCTATTTACTACTAAAGTTCTGGACAATGGTGTAAACCTGAAGGACAACGCCATCAAACACATTATAATAGAGCAAACCGACATGGTAGAGTTCATACAATGTTTGGGGCGCAAGCGCGTTCAAAGTCCAGATGATACAATAACTTTGTATTTCCTTAATAGTGTTTTCAGTATTGCAGGGCGATACAAAGATTTGAAGAGAGACTTAGCGATTGTTCAACAATATCTGAATGCAAGAGCATCAGGCTATGAGCAAGGGTTCTGGAAAATCAACAGAACTGAATATATTCCTCTGATGTTCGACAATTCGCACCATCTAGTAAAACCTGCATACTACAAAGCATTAAGTGACTGTGCATTTTACAGAGATATTCTGAATAAGAAAACGTCACTTGTTCAGTAGGTCGAAGAATCCTTAAAATCACCTATCATTCCGTATGAAAGGGTTTCAAAAGATTATAAGTTGAATTATTATCTTTCTCAAAATGTCGGAAGAAAGTATTTTAAGGATGATAGAAACGAATTGATTGAAAAAATCAATCTAAGACAAGACGGACATATAAAAAGTTCGTTTAAGCTGCTTTATCAATGTCTGATGGAGAGCAATGTTGATTTTACCTTAAAAAGTGGAATCGACAATAGAAAAGTCTATTGGACGATTGAGCCAAAATAAAGATGCAGAAAATCTACGTCACCTTTAATATTAAGGGTGACGTAGAAAAAATGCACGGACTAATCATATCAAGTATGCCCGCTGTGGTAGCCTCTAAAGCGGGCATACGGATTTAAGAAGGAGACAAAAGACAGGAGGTAAAATTAGTATGAAGTCTCCAATATTTCACTATAATAAAAAATCTAAGGAGAGCTATTATGTATGATTTTCTAAGTTAGAAAAGTAAAATTAGTTCATTTGACGAATTGAAAGGACTTGACTCAATTCCAGAAGGAACAGTAATTCAAGAATGGCGCGAAGGGGTTCTCGTCACATGGACAAATAATATAGACCCCGCATTAAGTAAAGGAATAGACTTCTCAAAGTGGTATATGGTTTCCGATAAGGGAGATACATACTCTATTTATACCCATATGGCTATGCGCTGTTATCCAAATCGAAAAGATGGATATTATTATGTCAGTTTTCAAAGGGCATGGCTCAATGGCAAAAAAGCGATTCATGTATATATAAGTCGATTGGTTCTTAGAACTTTTACGAGGCCGGAGCTACTGCCGGAGAACTGGCAGCAGTTAGATGCAGCACACAAGGACGACAATCCTGCGAATAATCGGATTGATAATCTTGAGTTCTTGACCCATGTATAGAATTGCAATGCCCCACATTTTCGTGCAGCCATGTCTGCGGTGTGGAAGAGACATAATCAGCGTGAATGAAGAAAGTAAAGCCTATTGGTCTAAAGCCGATAGGCTTATTCTCTTAGATTCAAGAAAAATGTACTCACCCGGCGGGGCTGAACAACCATAGCCAAACAGCAGCCAAAGACCCCGCCGGGCAGAAAGAAAGGCCAGACAAACAAAAAATATATTTTATAGCGGGTTCAGCAGGGACTATGATAAAGGGCTGTCAGACGTTCTAGCAGACGTTTTGACAGCTTTTTTGTCTTAGATAATGAAAGTGCTAGCATGAAAGATTGATGCGTTGTAGGGCTTGCTAGAACACATTTTGATTCTAACAAGTGAATGAAGCACAGACGGCAGCGGACACAAAACGCCATCCGCTGCAATACAAACCGTAAAGAGAAGTTGCTTTTATAGGTGGAATGAGATATACTGGTAGCACAATAAAGCGTTCGAGACTATACCAACAAATAATAAGATTTTGACTTAGATTTATTGCCTACTCTGATACCGTGCCTGCCCACATCAAGGGCTACCAGTTCCTGCGGGATGCCATCCTGCTCACCATGAACGAGCCGGAGTACATCAACGCTGTGACCAAGCGCCTCTACCCGGAAATCGCCAAGAAAAACGGCACCACCGCCAGCCGGGTGGAGCGCGCCATCCGCCACGCCATCGAGGTGGCATGGGACCGGGGCGATGTGGACACCCTCAACAGCTACTTCGGTTATACCATCCATAACCTGCGGGGAAAACCCACCAACAGTGAGTTCATCGCAATGATTGCGGACAAGATGCGGCTGGATAAACGGCAGAGAGTGGGCTGATTTTTTCATAGAATCCGCCGTCGTTCATATTCTGATAAGAGCAAACCAAACAGACAAAGGAGGTTTTGCTCTTGAAGCTTGCAGAATATCTCGCACGGCGCAGGCGGGCCAGAGTTGCGGCCGTGATGCTGTTCGCCCTCATTATGGGGTTTGTATCTGCTGCGCCGCCGGTCGTCACCGGATGTCAGGCGCAGGATCTTACCCCGGCACCGGACACTTCGATGCTCTCCCCCGCCGTTTCGGCTCTGGCACAGGAGCAGCAGGAGCCTGCTGCCCAGCCGCTGCCGGAAAAGTGGGTCTGCCTGACCTTTGACGACGGCCCCAGCAAGACCACACCGGATGTGCTCAGCGCGCTGAACGCGGCCGGAGTGCACGCCACATTTTTTGTGGTGGCTACCGGTTACAACGAGAAGTATCTGCCACTGCTCACCGAAGCGGTCAGCGCCGGGCACCAGATCGCGCTGCACTCTGCTTCCCACGAGTACAGCGATATCTACCGCAGCAGCGACGCTTATTGGGAGGACATTGCCCTTTTAAAGGAGCGCATTGCGCCCTATGTGGATGCCGAGAGCATCCGGTATCTACGGTTTCCGGGCGGCAGCACCAACACCGTCAGTCGGCGCTACGGCGGCAAAGGCCTGATGAAGCAGCTGAAAGCCGAAGTAGAGCAGAAAGGCTGGCATTGGGTGGACTGGAACGTGTGCGCCGAGGATGCCGTGGGCGGGCACCCAAGCGCGGGCACCATCTACCGCAATGTGGTGCACGAGACCGGGCAGCAGACGAACTGCATCGTTCTGATGCACGATTCTTCCTCCACACACACCACCGCCGAAGCACTGCCGGACATTATCCGGTGGTATGCAGACAACGGCTACACCTTTTTGACCGTTGCCGAGGCTCTGCCGCTAAGCTGAGCAGACTGGCCCAGTTACAGCCGGTGTTCAAAGCCGCGGCCAAGCAGGACCCCTGCCGCTGCCAGTGCTGCCAGCCAGAGCCAGTCCGCTCCGCCGGTCGCCACCCAGCCTGCCGCCAGAATGGCGGCAAAGGTGAACGCTGCGGGCAGAAGGATGCGCAGGACCTGCAGCTGTCGCTCCCGCCGGGACGGCAGCCCGGTGTTCAGCTGTTCCGGAGATGCAGCATCACAGCAGATCTCATCGCGGTACTTGCCCGGGTTGCGGTAGGCTTTGTATAGGATCCCATCCAGCGAAAATTCCGGGTACATTCCCTCTTTGGTCAGGCTGAGCTGCATCCCGTGTTCCTCTGCATACGCCTGCAGGGCTGCCGTAAACTCCTGCGGCGTGTTGATGCTGCCCTGCGGGATAAAGAAAAAGTGTTTCTGATGCTGCACCTGCGCCAGCGTGCGGTAATCCTGCACCCAGCCGCAGAAAAAGTTCTGCGGCTGCGCAGGGTCCTCCATCCGGGACAGGCAGGCGTCCACATCCAGTGATGCCACAGACGGGTCCTGCCGGGCCAGTTCTGCACAAAAACGCGCCGCCCCTTCCAGCTGCTTTGCGCGCTGTTCCAGTGCGGTCTTTTGCTCCCGCAGGACACTCCCCAGCGATGCATCGCCTGCAAGCACGGATCGGATGACCGGAAGCGGCACATCCAGCATCCGCAGCATCCGGATGAACCGGAGAGTGCGGATGTCCTGTTCCGTGTAATCACGGTAGTCGTTGCCAGGCAGCCGGGCGGGATTCAGAAGTCCTTCTTTTTCATAGAAGCGGATATTGGGGGCAGACACCCCGCTCTGTTTCGAAGCCTGTTTGATGTTCATTTGCTTCACCTCCGCACTCACATTACACCTTAAAGACACTTGAAGGTCAAGTTTTTTCAAAAAAAGCCCCGGAAAACCTGCTGCTGCGGGCATTCCGGGGCTAAATCTTTATTCCGCGTTCTGGCAGAACAGCGAGAAGGTGCGGTAGGCCATGTACAGGTCGGTCTTGTGGATGACCTCGAAGGGCGAGTGCATGGACAGCACCGGCACGCCGATGTCCAGCACCGGGATGCCGCGGTTGGCCACGTACTTGGCAATGGTGCCGCCGCCGCCCAGATCCAGACGGCCCAGCTCACCGATCTGCCATGCCACGCCGTTGGCATCCAGCAGGCAGGTGATATCCCCTACCAGCTCAGCGGAAGCATCGCTGGCAGAGCTCTTGCCGCGGCTGCCGGTGTACTTGAAGAAGGCCACGCCGCGGCCTGCGTAAGTACCGTTCTGCGGCTCGAAGGCATTTGCCCAGGAGGGGTCGTAGGCGGCGGTCACATCGGCGGAGAGACACACGCTGTTCTGGAAGGCAAGGATGTCGTCCTGACCGGCGGCGCGGCACAGCAGCTGCATAAAGTGGAATACATACATGCTCTGCATGCCGGTCACACCGTCGGAGCCGATCTCTTCCTTATCGGTCAGCACGCAGACGGTGGTGTGCACAGGATCTTTCGTCTCGATCTCGGCCATAAGGGCGGGGTATGCGTCCACACGGTCATCGTGACCGTAGCCGCCCACCATGGAGCGGTCAAAGCCCACGTCCCGGGCCTTATGGGCGGGCACCACCTCGATCTCAGCGCGGGTGAAGTCCCGCTCAGTGATGCCGTACTTTTCGTGCAGCAGCATCAGGGTGTTCAGCTTGACGGCCTCCTTGATGTCGGCATCCTCTACAGCGTCGGAGCCGATGAGCACGTTCAGCTCTTCGGCCTTGATGCCCTCGCTGAGCTTGCGGTCGTTCTGCTCGGCACCCAGATGGGGCAGCAGGTCGGTGATGCAGAACACGGGGTCGTTCTCGTCCTCACCCACTGCAAAGGACACGCTGGAGCCATCGGCACGGGTGAACACGCCGTGGATGGCCAGCGGCATGGTGCCCCACTGGTACTTGCGGATGCCGCCGTAATAGTGGGTCTTGAAGTAGCTGAGGTGGTCTGCTTCGTACAGCGGGTTCGGGCGCAGGTCCAGACGGGGGCTGTCGATGTGGGCGATCACCAGACGGAAGCCCTCCTCAAAAGATTTCCGGCCGATGGTAGCGGCCACCACCGCCTTGTGCTCCTGCACAAAGTAGATCTTCTGGCCGGGGGCATAGGTCTTTTTCGGCTCAAACTTTTCGTAACCGGCCTCCAGCAGCAGCTTTTCGCTGGCGGCGGCAGCTTCGCGCTCGGTCTTGGCAGCGTTCAGGAAGGCTTTGTAGCCTTCGGCAAAGGCTGCAGCCTTCTCCTTCACGTCGGCTCTCTTGTCGGCGGCGTACTCCGGCTTGTAAAGCAGCTGTTCGGCAGCCTGCTTTGCGGTAAGTTTCTCGCTCATGTTCCTTATCTCCTCTCAGCTTTCTGCATAGATACGCTGATACCGCGCATAGCAGGAAGTGATCTTTTTTACGTAATGGTTCATCTGGTTATAGGGAAAGCCCTGCAGCGTTTCGCCGTCTGCGGAGTGCTCTTCCATCTGTAAAAGAGCATCTACCGTGCCCCACCCGCTGTGATAAGCAGCAGCGGCAGTGGCAACATCGCCGTTGTAGCGCTCCATGCACAGGTGCAGGTAATAGCATCCGAACCGGATGCTGGTCTCCGGGTCGTAGAGATTTGCAAAGAGCAGTCCTTCGTCCGGTGCGATCTTGCTGCGCAGCCAGATAAAGGTCTCCTCGGTCATCTGCATCAGACCCCGGGCATCCACAGTGGAGGTGGCCTGCGGGTCAAAGCCGCTTTCGGTGCGGATGAAGGCATCCACCAGAAGCGGGTCAAGGCCGTAAGTCTCCGCCCACTGGTCCACCAGCGCTTCGTACTTGCGGGGATATAAAAGCCGTTCTGCCCTGCCCCACAAGTTGGGCACCAGCACAAACAGCAGGATCAGCGCCATGCCCAGCAGGAACAGCCTGCGGCTGCGCATTTTTTTGCGGCGGCGTGCCTTCTGGGCGCGGAGAGCGCGGCGGATGCGGGCCGTCTCCGGGTCGTACTGCGGTGCAGGATCTTGTTCGTTATATCGTTTGTTCAAAGCTCTTTTCCCGCACCTCCTTCTGCCAGAAGCTTTGTGCAGAGCTGCTCTGCCGCAGCCTGCAGATGTGCAAGGCTGGAATCGTTGCGCAGCACATAGTCTGCCTGCGCGGTGAGGGTGCTTTCCGGTGTCTGGGCGTTCAGGCGGCGGGCGGCCATCTCGGCCGAGATGCCGTCCCGGGCCACGATGCGGGCCACACTGGTCTCAAACGGTGCCGTGACCACGCACAGGCGGTCACACTCGGCCTGCGCCGCAGTCCCCACGATGACCGCGCCATCCAGCACGAACAGCGGTGCACCGGCATCCTGTGCTGCCTGCTTTGCCGCACGGATGCGGCGCACGATCTCCGGGTGGGTCAGGCTGTCCAGCGCCGCCTTGCCTTCCGGGGTGGCAAAGGCGCGGTCAGCCAGCAGGCGGCGGTCCAATGTGCCGTCTGCTTTTAAAATGTCTGCGCCGAACCGCTGCGCCAGCCGGGGCAGCAGCGGCGAGCCGGGCAGTAAAATTTCGCGGCTGATCTGGTCGGCATCGGCCAGCGGCACACCGTGGGCCGAAAACACCGCCGTGACCGTGGATTTGCCGCAGCCGCTGCGGCCCGTGATGCCAAGCGCGATCATAGCTTGATCACCCGGAAGGCCGCAGCGCGGATCAGGCGGTTGTACACCGCCATGGAAAGGCCGTCCTTCTGCGGGCAGCGGGCGTAGACCACGGCATCGCCCTGCTCATCCAGCGCGCGCAGGCAGCGGAAGATGTGCTTTGCCTGATCGGCACCGTCGCCCTCGCGTCCATACTCCACGCAGGGCACACCCAGCTTTTCCGCCTCGCCGGTAAAGCACAGGCAGCTGGGATTCTGCTCGGCGTGGGCGTCCACATAGGCTTTGAACTGCTCAAAGGTGCCGTCCAGCAAGGTCACATCCGCCTTGGGTGCGTAGTGCTTGTACTTCATGCCGGGGCTGCGCACCACAGCACCCTCCGGCAGCTTTTCGAGGATGGCTTTGGACACTTCCACCTCTTCGCCGAGGGCACGCTCGAGGTCTTCCAGCGTGATGTGGCCCGGGCGGAACAGGGTGGGCTTTTCGCCCACCACCGACACCACAGTGCTTTCTACGCCCACGTCGCACTCGCCGCCGTCCAAAATCAGCGGCAGGCGGCCGTCCATATCGGTGAACACATCCTGCGCGTTGGTGGGGCTGGGCTTGCCGGAAAGATTGGCGCTGGGGGCAGCAAAGGCGCAGCCGCTCTTTTCAATGACGGCGCGGGCCACCGGGTGGCTGGGCATCCGGATGCCCACGGTGTCCAGACCGGCACAGCACTCCGCTGCCACCTCCGGGCCGCGGGGCATGATGATGGTGAGCGGACCGGGGCAGAACGCAGCCATCAGCAGCTGGGCGCGCTCCGGCACCTCACTGACAAGGCCGGGCAGCATTTCCGGTCCGGTGACGTGGACGATCAGGGGATTGTCCTGCGGGCGGCCCTTGGCCACAAAGATCTTCTTCACAGCCTCGCCGTTGCGGGCATCGGCAGCAATGCCGTAAACCGTCTCGGTGGGCAGGGCCACCAGCTCACCGTTCTGCAGCAGGGCAGCGGCTTTTTCAATGCTCTTTTCGTCCGATGCGGGCAAAATTTCAGTTTTCATTTCCATACGGATCATCGTTCTTTCTATCTGTAAAGTATTTATGCTTTTCAGCATTTATCGACAGGATATCGTTTTATTTCCAAAACCGCATTTCAGCCCTGCTCGTTGAGCTTTTGCAGCTTTTCGGCCTGTTCGTGGGTGGCCAGTGCGTCGATCACCTCGTCCAGATTGCCGTCCATGATCTTGGAAAGATTGTGCACGGTCAGGCCGATGCGGTGGTCGGTGCAGCGGTCCTGCGGGAAGTTGTAGGTGCGGATCTTTTCGCTGCGGTCGCCGGTGCCCACCTGCCCCTGACGGCTGGCGTTGATGGCATCCTGCTGCTGTTTCTGCTTCTGGGCCAGCAGGCGGCTGCGCAGGATCTCCAGCGCCTTGTCCTTGTTCTGGAACTGGCTGCGCTCGTTCTGGCATTCTACCACCATGCCGGTGGGGAGATGTGTCACACGGATGGCGCTGGAGGTTTTGTTGATGTGCTGACCGCCCGCGCCGGAGGAGCGGAAGGTGTCGATGCGCAGGTCCTTCATGTCCAGCGCAAAGTCCACCTCTTCGGCCTGCGGCATCACAGCCACCGTGGCCGTGGAGGTGTGGATGCGGCCCTGCGTCTCGGTCTCCGGCACACGCTGCACACGGTGCACACCGCTCTCGTACTTGAGGCGGTTGTAGGCCCCGGCACCGTCCACCGAAAAGATGGCTTCCTTCACGCCGCCAAGCTCCGTCTCGTTGAGGTTGAGCATTTCCAGCTGCCAGCCCCTGCTTTGCACATACATGGTGTACATGCGCAGCAGGCTGTGGGCAAACAGGGCAGCTTCCTCCCCTCCTGCGCCGCCGCGGATCTCCACAATGACATTTTTGCCATCGTTCACATCCTTGGGCAGCAGCAGAATTTTGAGATTATTTTCCAGCTTTTCCACATCTTGACTTTTTTCGCTGATTTCCTGCTGTATCATCTGCTTGAAGTCCGGGTCAAGTGCGCCCGGTTCTTCCAGCAGAGCTTTGGCCTGTGCCAGATGATCCTGTGCGGTCTGCCACGCGCGGTAGGCCTGCACCACAGGTTCTGCATCGTGGTACTCCCGCATCAGCCTGCGGAAAAGCGCAGGGTCTGCGGCGGTATCCGGCTGGTTCAGGCGGATGGAAAGCTCTTCAAAGCGGTGGCAGACAGCATCCATCTGGGTAAACATGTTCGGCATAATTCCGGCAGTTCTCCTTACAAACTCAGATTCATGTTCGTGCAGCCGAACGGCTCCGGGGCCTTTCCGCCCCGGATGCGTGCTGCGCCGGGCGCTAGGCCTGCCCGGGTTTTACCACCTTTTTGATGTTCTTTTCAATTTTAGCACGCGGCAGCATCACCTCGCGCCCACAGCCGGTACACCGGATCTTAAAATCCATGCCGACGCGCAGTACCTCGAAGCTGGACGCTCCGCAGGGGTGCTTTTTGCGGGTGAGGATGGTATCGCCTACAGCAATGTCCATAGCTCTGCTTCTCCCTTCTGCCTGCCCAAAACAGCAGGCGGTGTGTGCGCAAAGTCCGGCGTGCCGGTTTGCTGCGCATACAGATATAGTATAATGCAAAGCCGCACAAAATGCAAATATCCGCCCATGCGGATGCATAAGTTTTAACAGAAAGGCCGCTGCCGTTCCAAGCACGGCCTAAAAAGCAGAGAAAGAGGAATGAAAGATGATGCAAGCTTACCGTACCGAAGGCAACTACCGTTCTGCTGCGCGCCTGTCCCCCGCTGAACTGCGCGCCGCCATGGCAAACCGCGAGATCCTGCAGGCCACTGCTCTGGCCTTTGATACACAGCGCCAGCTGCGGTTCGAGATCGGCGGGGTGAGAGCCGTGATGCCCTTTGCCCAGTGCGCCGATGGTGCCGCAAACGGCACCGTGCGGGACATTGCGGTGCTGACGAGGGTGGGCCGCCCCACCTGCTTTGTGATCGAAGCGCTGGACACCGATGAGAACGGTCAGCCCTTCTACCGGCTCTCCCGCGCGCTGGCGCAGCAGATGTGCAAGGCCGACTATCTGGACACCCTGCAGCCCGGCGATATCCTGCCCTGCACCGTGACCCATATCGAGCCGTTTGGCGCGTTCTGTGATGTGGGCTGCGGCATCAGTGCCCTGCTGCCCATCGACTGCATGTCGGTGAGCCGCATCTCCTCCCCCGCCGACCGGGTGAGCGTGGGCCAGCAGATCTTGTGCGCCGTCAAGAACCGGGATGTACAGGGCCGCTTTGTGCTGACCATCCGGGAACTGCTGGGCACATGGGAGGAAAATGCGGCCGGGTTCACCGTGGGTGAGACCGTGGTGGGCATCGTGCGCAGCGTGGAGGAATACGGCACCTTTATCGAGATCGCGCCCAACCTCGCGGGCCTTGCCGAGAGCTGCACCGACCTTGTGCCCGGGCAGGCGGTGAGCGTCTACATCAAGAACATCCTGCCGGAAAAAATGAAGATCAAGCTGGTGATCGTAAACCACGCCCTGAGCCAGCGCCACCGGTTCGAGCTGAAGTATTTCATCACCGAGGGCCATCTGGACCACTGGGTGTACTCCACGCCGGAAAGCCCCAAGCGCATTGAGACAGATTTTGCCGCTGCGGCTTGCAATCCGGCGTGAAAGCCTTTATACTATAAAAGAAAAGGAATGCAAGGGGGATGTATGGAACGATGGCCGCCAATGATGCTTTTACTGCCGGTGTACGTCCCGGCGGGTTGACCAGCAGCACCGAGATCCGGCTGCTGCTGTGCTATCTGGTCAAAAATGCCGGACCCATTACCCGGCAGGAGATCGAAAACGCCCTGATGGAAGAAGCGCTGGTGAACTATTTCGAGATCGGCTCGTGTCTGGACGATATCACCAAGCAGCAGCTCGTCACCCTGACAAAGGGCAGCTATACCATTACCGAGAAGGGCCGCAAAGTGGCGCAGGAGCTTGCCTACGACCTGCCCCGCAGTGTGCGGGAGCGCGCTGTGGCCGCTGTGCTGCGCTGCCAGACATGGGCCCGCAAGGAAGCCAAGTACAGTGCCAGCATTACCGAAAAAGAGGACGGCCACTGCACCATCCGCTGCACGGTGAAAGGGCTGGACAGTGAGCTGTTCTGTCTGGACCTCGGCACACCGGACCGGCTGACCGCCGAACTGGTAAAAAAGCAGTTCATCCTCAAGGGCAACGAGATCTACCAAATGCTCATCAATAAGCTGACCGAAGAAGAAAAGTGAACAAATAAAGAGGGAGGCACCCGCGCGGCGCTTCCCTCTTCTGTTTTGTAGCGGTCAGATCAGAATGCAGATGAGCCCGGTGCAGCCCTCATTGATGACCCGTTCCAGCGTTTCCTGCAGGCGGGTGCGGGCCTCCTGCGGCATGTGCAGCAGCTTGTTCTGCAGCCCTTCGTTCACCAGCTCGTGCAGGCTCTTGCCAAAGATGTTGGATTCCCACAGCTTTTCCGGGTCGTCCTCAAAGCCGGCCAGCAGGCTGCGGGCAAGGTCCTCGCTCTGCTTTTCGGTGCCCACGATGGGGCTGATCTCGGTGTGGATGGTGGCCTTCATCATCTGGATGGAGGGCGCGCAGGCTTCCAGCCGCACGCCGTAATTCGTGCCCTGCCGCACGATCTGGGGCTGTTCCAGTTTCAGCTCACTGACCGTGGGCATCACGATGCCATAGCCGGTGGCTTCCACCTGCTCAAGGGCGCTGCGCACCTTCTCGTACTCCCGTTTGGCCTTTGCCAGCTCCATGATGCAGGGCATCAGGCCCGCTTCGTCGCCAATGGCAAGGCCGGTCTGCTCGCTCAGCACCTGATAGAAAATTTCCGGCTTCAGCTCCACCGTGATGCGCACACTGCCGTTTGCAAGGTCGATGCCGCTGATGGCCGAGCGCTGCACCGCGTCACATTCCAGCGCAGGTGCGTCTGTTCCGGAGGGCACATCCTTCATGCGGGAGACCTTTGCCGCCAGCTGCATGGCCGCATCGTACACCTGCGTTTGCAGCCAGTGGCCATTTTCCAGCATCGTGACCCAGCGCGGCAGGGCAAAATCCAGCTCCTGCACCGGGAACTCGTACAGAACCTGCCGCAGGATGCTGCCGAGTGCCTCCGCGTCCAGATCCACGCAGCTCACCGGCAGCACGGTGTGGTCGTAGTCCCGGGCCATGCCCTCGGCCAGCTGCTTCGTCTCCGGCGCATCCGGGTGGATGCTGTTGAGCAGAATGATGTAGGGCTTGCCCAGCGCATCCAGTTCTTCCACGATGCGCTTCTCGGTTCTGGCATAGCCCTCCCGCGGGATGTCGCTCACAGAGCCGTCGGTGGTGACCACGATGCCGATGGTGGAATGTTCGCAGATCACCTTGCGGGTGCCGGTCTCGGCGGCAAGGTCGAAGGGCACCTCGTGGTCGAACCACGGGCTTTTGACCATGCGGGGCTTGTCGTTCTCCTCGTGGCCCATAGCCCCCTCCACCATGTAACCCACGCAGTCGATGAGCCGCACCCGGCACTCGCCGCCGCCCTCCAACTGCAGGGGCACGGCTGCTTCCGGGATGAATTTTGGTTCCGTGGTCATGATAGTGCGTCCCGCTGCCGACTGGGGCAGCTCGTCCCGGGCACGCTCCCGCGCAGCCGCCGGGCCGATGGCGGGCAGCACCAGCTGTTCCATGAAACGCTTGATAAAGGTGGATTTTCCGCTGCGCACCGGGCCAACCACCCCAATGTAGATATCTCCGCCGGTGCGTGCGCCGATCTCGCGGCAGATGCTCTTCTGTTCCTGATTTGCCAAATTGCTCTCCCCTTCCCGTTTGCGCTGTGCACCGGACAGGATTCCGGTCCGCTTGTTGTAATCGTATGTTGGGAAAAGGCCGGATATGACAAAAGGCTCCCATGCCAGCAGCACAGGAGCCTTTACAAACATTTTTACAATTACGGGGTCAGACGGTTGGGGCCGCGGAACAGGAACTCGGCATCCTTGATGGTCAGGCCGCACAGCAGCATGGTCAGGCGGTCGATGCCCAGACCGAAACCGCCGTGGGGCGGGCAGCCGTACTGGAAGAACTCCAGATAGAACTTGACATCATCGGCCAGACCCTTTTCCTCGGCCTGCTTCTTCAGCACCTCGTAGCGGTGCTCGCGCTGGGCACCGGTGGTGATCTCAACACCACGCCAGATCAGGTCGTAGCCCTGGGGCACACCGTTCTCGTCCCGCATGTGGTAGAACGCACGCTTCTCGGCGGAATAATCGGTGATGAAGAGGAACTCGTGGCCGTAGTGCTTCTTCACCCACTCATAGCTCAGGCGCTCGGCCTCAGTGGTCAGGTCGCCCTTCTCGCTCTCATCGACGGTGTAGCCGAACTCTTCTTCCAGACCCTTGTACAGGTCTGCCAGCTTGACCACCGGGAACGGGGTGGTGGGAACGATCACTTCCTGCCCGAACATCTCCTTGATCTGGTCGCCATAGTTGTCCTTGACGGCCTGCAGACCGGCAGTCAGCAGCTCTTCTTCCATCTTCATCACGTCTTTATAGGAAGTGATGTAGCTGAACTCCAGGTCGAAGCCGGAGAACTCGGTGGAGTGCTTGTTGGTGTAGCTCTTCTCGGCGCGGAACACAGGGCCGGTCTCGAAGATGCGCTCAAAGCCTGCAGCCATGGCCATCTGCTTGTAGAACTGAGGGCTTTGTGCCAGATAGGCGTTGCGGTCAAAGTAGTCCACCTTGAACACCTCAGAGCCGCTCTCGCTGGCAGCAGCGATCAGCTTGGGGGTGTGGATCTCGATGAAGTTACGGTCCAGCAGGAACTTGCGCATGGCGTTCACAAAGCAGCTCTGTGCCTTGAACATGAGCTGGTTCTCGTCGGTGCGCAGGTCGATCCAGCGGTAGTCGATGCGCTGGTCGATGCTGGAGCGCTCCACAGCCTTCTTTTTCTTGGTGGCTGCGATCTCCTTGCGGACGATGGGCAGAGCGTTGGCGATGCTCTCGATCTCGATGCTCTCGGGGATCATCTCCACGCCGCCCATCTTGACGTAGTCGTTCTCCACCACCTTGCCGGTGACGGTGATGACGGAATCCGGGGTGAGCTGATCGATGGTATCCACCAGATCGGGGTGATCTTCCTTTTCCACCGTGATCTGCAGCTTGCCGGTAATATCCTTCAGCACGATAAAGGCCATATACTTGCTGTTGCGCAGGTTCTCGATAAAGCCCTGCACCTTGACCGTGCCGCCGATGGCCTTTTGAGCCTCGTTGATATAGGTGCGTTCCATAATACAGGAATCCTCCTTTGACGTCTTGTGTACTGTTTTATTATACGCTTTTCCGGGGATAAATCAAGAGATATGGCGATTTCGAGTTCGCGAGGCAAAATGCAGTTTCTGTTCACGACCCCTTCTGTGAAAAAACAGTTCTGGAAAATCCGCAGATTTTCCAGAACTGCAAACATAAAATCTTTTTCCGCTAAGAATGGCAGAGCAAAGCGGAGCCATTTTTAATGATCCCGCTTTTCCTCTTCGTGCAGAGTGCCGGTGCCGCCCTCCACCACGCCGTCGTGCTTAAGCACAGCGGCAATGGTGCCAAAGAAGCATTTCACATCCAGCCCAAAGCTCAGATGCTCCACATACCAGCCGTCCAGCTTGGCCTTCTCGGCAATTTCCAGTTCGTCGCGGCCATGGATCTGTGCCCAGCCGGTCAGGCCCGGGCGCACATCGTTTGCATGGTACTTGTCGCGCTCTGCCAGCAGATCATACTGGTTCCACAAAGCAGGCCGCGGGCCGATGACCGCCATATCACCTACAAAGATGTTCCACAGCTGGGGCAGCTCGTCCAGACTGGTCTTGCGCAGGAAATGACCCATGCGGGTGATATACTGGTCCGGGTCGTGCAGCAGATGGGTGGGCATATCGTGGGGCGTGTCGATGCGCATAGTGCGGAACTTTAAAATGTAAAAGTGCTTTTTGCCAATGCCCACACGCTTCTGTTTGAAGAACACCGGGCCGGGCGAGTCCAGCTTGATGGCGACGGCCAGAATGAGAAAAAGCCAGGACAGGCAGATCATGCCGCACAGCGACAGCACCACCGCCAGCAGGCGCTTGATTCCATTGCGATACATGGGTTTCCTCCATTTTCCGATTCAAAGTAGCAGTTCCAGTATAACAGTATGGGCCGGAATTTGCAATTGCATCCGCCGCCTGCCGCCGATATTTTTATGCTTTGGCTGCGTTCTGCCGGTTTTGTGGCAAAAAAGTGCCGGTTTTGTCTCTTGTTTTGCAGCGTGGCCCGGGGTAAGATAAAGAAAATGAGAAGTCCACTCCCCCAGTCTCGCTTTCGCTCGACAGCCCCCTCGGAGATGGGGCCTTTGGCAAAACCTCTCACTTTGAGAGAGGTGGCACGCCGAAAGGCGTGACGGAGAGGACAAGGATGCTACAAGGAGGTCCCCTATGATCCAGCGTTTCCGTTTTGGCCTGCCCCTGCCCACCGACAGTGTGGTGCAGGAGATCCCAGTTTCCGCCGGGCCGGTGCCCTTTCTCACCGCTGAGAAAGGCGGCTGGGAATACCGGATGGCTCCGGATGCCATCGTGTACGGTCTGGGCGAAATGCCCCGCGGCATCAACAAGCGCGGCTGGCACTACGTGACCAACAACACCGATGAAGCCCGCCACAGCGAGGATAAGCTTTCCTACTATGGTGCGCACAATTTTCTGCTCATTGATGGCGGTGTGGGCCGTGAATGCTTTGGTGTGTTCATCGATTTCCCGGGCAAAGTGCGCTACGATATCGGCTACACCGAATACGATGCCCTGCGCTTTGCCACCGAAGAGCCGGATCATGAGCTTTACATCATCACCGGCGACGACCTGAACGATATCAGCCGCCAGTTCCGGCAGCTCATCGGCCGCAGCTATATCCCGCCCAAGTGGGCCTTTGGTCTGGCACAGAGCCGCTTTGGCTACAAGACCGCTGAGGACGTGCGGGAGGTGGCCCGCCAGTACAAAGAGAACGATCTGCCGCTGGATATGATTTGCATGGACATCGATTACATGCAGGACTACGCGGATTTTACCGTAAACAAGCAGCGCTTCCCGGACCTTGCCGCCCTGAGCGCTGAACTGAAGGCACAGGGCATCCGGCTGGTGCCCATCATCGATGCGGGTGTGCGCATCGACCCGGAAAACCCCGTCTGTGCCGAGGGCCTTGCAAACGGTTTCTTCTGCACCAAAGCCGACGGCACCCCCTTTGTGGCGGCGGTGTGGCCCGGCAAGGCTTACTTTGCGGACTTCCTGCGCCCGGAGGTGCGGGAGTGGTTCGGCCGGCAGTACAAGGCACTGACCGACTGCGGCATCGAGGGCTTCTGGAACGATATGAACGAGCCTGCGCTGTTTTACTCACCCGAGCGGCTCAAGGCTTTCTTTGAGAGCATGGACGAACTGAGCCGGAAGGACAACATCGTGCAGGATGAATTCTTTGGCAAGGTGGTGGGCGGTGCGCTGGGCCTGATGAACGCCCCGGAGGACTACGCCAGCTTCTACCACGATGTGGACGGCCAGCGGGTGCGCCATGACAGGGTGCACAACCTCTACGGCGGCAATATGACCCGTGCGGCAGGCGAAGCCTTTGCCCGCCTGCGGCCCGGCAGACGCACGCTGCTCTACAGCCGTTCCAGCTTCATCGGCAGCCACCGCTACGGCGGCATCTGGCTGGGTGACAACGCTTCCACATGGGCACAGCTTCTGGCCAATATCCAGATGATGCCCAACGTGCAGCTGTGCGGCTTTCTTTATACCGGTGCCGACCTGTGCGGTTTTTCCTACGATACTACGCCTGATCTGGCTCTGCGCTGGCTGGAGTTCGGCCTGTTCACGCCGCTGATGCGCAACCACGCCACCGACGGCTCCCGGATGCAGGAATACTACCGCTTTGCGGATATGCTGCCTGCCCTGCGGAAGATGCTCCGGCTGCGGTATGCCCTGCTGCCCTACCTTTATAGTACCTTCATGAAGGCGGCATTGGAAAATACCAGTTACTTCCGGCCCTTGGGCTTTGATTTCCCTGCTGACCCGGATGCCCGCGAGGTGCAGGACCAGCTGCTGCTGGGCGAGGGTGTGATGGTAGCGCCTGTCTACACCCAGAACGCCAGCGGACGGCATGTCTACCTGCCGGAAGCAATGAAGCTCTACCGCATCCGCAGTGTAGACGACTACGACACCGAGCTTCTGCCCGCCGGGCACCACTACGTCCGCTGCGCATTGGACGAAGTGCTGCTGTTCATCCGCCCGGGCCATGCGGTGCCGGTGGCAAGACCCGCCAGCTGCACCGCCCAGCTGGACGACACCGCCCTGACCCTGTGGGCCTGCCCGGACGAAAATGGCAGCGCCCGCTGCCGGATGTACACCGATGACGGCGAGACGAGCGATTTTGCCGCACCGGAGCACTGGAAGGTGCTTGAATCCAACTGAAAAACCGTTTTCCTGTGGCATTGCCGGAAAAAACTGTCTTTTTTCGGCGGTGCCACTTGTATTTTTCTGCGCCGCGCGTTATAATATGCCTTCGGTTCCCTTTATTTACGAAAAATTTACATTTCAGATGCTGTCCTCCTAAGCAGTGTGCAATGCTTCGGAAAACGGCTTCTCCGCGTAAACGATAAAAAGGAGGTACTCTTCTCATGGCTCAGACAAGCCGCTCCGCTGACCTGACCAGCGGCCCGATGCTCCAAAAGATCATCCTGTTCTCCATCCCGCTGGCAGCTTCCAGCATTCTGCAGCTGCTGTTCAACGCTGCGGACGTAGTGGTCGTGGGCCGCTTTGCGGGCAGCACCGCACTGGCCGCCGTCGGCTCCAACGGCTCCCTCATCAACCTGCTGGTGAACCTGTTCGTAGGGCTTTCGCTGGGTGCAAACGTGGTGGCGGCCCGCTGCTTTGGTGCAAAAGATGACCACGGCGTGCAGGACACGGTGCAGACCTCGGTGACGCTGGGCCTTGTCAGCGGCGTGCTGCTGGCTGTGGTGGGTTTTTTTGCAGCCCGGGGGCTGCTGGAGCTGATGAGCTGCCCGGAGGATGTGATCGACCTCTCTGCGCTGTACCTTAAAATTTATTTCATCGGGATGCCTATGACCATGCTGTACAACTTCAGCAGTGCGCTGCTGCGTGCCGTGGGCGACACCAAGCGCCCGCTGTACTGTCTGGCAGCAGCCGGTCTCATCAACGTGGTGCTGAACCTTGTGTTCGTCATTGGCTTTTCCATGAGCGTGGCAGGCGTGGCGCTGGCTACCATCATCAGTCAGACCGTTTCCGCCTGCATGGTGACGCGGATGCTGATGAAGGAGGAGGGCGCGCTGCATCTGGATCTGCATCATCTGGGCTTCCACATGGGTGCCCTGAAGCAGATTTTGCTCATCGGCCTGCCTGCCGGTCTGCAGAGCACCGTGTTCAGCCTGTCCAACGTGGTCATCCAGTCGGCCATCAACTCCTTTGGTTCCACGGTGGTGGCAGGCAGTTCGGCCTCCGCCAATCTGGAGGGCTTCGTCTATACCGCCATGAACGCCTTTTCGCAGGCTGCCGTCACCTTTACCAGCCAGAACATGGGCGCACGCAAGTACCAGAACCTGAACCGTGTTGTCCTCAACTGCCTGCTGTGCGCCATCGTGACCGGCGTGGTGCTGGGCGGCGGTGCGGTGCTGGCAGGCACCCAGCTGCTGCACTTCTACTCCTCGGATGCGGCGGTGATCGCCGCCGGATACGAGCGCCTGCGGGTGATCTGCGGCACCTACCTGCTGTGCGGCATCATGGATACGCTGGCCAGCAGCCTGCGCGGCCTTGGCTACAGCGTGCTGCCCATGGTGGTGAGCCTTGTGGGCAGCTGCCTGCTGCGGCTGGTGTGGATCGCCACCATCTTCCAGCTGAACCGCACACCGTTCATGCTGTACATCAGCTACCCCATCAGCTGGGTGCTGACGGCTGCCGTGCATCTGGCCTGCCTGCTGGTGGTGCGGCACAAGATGCGCCAGAGAGGTCAGACACTACAGGCGGCGTAAAGAGAAGCCCTGCGCCCTTGACAATCCCTGAAAAAAGCACTATACTACAAACAGAAAAGGCGCTGTCCGCAATGGTCAGCTCCTTGCCCGTTTAGTCAAGAAAAGATTGACCGCACGAGTTGGTAGCTGGGCGGTCAGTCTTTTTTGCTATCATCGGCTTTGTGCTTGGAAAACATTGTCATGACCTCAACGGCCAGACGGATCACGTCCACGATCAGACCCAACAGTGTGAGAATGAAGGTGAGCAGTGCGAGGGTTTCCAACAGAGTCACCGGATATCCCTCCCTTCGCCTTCAAGGCTCCGGGAAGTTTCATTTTGCAAAAAAGTTCCACTCCCGGAACCTCTGCTTCGTTCTATGTAGAAAGAGCAGCGATAACGGGCAGGAAGCATGACCACCTGCGCTTGCAGATAGCACCTTAACGCCATCCTTCGGGGTGGCGTTTTTAGTTTAACATACTTTTTGACGAATTACAACTTTTTACAGCTCCTTTGCCAGCAGGTAGCGGTCGTGGCCGCCGTACATTTCCCGCCGGGAGACGATGGCAAAACCGGATGCAAGGGCGTTGTGCAGGCTGTACTGGTTCTGCGGGCTGACGGTAGCACCGATGTGGGTGATTTTTTTCGGGAAAAGCGGCAGCGCTGCTTCCAGCATGAGCCGTTGCAGGCCGTTGCCGCGAAAGTCTGCGTGGACGATGGCGCTGTCCGCATTGGCCCAGTGCTCCCACTCGGTGCGTGGCACATCCATGAAGGCCGCATAGTTGTGTGCGCTGCGCCCGCAGAAGCGCACGATGAGATACCCGCCAAGGCGGCTGCCCTGCCATGCGCCGATGCACAGGTCATTGCGGACATAGGCCGTGATGTTTTCCAGCGTGTCCGGCACGAACTGCTCCGGGTCCGGCATGGCGGCGCGCACCTCGTTTTGCAAGGCGTACACCGCCGGGGCCTGCTCCGGCGTGCAGCGGCGCAGCTGCATGGACACCGGCGGCTGCACCGGCTGGCCGCAGATCTTGTGCAGAAAAACTTCCATCTTGCGTTTCCCTCCAAAATAAAATCATACTTTTTCGCTGTTTCCAGTATAAATGCCGCTTTTATAAATGTCAATTTATGTTATAATAAAGTATAAAGGGGTTTGCGGCGTATGGCGTGGTCACAAAGGTGCCGTGCGGCGCAGGCTTCAAGTCCCGGCGGGGAGCATCCCCTGCCCGTGAACGGAGGAACCGAACCATGAAGGAATCTGCACTTACCTCTTCCAACCGATTGGGCGGTGCTGTGATCAGCGACCGCATCGTTGCCAGTCTGCTGGAAGAGCTGCGCACCGGGCGCTATGCCCGGGCCGACCGTCTGCCCGCCGAGGTAGATCTTGCCGCTGAGCTGGGCGTGAGCCGCACCGTCATCCGCGATGCTTTGAGCGAGATGGAGCGCGCAGGCTATGTGGAGCGCGTGCGCGGCATTGGCACGGTGGTGAACCGCGCTGTGCTGAGCCTGCGCAGCCGGCTGGACCAGAAGCTGGAATACTACCCGCTGATCCGCAGCTTTGGCAGCTACCCCCACGCCGACGGCATTCAGGTATTTCCCATCCGTGCCGGTGAAGAGCTGGCCCGCGATCTGGAAATTGAGCCGGGCGACGACGTGATCTGCATCAAAAAGCGCATTCTGGCCGATACCACCCCGGTGATCTACTCCATCGACTACCTGCCCAGAGCACTGTTCGGTGCCAGAGACTACACCCGCATCGACCTGACCGGCGGCGTGTTCGATATTCTGGAACGGGAGTGCCACCAGCAGATCTCCTCCAACGTCGCCCACCTGAAGGCAAGCTGCGGCGATGATGCCATCCGCTCCGCCATGCGCCTTGCTCCGGGCGAGGCCATGCTGTTGCTGGACGAAGTGTGTTTCAATCGTTTGTGCCGCCCGGTGATGCGTTCGCTGAGCTACTACACAAACTTCTTTGATTTTTCCATTTTACGCAAGCTGCTCTAAACCAAAAAACTGACGGAGGTATGCACCCATGCGACATCTGATCGACCCGTTGGATTTTACCCAACAGGAAATCTCCACGCTGCTTGATCTGGCCGACCGCATCCATGACGACCCGGCCGCGTATCAGGAGGTGGCCCGGCATAAAAAGCTGGCTACCCTGTTCTACGAGCCTTCCACCCGCACCCGCCTCTCCTTTGAGGCAGCCATGCTGAACCTTGGCGGCCATGTGCTGGGCTTTCCCAGTGAGAACGTGTCCAGCGCAAGCAAGGGCGAAAGCGTTGCCGACACCATCCGCGTGGTGTCCTGCTATGCGGACATCGTGGCCATGCGCCACCCCAAAGAGGGCGCACCGCTGCGCGCTTCCCGCTACTCCCGCATCCCGGTGATCAACGCGGGCGACGGCGGCCACCAGCACCCCACCCAGACCCTGACGGACCTCATGACCATCCGCCGCCGCATGGGACGGCTGGATGACCTGACCATCGGCCTGTGCGGCGACCTGAAATTCGGCCGCACCGTGCACTCCCTCATCAAGACCATGGCCCGCTGCAAGAACATCCGGTTCGTGCTTATCAGCCCGGAAGAGCTGCGCGTGCCGGACTACATCGTGAAGGACGTGCTGGAGGCCAACGGCATCCCCTACCAGGAGACCCGCAGTCTGGAGGAATCCATGTCGGAGCTGGACATCCTGTACATGACCCGCGTGCAGAAGGAGCGCTTCTTCAACGAGGAGGACTACATCCGCCTGAAGAACAGCTACATCCTCACCAAGGAAAAGATGGGCCTTGCAAAGCCGGATATGGCTGTGCTGCATCCCCTGCCCCGCGTCAACGAGATCGCACTGGACGTGGACGACGATCCCCGCGCCGCCTACTTTGAGCAGGTGCAGAACGGCGTGTATGTGCGTATGGCACTGATCATGACCCTGCTGGGCCTGCGCGACCCCAAGGCACCTAAGGAGGAGAACTGATATGCTGAACATCGATGAAATTCAGAACGGAATCGTGATCGACCACATCAAGGCAGGCACCGCCATTGGCCTGATGGACCTGCTGGGCATTGCGGGCAACCGCACCGCCAGCGTGGCGCTGATCCAGAATGCACGCAGCAGCAAGACCGCCAGCGGCCGCAAGGACATCATCAAGGTGGAGGGCGATGCTTCCTGGCTGAACCTGGATGTGCTGGCCTACCTTGACCCGGGCATCAGCGTGACCATCATTGAAAACGGCAAGGCCGTGCGCAAGGAAAAGCCGATGCCCCCCAAGCGCCTTGTGAACATTGTAAAATGCCGCAACCCCCGCTGCATCTCCTCCATTGAGGAAGAGTGCGACCAGATCTTTGAGCTGAGCTCCAACGGCAAGTACCGCTGCATCTACTGCGAGCAGGAGCTGCAGGTAAAGCCGGAATAACGACACAGAAAAAGAGCTGCTGTATCAGGCAATTTTGCCGTACAGCAGCTCTTTTTTGCAATAAAAAATCTGACGGAACTCTCACCGGCGCAAATGTCCTGTGCGGCAGATGCTCCATTCCCACAAGCAGCACCTGCCGGACAGAAATGCGACGTACCGAGTGACTTTATCAGCAGCAAACCCCAAAGTTCGCCGTTGAAAGCCCCGCCAGATGAGCTGCGCAGCGCATGAGGACTGCACAGCGAAGAGCAAAGGGAAAACAGAGCAGCTTAACACGCACCGCTGCCCGGATCACTGCACAGGGGGCAAAGCTTCACCAGGTCTTCCTTTGGCCGCAAATCCGCCCTGCCCCGGCAGGAGGTCACCTTTACTGGCCTTAGTATAGCATTGTTGCGTGCCTGTTGCACAGAACATGTCATAAATTGTCGGTGCTCATGTCATGAACTGCGCACGGGATGGCGCAGGTAAACCGGAACCACCGGTCGCGGCAGCTCACGGTGTACTCGGCACCGTACTTGCGCAGCACGTCCTGCACGTTGGCAAGGCCCATGCCGTGGCCGCTCTCCTTTTTGGTGGTGCCGGGCAGCTTGCCCTCCTCCAGCAGCAGGTCTTCCTGCACGCGGTTGCGCACCGAGATCAGATATTCTTCCGGCGTTTTGCGGATGCGCACATGCACCTCCGGCGGCAGGGCCTGCGCTGCGGCGCGGGTGGCGTTGTCCAGAAGGTTGGAGAGCACGATGACCATATCCATGCTGTCGAAGGGCATCCGCTTGAGATCGCACAGGTCAAAGTAAATGTTCACGCCAACTTTTTCCGCTTCTTCGTATTTTTTGCTCAGAATGGAATCCAGCAGCGGGTTGTGGGTATCCATGATGGTGGTGCCCGCCGCCACCGTTTTGCTCACGCTGGCAATGTAGGCCTGTGCGCCTTTCAGATCCCCCTGATCCAGC
The DNA here is from genome assembly GCF_009679665.1 of Faecalibacterium sp. BIOML-A4. NCBI lineage: Bacteria > Bacillati > Bacillota > Clostridia > Eubacteriales > Oscillospiraceae > Faecalibacterium > Faecalibacterium sp. BIOML-A4. The sequence goes on along the minus strand of NZ_WKZG01000001.1, from coordinate 275,567 downwards.
AGGGCGGTAAGGGCTGTCATGTGGTTGGTGAACTCGTGGGTCAGGCGGCGCTGTTCCGTGTAGGAATCCAGCAGGGCTTCGGCACGCTGCTGTTCCAGCTGAGCACGGTAGCGGGAGTTCTGCCGCTGCACCACCTGATCGTTGAACATCTGCACGATGGCGATATGCACCAGCACCGCCACGCTCATGCCAAAGGTGAGCAGCATGGTCATCCGGGTAGCGGGCTGCTGGGTCCCTGTGACCATCAGCACGATGTTCAGCACCACAGCCACCCCGGGGAAAAAGGACATCACCAGCGCCTGCAGCGGCTGCAGAGCACACTTCTGGTTCCAGCTGTACAGGGAATGCGCAACTGCTGCACCCACGATAAGGTTCGCGGCGCACAGCGCGATCAGGCAGCCGGGGTGCTGCCATGCTTCGCCGGTGCGCACTCCTGTGAACCAGGAGTAGGTATAGTTGACCGTGTTCTCCACCAGCAGGCACATGGTGCCGTTGATCAGGCAGGCGGTGAGCTTATCGGCAAAGGTTCCGCCAAACAGCTGCGCCGTAACAAAAAGGTACAGCACATTGAGCAGGACGCTCTGCACATTGAAAAATGACATTCCTGTTGCGAGTGACAGGCCCAGCTGCCCCATACACAGCAGCTCTGCCCACAGAACCGGCCAGCGCAGTTTTCCCCTGCCCAGATAGGCCCACTCCACCAGAATAAAGGCGTTCCCCTGGACCAGACACACCAGATGCCCCAGCATCATTTCCGCAAATGCATCACTCATCCACATACTGCCCCTTCCATTCCAGATATGCGTTCTGGATGGCCGCATAGCCTGCGCGGCTCACGCTCAGCTCCACCCCGTTTTTCAGCAGGGCGCGGTAGCTGCGGATGCTGCGCACATATTTCATGTTCACCACATCGCTGCGGCTCACCTGCAAAAAGCCGTTCTCGTAGAGCATGGGCGGCAGGTCGGCAATCTTGCCGTAGTAGGTGCAGATGGGCCGGCGGGCAATGTCGCCGTAGACGTTGATCTGGCGCAGGTCGCTTTCCAGATAATAGATCTGATCCAGCGGAATTTCCGTTTCGGTGCGGTTGTGGTGCACCGTCAGGGTCTTGCGCTGGTCGGTCAGGGCGGCAAGCAGGTCGTCCAGACACTTGGGCAGGGTGCGCGCAATGTCCCGCTTGAGCAGGTAGCGGTAGGCGTTCACCGTGTAGCCTTCCAGCGCAAATTCCAGATAGGCCGAAACATACACCAGCATCAGGCCGGGACACTTCTGCTTGAGCTGACGGCCCAGCACCATGCCGTTTGCACCGGGCATGTCCACGTCCAGAAACGCCAGCTGATACAGCTCCAGCCCCGGCGTTGCAAGCACCTCGGCTGCGCTGGTGCAGACGGCGGTGTGCACCTGCACGCTGCGGGCGGTAAAGTAGACGGTGACATATTCTGCCATGCGCGCGCCGAACGCCGCATCGTCGTCACAGATCAGGATATGCATGGAAGGTTCCTTTCTGCCGCAAAAGGCCCCTCTTGCAGTAAGAGGGGCCAAAGTAACTATCAGAGAAATTTATCGTAGAGGCCAAAGGCAAAGATGAACAGCACGATCACCGGCAGCACGCAGGTCAGGTAACCGCGCATCCAGTCGTGCATCTTGAGGCCCTTGCCGGTGTTGACTTCCTTTTTATAGTTGTCCCAGCCCCAGCCGTAGTTGGTAACGCAGAACAGCAGGTACACCAAGCTGCCCAGCGGCAGGAACAGGTTGCTCACGAGGAAGTCCTCCAGATCCAGCACAGCGCCGCCGAACACGGCAAAGCCGTCCCATGCCCACACGTTGTAGCCCAGCACGCAGGGCAGCGAAAGCAGAGTGATGAGCACGAAGTTCACCAGACTGGACTTCTTGCGGCTGCTGCCGGTCAGCTCCATGCCGCAGCAGATGATGTTCTCGAACACGGCCAGCACGGTGGAAAGCGCTGCAAAGGCCATGAACAGGAAGAACAGGGAGCCCCACAACCGGCCCATGGCCATGTTGGCAAAGATGTTGGGCAGGGTAATGAAGATCAGGCTGGGGCCGCTGGTCTGGTCCACACCGTAGGTGAAGCAGGCCGGGAAGATGATGAGACCGGCGGTGATGGCCACGAAGGTATCCAGCACCACGATGCGGGCGGACTCGCCCAGCAGGGAGTGCTCCTTGCCGATGTAGCTGCCAAAGATGGACATTGCGCCAATGCCAAGGCTCAGGGTGAAGAAGGCCTGATTCATGGCGGACACCAGCGTGTTGACCACGCCCACCTCTTTCATGCGCCCGAAGTCGGGCACGAGGAAGAAGCTCAGGCCTTCCTTTGCGCCGGGCATGAACAGGCTGTTGACGGCCAGCACCATCATGATCACCAGCAGGGCGATCATCATGACCTTGGTCACGCGCTCAAGGCCGTTCTGCAGGCCCTTGGCGCATACAAAGATGCCCAGTGCCACCACGAACACCATCCAGAAGGTCATCACGCCGGGGTCTGCCAGCATTTCGGTAAACTTGCCAGCCACCTGATCGGCGTTCAGGCCTGCCAGCTTACCGGTGGCGGTCATGTAGAAATAGTGCAGCATCCAGCCTGCCACGGTGGTGTAGAACATCATGAGCAGATAGCAACCAATGAGGGTGAGGTAGCCGTGGATGTGCCACTTCTGGCCCGGCTTTTCCAGTGCCTGATAGGCCCGCACCGGGCTCTTGCGGGAAGCACGCCCCACCGCAAACTCCATGGTCATGATGGGCAGGCCCAGAATGATGAGGAAGATCAGGTAGAACAGCACGAACGCGCCGCCGCCGCCCTGACCAGCAATATAAGGGAACTTCCACACGTTGCCAATGCCGATGGCACAGCCCGCTGAAAGCAGAATGAAGCCCAAGCGGGACTTCAGTTTTTCTCTTTCCATGATTCCAAACTCCTTGTTTTCCGTTCTGCTCTGCCCTGCCCTTTGCGGGGCCGGGCGAAGCGTTGCTTTTGTATTATAGCACAAATTTGGTCGAAGAACAGGGGCGCTTCAGTGAGATGAACTTTTGTTGTCAAAAGTATTCTTTGTCTTTCCCGCGTGCACAGCCCGTCCTGCCGCAGGGCCGTACCGCAATTTTCGTTGCAGGTGCGTCCGTTTTCGGTGTATTTGCGGCAGGCTGCAATTTTTCTCACCTGAAAGGTGAAGAGCTGACAGTTCTTCATCTTTCCACCCAGCAGCAAAAAGGGGAGAAGCATCTTTGGACACTTCTCCCCTTTACAGGTGTATTTACTTCCGCTTTTTGGGGGCAGTACCCTTGCCCACCGGGCCGCGGGGGCGGCGCTCGGCAGCCTTGGACTGCACTGCGGCGCTGCGGGTCTGGGCGCGGCCCTTGGCGGCAGCGGCACGCAGACCGTTGATCTCTGCCTTGGTCAGCTCACGGTAGGTGCCGGGCTTGAGCATTCCCAGCTTCACCACGCCCTCGGCGTTGCGCTTCAGGCGCACCACCTCAAGGCCCACGGTCTCGCACATGCGGCGGATCTCGCGGTTCTTGCCCTCTTTCAGGGTCATTTCCATCACGGTGCGGCCCGGCTCGTCGGTGACAACGTTGATGGCGCAGGGCATGGTCTTGGTGCCGTCGTCCAGCACAACGCCGCTGCTCAGCTTCAGGATCTGGCTTTCATCGGCGCGGGGCTGCACGGTGACGCGGTACAGCTTGGAGATGCCGCCCGACGGATGGGTGACGGCCTGCGCAAACGCGCCGTCGTTGGTCATGAGCAGCAGGCCCTCGCTGTCCTTATCCAGACGGCCCACCGGGTACAGGCGGGCGGGGATATCGCTCACCAGCTCCATCACGGTCTTGCGGCCCAGCTCGTCGCTGGCGGTGGTCACATAGCCGCGGGGCTTGTACAGGGCCAGATAGTACATCTGCTGATCCTTGCGGATATAGATGCGCTCGTCGTCCACGTGCAGCACGTCGCGGTTGGGGTCCATCTTGTCGCCCACCTTGACGGGGTGGCCGTTGACCTTCACGCGGCCCTCGGCAATGATCTGTTCTGCGGCACGGCGGGAGCACAGACCCTGTTCAGCCATGATCTTTTGAATACGTTCTTCTGCCATAATTAAACTCCTTGTGCGCCTCCCGGCGCTCAAAACGCGCACCTCTCCCCTGTTTTGGGGTGCGGGTGCGCCTGTATCAAAACTGTGAGTTGGAAGCTCACAGTTACGGCGATAGTAGTTAGCAGGCCAGCAGGGAGCTTTCTCCGCGAACAGCGACGGGTTGCGGCACCCAGCAGCCGCTTCGCTATCGCTTGCGTCTTGCTGGCCGCGGCCCCAACGGCAACTCCCTGTTTCCGCCGCTGGCGGCGGTCGTTGCCGTTGCAGGACTCCAGTCCCGCCTCAACGCTTGCGCGCCGGGGCCCCACCCCCAGGACATTCGCTGGAGAAACTCCCTGCCGTCCTGCCGGGATCGGCACCGGATACTCCGGCAAGATGCGCGAAGCCATGTCTAAAGTGCAGGCTGCGACTAAAATCGACAAAAAAGCCCGACGGGAAGTGCGAGGGCTACACCACGCTGGTGGTCTGGCGAGCGCAGGCGGGACGGAGTGTCCGGTGCCAAGCCCCCTCCCTTACTGCTCCGCAGGAGCAGCAGGCTCTTCCTTCTTTTCGTCCTTCTTGATGAGGGCGGCAACCTTGTCCACCAGCTCCGGCAGCATGGTCAGGGCACGGTTGATGGTGTCGGCGTTGTCCGACAGCTGGATGGTGCGCACGCAGCCGTCCTTTACCACGAGGAAGGCCACCGGCTGGATGTTCACACCCGCACCGGAGCCGCCGCCGAACAGGTCCTTGTTGGCGGCGTTCTTGCCGTCAAAGTCGGTGCCGCCGGAGGCAAAGCCAAAGCTCACCTTGGAAACCGGCAGGATGGTGGTGCCGTCCTCGGTGATGATGGGCTTGCCAATGATGGTGTTGGAGTCCACCATCTGGTGGATCTTCTCCATGGTAACGTTCATCAGGCCCTGAATGGGATGCTCAGCCATAAAACAGCTCTCCTTTATCGGTTTGATTCGGGCAAAGGCCCGTTGTCTGCAGATCCGGATACACGTATAGTGTACCACATTATAGGAAGATGTCCAATACTTTTTTGCGCCAGAACTCGTACAGCACCCGCACCGCCGCAAGGACGATGAACAGTGCCTGCGCGCTCACCCGGCAGGACACCCGGTCCTCCACGGTGGGCTGCCCGCTGCCAAAGTCCGGCAGGATGCGCAGCTCATCGAACTGCAGCCAGAGAAAGCGGTCCAGCACGCCCAGCACCGGGTACAGCCACGCCTGCAGCTTGCCGTAGCTGCGGGCAGCGGCGGCGGGGTCCTCCCCGCGCACACCAAGGCGCACCTGTATTTTTGTAATGCGCAGCGCACCGAACACAGCTTTGGTCAAAGTGCCCGCACCTTTGAGCATGGTGCAGAGGATCTCCAGCGTGATCTTTGCCTTTTTGCGCGGCTGGGCGGGCTTGTTTGCCTTGGCGGCAGCGGCGGCGGCCTTTTTGCGGGCCTTCTCCTCTGCCTTTTTCCGCTTGCGCTCGGCCCGCCATGCGGCAAACTTTGCCTTGACCTTGCCAAAGCCCCTGGGCGGCTCCGGGTTTTCCGGTGCAGGCGGCGGCTCCGGCTTCGGGTACTGGAACACCGGGAAGGTGATGCCCAGCGCACCGGCCTTTACGGTGAGCACGCCGTGCTCCCAGCACAGGTCTGCGCAGAAGGGGCACAGCAGCAACAGCACCAGTAAGATCAGCACCACCAGCAGCAGAATGCCGATCACCCGGAGGATGAACAGCAGCACTGCGCCCAGCGCGGCGAGGAATGCTCCCATGCGTTACCCCTCACTTTCTGTCGGTGATGCGTTCGTTTCAGTCTCCTGCCCGTGCACCGGCGGCAGGTCGGCCAGAGAAGAAAGGCCGAACACCCGCAAAAAGGTGTCGGTGGTGCGGAAGCTCACCGGCCTGCCCGGCAGGTCAAGGCGTCCGGCTTCCTCAATGAGGCCCTTTTCCAGCAGGCCCGACACGCTGGACGAGGAATCCACGCCGCGCACCTGCTCGATGAAGGCGCGGGACACCGGCTGGTTGTAGGCGATCACGGTCAGGGTCTCCATGGCGGCGGGGCCAAGGGGCACTGCGCGGCGGCTGTCCAGCAGGCGGCGGATGCAGTCGGCCCACTCGGTCTTGGTGGCAAGCTGCCAGCGGGTGTTCAGGTGCAGCAGGCACAGGCCGCTGTCCTCCCGGGCGTAGCGCTCCCGCAGGGCTTCCAGCGCGGCTTCCACGCTGAGCTGCGGCAGCTGCACCGCCTGGGCCAGCTTGTCGGCACCAATGGGGTCGCCGCTGGCAAACAGCATGGCTTCCACGGCTGCACGGATCTGTTTCTGGTTCATTCCTTCTCCTTATCACGTTGGATGCGGCCCCGCTGCATGGTCAGCCGGCCCTCGTCGTCCAGCTTTACACGGCCGCCGCGCACCAGCTCCAGCAAGGCCAGAAAGGTGGCCACGTTGGTGCTGCGGGTCTGCTGACGGCTGAACAGCTGGCTTATTTTTGCCGCTGTACCGGCAATCAGGTGCCGCAGAATGTACACCACCCGGCTCGTCACCGACACCATGGGCGCTGTGACCAGCGGCTCGAACTGCTGCTGGGTAGGCTCCCGGCGCAGCTTGGTGCGGCCGGAAAGAACGGCCCAGTCATCCGCCAGCACCTGCGGCGCATGGTGCAGGTCGTAGGTGTTATCGAATTCCATCTCCATGGGCGGACGCACAAAAACCGGCGCAGCTTCGGCCTTTTGGCGCAAAAGCGCAGCCATGCGGCGGCACTGGTCGTACTCGATCAGCTGGCCGGTGAACTCCTGCTTCATGCGCTCGCCCTCTTCGCTGCGGGGCAAAAGCAGGTAGCTTTTCATCTCCACCAGCCGCGCGGCCATCTCGATGAAGGCGCTGGCGGCTTCCGGGTCCGGGTCGGCCCGCGCCACCGTGGCGGTGTACTGGTCGATCAGCTCCAGAATGGGGATGTTGTGCAGGTCCATCTTATGTTTGGCCACAAGCGCCAGCAATAATTCCAGCGGGCCGTCAAAATCTTCCAGATGGAAGGTCAGTTCTTCTGCCACGCTCACACCACCGTCCCAAGGCCGGCATAGTAGATGGAATACGCGATCTTATCAATGTAGCCGGTGCCCTTGCCCAGCAGCTCCCACACGATGTTGTTCAGGTAGTACAGCGGCGTATCCAGTGCGCCGAACCACACTGCCGCCAGCAGGGCGATCATGATATAGCGCTCGTACTTCATCAGGCCAAAGTAGATGCGCCGGGGCAGCACCACCAGCAGGATGCGGCTGCCGTCCAGCGGCGGCACCGGGATCAAGTTGAACACGGCAAGGCTCACGTTCATCAGCACAAGGTACTGCAGGAACATGGCAATGTAGATGGCGGCATCGTTCACCGGTGCCCAGTAGTACATGAGCTTCCACACCACCATGCCCACATAGGCAAGGAGGATGTTTGCCGCAGGGCCAGCCAGCGCGGTGAGGGCCATGCCCCACTTGGGGTTTTTGAAATTGCGGGGGTCGGTGGAGACGGGCTTTGCCCAGCCCACGCCCGCAAACACCATGCACAGCGTGCCCAGCAGGTCAAAGTGGGCAAAGGGATTCAGCGAAAGCCGCCCCTGCCGCTTTGCGGTGTCGTCGCCCAGCAGCCATGCCGCCAGCGCGTGGCCGCACTCGTGGAAGGGGATGGCCACCAGCGCCACCAGCGCGCGGATGAGATAATAGATGCCCTGAGAGGTCATTCGATATTCCTGCCTTTTTTCAGTATACCATATATAATACTATTTTTTGAGGTTTTAGACAAGGGGTGTCCAGACGATTTAAAATGATCTCCGCTTCGCTCTGATCATTTCAGCGGAATTTTATTTTTAATTCGTGATTTGTCGCAGCGTGCGGGCTGCTCCAAATCACATTTTCACACAAGGGGTCGTAACAAAAAACAGCATCTGAGTGCATCGGGGCAGTTTTCCAAAAAACCGCAATATTTTTTGAAAAAAGGCTTGCATTTTGCCCGGTAATCTGCTACAATAGTCAAGCTGATTATTTTGATTCCTTACTTCACTGCAGGAGGTGCAAGTACCATGGCTAAATGTGAATGCTGCGGCAAGGGTGTTGCCTTTGGTATCAAGGTTTCTCACTCTCATCGTCGTTCCAACCGTACCTGGAAGCCGAATGTCCGTCGTGTCAAGGCGGTCGTTGAGGGTTCTCCCAAGTACGTCTACGCATGCTCCCGTTGCCTGCGCGCTGGCAAAGTTACCCGCGCTGTCTAATTTGGTGTATGTGGCCGGTCACTTTGTCGAGTGGCCGGCTTTTTTTGTTGCTGTAAGGAGGCAAAACACATGGCTCTGCCCAACGATCCCATCATGCTGCTGAGCGTGGTGAACCTGAAGCTGCGTGATTTTTACAAAAACCTCGATGCTCTGTGCGAAGATCTGGATGCCGACAAGGCCGACCTTTGCGCAAAGCTCAAAGCCGTGGGCTACGAGTACGATGCCCAGCGCAACCAGTTCGTGTGATATTTCCAGAGAAAGCTTTCTTTTGATCGCTAACGACCGGCACCGACGTGCAGCGACTACGCCCGGGCCGGTGAATATAGAAACAAGGAGTGCTTGATTTATGATCCAGGGTACCTATTACAAAGAGTGGAGCAGCGTGCTGAACCGCGAGATGGAATTCAAGGTATACGGCAGCGCCGGTGTGCCGGTGCTGGCCCTGCCTGCCCGCGGCGGCCGCTTTTATGATTGGGAGAACAACGGTATGCCCGATGCCATTGCCCCGCTGCTGAACGAGGGCAAGGTGCAGCTGTTCTGCGCCGACAGCATTGACGGCGAGGCCGTACTGAACGGCGACATCCCGGTGCGCTGCCGCGCCGAGATGGAGGAAAAGTACTTCGTCTACCTTACCGCCGAGCTGGCTCCCCGGGTGCTGGCCCTGAACGGTGCCGCAAAGGATGCCAAGCTGTGGTGTGTGGGCATCGACCTTGGCGCTGTGCACGCCGTCAACTGCCGCCTGCGCCGTCCCAAGCTCTTTGCCGGTGCCATCGGCCTTTCCGGCATCTACGATCTGGCCCGCTTCTGGGGCAGTGAAGCCGACGATCTGGTGCTGCGCTGCTCTCCCCTGCAGTATCTGGCCGAGAACGGCATCGCCGACAAGCTGGCTCTGGCCAAGGCCGAGGAGAACAGCCTGATGCTCTGCGCCGGTCAGGGTGCCTACGAGGACGATGCCAAAGCCGACACGCAGGCGCTGGCCGATGTGCTGGCCGCACAGGGCCTGCCCGCCCACCTCGAGATCTGGGGCGGCGATGTTTCCCACGAGTGGTACTGGTGGGGCAAGATGCTGGGCCTGTTTGTGCCGCGGATTCTGGAGAAGTAAAAGTGATTTGATAGAGGGAAGGCATTTGCAGTGCCTTCCCTCTTTTTGTTTGTATTTTTCAATTCCCTACTTGATTTATCGGGTTTGCTGTGCTATACTCATGCTGTAAGAAGTATACCCCCTATGGGTAAAGGAGATATTTTATGGACAACGAGAAAAAGCCCTGCTGCTGTTGCGGCACGCCCGCCCAGCCCGAAGCTGCCACGGCTCCGGCCGTTGACGCATCCGCTGTGCCCACCGAAAGCGTCACCCCCTCCTGCTGCCGCCACAAGGACCGCACCCCGGAGGAACACAAGGCCCTGCTGAACCGGCTCAGCCGCATCGAGGGGCAGGTGCGCGGCATCCGCGGCATGCTGGAAAAGGATGCCTACTGCGTGGACATCCTTGTGCAGGTGGCGGCGGCGAACTCGGCGCTGAACAGCTTTTCCAAAGAGCTGCTGGCACAGCACATCTCCACCTGCGTGGCGGACGACCTGCGCGCGGGCAGCGAGGCAAAGCTGGACGAGCTGGTGAATCTGCTGCCCAAGCTCATGAAATAAGAAGCCCTTTCCTGTGCATACTCAACGTAGGAGTGATATTTTATGGAACAATACAACGTTACCGGCATGAGCTGCGCAGCCTGCTCCGCCCGGGTGGAGAAGGCCGTGAGCAAAGTGCCCGGCGTTGCCAGCTGTTCGGTGAGCCTGCTGACCAACTCCATGGGCGTGGAGGGCACCGCCAGCTCTGCCGAGATCATCAAGGCCGTGCAGGATGCAGGCTACGGTGCCAGCCCCAAGCGTGCGGGCGCGGCGGCTGCCAGCTCCACCAGCGCCGACCTTGACGCGCTGGCCGACCACGAGACCCCCAAGCTCAAGCGGCGGCTCATTGCGTCGCTGGGCTTTCTGCTGGTGCTGATGTACTTCTCCATGGGCCACATGATGTGGGGCTGGCCCCTGCCCCGCTGGTTCGACGGCAACCACATCGCCATGGGCCTTGTGCAGCTGCTGCTGGCGGGCATCGTCATGGTCATCAACCAGAAGTTCTTCATCAACGGCTTCAAGGGCCTCCTCCACGGCTCGCCCAACATGGACACGCTGGTGGCCATGGGTTCCATGGCAAGCTTTGTGTGGAGCACCTACGCCCTGTTCGCCATGACCCGCGCGCAGGTGGACGGCAACAGCGAGCTGGTCATGCATTATATGATGGAGTTCTACTTCGAGTCCGCCGCCATGATCCTGACCCTCATCACGGTGGGCAAGATGCTGGAGGCCCGCTCCAAGGGCAAGACCACCGACGCGCTCAAGAGCCTGATGAAGCTTGCCCCCAAGACCGCCGCCCTGCTGCGGGACGGTGCCGAAGTGACCGTGCCCATCGAGCAGGTGCAGAAGGGGGACATCTTTGTGGTGCGCCCGGGCGAGAACATCCCCGTGGACGGCATCGTGCTGGAAGGCACCAGCGCCGTGAACGAGAGCGCCCTGACCGGCGAGAGCATCCCCGTGGACAAGGCTGCAGGCGACAAGGTGAGCGCTGCCACCACCAACCAGTCCGGTTTCCTGCAGTGCCGGGCCACCCGCGTGGGCGAGGACACCACCCTTGCCCAGATCATCCGGATGGTCAGCGATGCCGCCGCCACCAAGGCTCCCATTGCAAAAATCGCCGATACGGTGTCCGGTTTCTTCGTGCCTGCAGTCATTACCATCGCGGTGGTCACCACCATCGTGTGGCTGCTGCTGGGCCGGGAGCTGGGCTATGCGCTGGCCCGCGGCATCTCCGTGCTGGTCATCAGCTGCCCCTGTGCGCTGGGTCTGGCAACGCCGGTGGCCATCATGGTGGGCAACGGTCTGGGTGCAAAGAACGGCATCCTGTTCAAGACCGCCGCTTCGCTGGAAGCTGCAGGCCGCACCCAGATCGTGGCGCTGGACAAGACCGGCACCATCACCAGCGGTGAACCAAAAGTGACCGACATTCTGCCCGCCGAGGGCGTTTCCGAGACGGAGCTGCTCACCCTTGCCGCCGCACTGGAGCGCAAGAGCGAGCACCCGCTGGCAAAGGCCGTGCTGGCCTGCACCGACGCGCAGAAGCTCACCGCCCCCGAGGTATCCGGCTTTGCCGCCCTGCCGGGCAACGGTCTGGCCGCAAAGCTGGACGGCGTGGAGATCTTTGGCGGCAATGCGTCCTTTATCGGCACCAAAGTCACCGTGCCCGCACAGCTGCAGGAGAAGGCCGCAGCCCTTTCCGCACAGGGCAAAACGCCCCTGTTCTTCGGCGGAGCAGGCCGTCTGCTGGGCATCATCGCGGTGGCCGATACCATCAAGGAGGACAGCCCCCGCGCCATCCGGGAGCTGCAGGCCATGGGCATCCGCGTGGTGATGCTCACCGGTGACAACCAGCGCACCGCTGCTGCCATTGGCAGGCAGGCCGGTGTGGACGAGGTGATCGCAGGTGTGCTGCCCGACGGCAAGGAAGCGGTCATCCGCCAGCTGCAGGCATCCGGCAAGGTGGCCATGGTGGGCGACGGCATCAACGATGCCCCGGCCCTGACCCGTGCCGACACCGGCATCGCCATCGGCGCAGGCACCGACGTTGCCATCGACGCGGCGGACGTGGTGCTGATGAACTCCAAGCTGTCGGACGTGCCCGCCGCCATCCGCCTGAGCCGCGCTGCCCTGCGCAACATCCACGAAAACCTGTTCTGGGCGTTCATCTACAACATCATCGGCATCCCGCTGGCCGCAGGCGTGTTCATCCCCTTCGGCCTGACGCTGAACCCCATGTTCGGTGCTGCTGCCATGAGCCTTTCCAGTTTCTGCGTGGTAAGCAACGCCCTGCGCCTGAACCTGTTCGACGTGCACAGCACAAAGCACGATCGTGCGGCAAAAAATGCTGCTTCCCTGCCCGCTGTCTCCGCACAGCCCGCAGCGGTTGCAAATAAAGAGAGTACCAAGGAGGACACTGCTATGAAAAAGACCCTGAAAGTGGAAGGCATGATGTGCGGCCACTGCGAAGCCCGCGTGAAGAAGGCTCTGGAAGCCCTGCCCGAGGTGGACGAGGCCGTGGTGAGCCACGAGGCCGGCACCGCCATCGTCACCCTGAACGCCGAGGTCGCCGACGACGTGCTGAAGAAGGCCGTTGAGGATCAGGACTACCCTGTGACCGGCATCCAGTAAACCGCCGCTGAATACGGAAAGGCCGCTGCATGTGAACCGTGCAGCGGCCTTTTGCATTGGGTTCTTATTGTATTTCGTCAGAAAGTATGTTAAACTAAAAATGCCGCCTGAAAAGGCGGTGATTAGGTGCTGTCTGCAAGCGCAGGTGGTCATGCTTCCTGCCCTGTATCGCTGCTCTTTCTACATGGAATGAAGCAGAGGTTCCGGGAGGAAACTTTTTTGGAAGTACCCTGCCCGGAGCCTTGAAGGCGAAGGGAGGGATATCAATGAGCCTGATGGAGCTTTTCACTCTGCTCACGGTCATTCTCATGCTGTTGAGTCTGATCCTTGATGCAGTTCGCCTGACCGTTGAGGTCTTGGAGAAGTTTTCTCAGCGCAAATGTGATGACAACAAAAAAGATTGACTGCCACAGCCTTCCAACTCCGTGCAGTCAATCTTGATTGTAAAGGTAGGAAGCTGACCATTGCGGACAGCACCTTTTCTATTTGTAGTATAGTTATTTTTTGCCGTTTTGTCAAGAGAAGGTGCCCGCCTTCTCTTTTTCTTTCCCCATTTTCCTGTGCATTTTCGCCCCGGAAGCTGTGGCTTTTTGCGCAAAAACTATTTGTTGACACGTTGTTTTTTCAGAGTTATACTTATAGCAACAACATTTGGTTTTGTTTCCAGTTATAAACCACAGCGAAAGGAGAAATGTATTTTGGGAGTATCCATTCAGGACCGCACAGACTTTCTGAACATGCTGGATGCCTGCAGGACCGAGCAGCAGCTGTTCAGCCGCCTGACCTTTGCGGTAATGTTCCACCAGACCGACCCGGCTGCACGGGAAGACCTGCTGGACGACGTGCGCGGCGCAGCCTGCAACATGCAGCTGCCCGCCGTCAATTACAAGATCGATCAATGGCTCAACACCTGCAAGCAGGCGTGGCAGGCCGACCCCGCAGCCTTTATGGCAGCCGTGAACGCGGACGCAAAGCAGCGCAAGCTTGCGCTGGAGGGCAGCGCGGCGCAGCCCGGCCTGCTGGCCGATGTGCCCATGCAGAGCGTGGCGTGGCTGGTGCCGCAGCTGCTGCCGCTGGGCGAAGTGTCGCTGCTGGGTGCCGACGGCGGCACCGGCAAGGGCATCTGGCAGGCACAGCTCATTGCCTATGTGACGGCGGGCAAGACCTCCGGCTTTTTTCCGCTGCCGCCGCAGCACACCGGCAAGGTGCTGCTGCTTGCGGGCGAGGACGACCCCGGCAAGGTGCTCAAGGCCCGTCTGCTGGCGGCCGGGGCCGACATGAACCGGGTGCTGGTGCTGACCGCCGACGACTACTTTGGCAAGACCGGCCAGCCCCTTACCCTCAAGGATCAGGCACTGGCGGATTTTGCCGCCAAGGCCGGGCCGCTGCTGCTCATCGTGGACCCGCTGCAGAGCTTTCTGCCCGCCGATGTGGAGATGGCAAGCCGCAACCAGATGCGCAGTGCCCTGCTGCCGCTGCGCGCCATTGCCGCAAAGCAGGGCTGCGCGGTGCTCATCGTGATGCACTCCAACAAAAAGCAGGGCGTTTCCGGCCGCGCACGTCTGGCCGACAGCTCGGATATCTGGGACATGGCCCGCAGCGTGCTGATGATGGGCCGCGCCAAGAACGACGGCAAAATTTATCTCAGCCACGAGAAAAACAGCTACGCCCGCCCCCAGCAGACGGTGCTGCTGCACATCGACGATGTGGAGGTGGAGGGCGTAAAGACCGCGCGGGCCGTGTTTGACGGCTACACCGACAAGAAGGATGCCGACTTCATTGAGGAGCGGCGGGTGCGCACGGCGGAGACCCGGCAGGACACCCGCAGCGCCATCCTGAACGTTCTGTCCGAGAGCCGCCTTGGGTCGATGCCCAGCAACGAGCTGCGCGCCGCCGTCCTGCGGGAGATCGGGTGCAGCGACAGTACATACAACCGTGTGTACAGTGAGCTCACGAAGTCCAGCCAAATCGCAAAGCAAGCGATACGTGGAAAAGATGGCAGGAATCGCTGGTATACCTGCTACTGTGGAGAAACATCTGACAAAGTTCCATTTTAAATACTGATCTACGTTATAAATTTGATGTTTGTCAGCTTGACAAAGTTCGGATATTTGACAAAGTTGGAACTTTCTCAGAACAATGGAACTTTCTCACCTTGACAAAGTTACTTTTCAATCGTTGTATCGTTTAAAAGTTTAAACTTGCTCAGATAACGCTCCTACAGTAGCACCTGATAAAGTTCCCTGAAACCATAGGCTGCGTGCTGGCAGCTTTCTCCGCGAACAGCGACGGGTTGCGGCACCCAGCAGCCGCGTCGCATTCGCTTGCGTCTCGCTGGCCGCGGCCCCAACGGCAACTCCCTGTTTCCGCCATTGGCGGCGGTCGTTGCAGTTGCAGAACCCACGGTTCCGCCCCTGTGCTTACGCACGGGGCCCCACTTCCCGGACATTCGCTGGAGAAACTCCCAGCCCACAGCCCAGCCCGCACCTTAACTCCTCGCCAACTCCTCCACCGTAATGCAGCACACGGCAAAGGCCAGCAGGGCGCAGTCCAGCGGGACACGGCGCAGCACCACCACCCGTTCGGTCAGGGTGGTAAAGGTCTGCACGGCCTGCACCGGCACGGTGCTGCCCAGCCAGAACAGCGCCACCGAAAGCGGCAGATGCACCGCCCGCGCTGCCAGCAAAGGCCGCAGCGAGATCTCGGCCGGGCAGATGGTGCGCACCTGCAAAAGCACCGACACCCCCTGCACACTGAGCGCCGCGCAGCACAGCGTGCTGGCCCACAGCCCGGTGCGGGCAGCCTGATCGCAGCCGGAACACACTTCCAGCAGCATGGCGGGCAGCGCCGCCCACGGCTGTGGCAGCAATGCCCCGCACCCTGCCGCCAGCAGCCGGAAGTACAGCACAAAGCCGCAGAGCTTCAGGTAGGTCACTGCCGCCTGCGCGATCACCGCGTCCAGTGCGGGCAGCGGAATGGTTTCCCCCTGCGCGGGTGGAGCCTGCCCGGCCCCGCCCTGCATCCGGCACAGCAGCGCCGCCGTGAGGTATCCCGCCAGCAGCTGGGCCGCGAACAGCTGCACCCCCACCGCGCGGCTGCCCAGCATCTGCTGCCCTACTGTGAGGATGACAAAGGACGGCCCGCTGCACACACAGGCGGGCAGCAGCGCCGAGGCCTGCCGGGAAGTGAGCTGACCGGTGCGCACGGCTTCGGACGCAGCCACCGCCGCCGGTGCAAAGCCCCCCAAGGCCCCAATGAGCAGCACGCCGCCCGCGCCCTTTGCCCGGATGCCCATGAGCCGCGCCGCAGGCCGGAACACAAAGCCCAGCCACTGCCCGGCCCCGCAGCCTGCCGCCAGCGCCGATACGATGAGGAACGGAAACAGCGATACCAGCAGCGGCCCGCCGCACAGCCGCAGCCCCGCCTGCAGGGCATCGGCACAGCGCTGCGGCGCGGCAAACACCAGAAACGCCGTGTACCCTGCCAGCGCCAGCAGCACGCCCCGCCGGAAATTCCAGCTTCGATTCATAACTCAGCCCTCCGCATCCATATATATGTAGCAGCGCGCCGCGGGCAGAACTGCGGGATGGGAGGGAATGGGATGTGTGCCAAGCGCAAAAAGCGGCTTTTGCTGCAAAGCTGGCTGGCCCTGCTGTTCCGTCAGCCGCCGCAGGGCTTTTACCACGCCCCTGCCGTCTACCTGAGCGGGGGCCGCATGGAGGTGGAGCACTTTTGCCGCATTCTGGCCTACAGCCCCGACCGGCTGTGCCTGCAGATGCCCCATGGCCGGTTGACCATCTACGGCGACGGGCTGAAGATCGTCACCCTTACCGCCAGCCGCCTGACCCTGCGGGGGCGGTTCGTGCGCACGGACTTTGCGGATGACTAGGAGGTGCCCATGGAACCGGTAAGCCTTTGGGCCGCGGTGGAGTTCACCGCATGCAATGGCAGCACCGAAGCCCTGCTTACCGCTGCCGCCCGGGCCGGGCTGCATCCCTACGGGGTAACGGCCCTGCCGGGAGGGTTTGGCGGGCGGTGCGCCGCGTGGCAGTATCCGCGCCTTGCCGCGCTGGCCCGCAAGCACCGGGTGCGGCTGCGCATCCGCCGGAAGCTGGGGCTGTATTTCCGTCTGCGCCCCTTGCTGCGCCGGGCCGGGCTTTGGGCGGGGCTGGCGGTGTTTGTGCCGCTGCTGCTCTTTGCACAGCAGTTCGTCTGGTATGCGGACACCTCTTCCCTCACCACCGGACAGGCTGCGCGGGCCTGCGCCGTCCTGCGGGAAGCGGGCCTGCAGCCCGGTGCGGCTGTGACCGAGGCAAAGCTCACCGCCGGGGAGTACGCCCTTTTGCACAGCGGCGAGTTCTCCTGGGCCAGCCTGAATTTTGCCAAAGGGCGGCTGGTGGTGGAAGCCGCCGCGGCCAGGCCCAAGCCGGACATTGCCGCCGGAACGCTGCATGGCATCCGGGCAAAATGCAGCGGCACTGTTCTGCGCACGAACCTTACCAGCGGCACCATGCTGGTGCAGCCGGGCCAGCAGGTGGAAGCCGGGCAGGGCCTCATTGGCACAGCCCGCGCCGAGCGGGACGGCACCCTGATCTTTGCGCCCGCCGCCGGAACGGTGGTTGCGCAGTTTGAGTGGAGCGACACCCGCACCGTGCCCTTGGAAGAGACGGTGCAGCAGTACACCGGCGCGTGCACCCGCGCATACCGGGTGACAGCGTTCGGGCACACCTTTCCCTTGCCCGCCGCGCCTGCGCCGGAACATGCGGCGGTGGTCCTCCGGCACTTTCAGCCGGAGGTGCCGCTGCTGGGCCTTGCCCTGCCCTGCTCTGTGGAGGAGACCTGCCGCTATGTGCAGCAGCCGGAAACGCTGCACCGCACCGAAGCGCAGGCCGCCGCGCTGGCCCGGCTGCAGAGCCTGCAGGCGCTGTACGCCGCATGGCCGGACGCGGAGCGCATCGCCCGCAAAGAGGACTGCACCGTGAACGGCACCGTGCTGGACTATACCGTTACCTACACCGTGGCAGCGGACATCTGCGGGTGAAAGGATTCCTGTTGTAATTCGCCAAAAAGTATGCTAAACTAAAAATGCCACCCCAAAAGGGTGGCGTTAAGGTGCTATCTGCAAGCGCAGGTGGTCATGCTTCCCTCCGGCAAGCGTCCGGGGGACGTAAAAGCTTATTGTTTGTTCCCCCGTTCGCAAACGCGGAAGGGGGGATGCATCATGGTGTTGAACGATGTTCTGCAGCTGTTCGTCATTGTTGGCGGCACAGTTGGGATTACATTTCAGATCGCATGGGCAATCTTCAAAGAGATCCATAACAATAAGAAATGACCGCCCCAGACTCCCAAACCTGAGCGGTCATTCTTATTGACTCCTTAGCCAAAGGGAAGCTGACCATTGCGGACAGCGCCTTTTCTATTTGCAGTATAGTTGTTTTTTAGCGGTTTGTCAAGTCCCCTGCTCTGCAGCGGCACGTTCCGCCGCCTGCGCGTCGTACTCGGCAAGCAGGTCGTTGAGGTCGTACTGGTACTTGCTGTGGCAGAAGTGGCACACCACCTCGCAGGCGGGGTCCTCGTCGCGCATCCTCACCAGCTCCTTGCGGCCAAGGCTGAACAGCATCTCCTTGGTGCGCTCGGCGCTGCAGTCGCACTGGTAGTGCACATCGCGCTCGTCCAGCACGTTGGGGTCAAAACCCGCCAGCGCCAGCTGCATCATGTCCTCGGGGGTCTTGCCCTCGTGCAGCAGGGTGGTGACGGACGGCATGGCCGCGATGTTCTTTTCCAGCTGATCGATCTCCGCATCGGTGGCACCGGGCAGCAGCTGCACCATAAAGCCGCCTGCGCACAGGATGGACAGGTCTTTGTCCACCAGCACGCCCAGCGCCATGACGGTGGGCACCTGCTCGCTGTAGGCGTAGTAAGCGGTCAGATCCTCGGCGATCTCGCCGGAGACCAGCGGCACCTGCCCCACGGTAGGCTCCTTCTGCAGGCGGTTATCCCGGATGACGGTGAGCACACCGTCTTTGCCCACAGCGCCGCCCACATCCAGGTGGCCGTTCGGCTTTGCGGGCAGCTCCACCAAGGGGTGATCGATGCAGCCCTTCACGTTGCCGGTGCCGTCGGTGCAGGCAATGACCACGCCCGCCGGGCCGCCGCCGGACACACGCAGGGTGATCTGGTCACGGTCGTCCTTGAGCATGGAGCCCATCAGGGCCGCGCCGGTGAGCAGACGGCCCAGTGCCGCGCTGCAGGTGGCGCTGGTGGTGTGCAGCTTTTCGGCCTTGCGGACGATCTGGGTGGAATCCACGCCGCAGAACACGACCCCGCCGTTCTCCGACAGGCCGCGGATCAGATTTGCCATAAAGTTATCCCTCCAATTGTGTATACTGCTTGACTGCGCAGAAGAAATAGCGCTGGCTGTCCTCGGTCAGCGGGCCGAAGGTCTCGCCGTCGCAGACGCTTTCCAGCGCAAAGCCGTGCTTTTCCAGCGCGGTGCGGATGGTGTCAAGGTCATAGGTGTACTCGCAGAACTGCTCGTGGAAGTGCTCGCCGGTCTCGTGGTAGTCGATGTCCACGGTGATCTCCACGCGGCGGTTGGCGGCATCGTAGTGGTTGCGCCACACACAGGCGGCATCCTCTTCCTCAAAGGTGAACGCGTTGTCGCCCAGCACGTTCCGGTGCTTGTAGGGCGTGTTCATATCGAACAGGAACACCCCGCCCTTTTCCATAAAGAAGCCTGCGTTGGCAATGGCGGTGTCGAGGTCCGGGATGTGGTTGAAGGTGTCAAAGGTGGACACCGCGCCCCGGATGGTGCCGTACAGATCGAGCTTGAGCAGGTCCTGCCGCAAAAGCAGCAGCCTGCCGGAAAGGCCCAGCTGTTCGGCCTTATCGCGCACAACGCAGAGCATCTCCTCGGACTGGTCAATGCCGATCATATCATAGCCCGCCTGCGTGAGCATCAACGTCAGCTCACCGGTGCCGCAGCCAAGGTCGGCAAGGATGCCGTCCTGGATGCCGTGCTCCTTGAGCTTTGCATGGATGTGGGCATACAGGGCATCATAATCGGCCTCGCCGTTGAATTCATCGTAGAAATAGGCAAATTCGTTGTAGGCCATGGTTTACTCCGCTTCCTGTTCCCCGGCCACAGCGGCATTGAGCACCGCCTGCAGCTCCGGGATGCCGTAGCCGTTCTCGCCGCTGGTCAGCACCACCTTCTGGCAGCCATAGGGGCGGCAGAGGTTCTCAAAGTCTTCCAGCGTCTTGGCCAGCTGGCTCTTTTTGAGCTTGTCGGCCTTGGTCAGGGCCACCACGTAGGGGATCTGGTGATAGTGCAGGTAGCGCAGCATCTGCTCATCGTCGGCGCTGGGGGCGTGGCGGCAGTCCAGCAGCTGCACCAGCAGGGTGTGGTGGCGGGGTGCTTCAAAATAGCTGTTGATGAGGTCGTCCCAGCGCTCACGGTCGGCGTTGCTCACCTTGGCGTAGCCGTAGCCGGGCAGGTCCACAAAGTAGCAGTCGTCCACCGAATAGAAATTGATGGTGGCCGTTTTGCCCGGCGTACTGGACACGCGGGCAAGGTTTTTGCGGCTGCACAGCTTATTGATGAGGCTGGATTTGCCCACGTTGGACCGCCCCGAAAAGCTCAGCTCCGGGCGGTCGCTCTCGGGCAGCTGGCTGGAAATGCCGTAGCTGGCAATGAAATCAGCTTTGTTGTAATTCATGGAGCTTTCCTTTCTTGTGGTACGTCAAACCCTCTCAGTCTCGTCACTTCGTTCCTCGCCAGCTCCCCCGAAGGGGGAGCTCTTTCATCTGGTGGAAAACATCCCTTAAGCTCCCCCCTTCGGGGGAGCTGGCACGGCGCAAGCCGTGACTGAGAGGGTTTCTATTGTTCTCAGCACACCGCGCCGGGCTGGGGCTTTTCTGCGGTGGGCGGCACGATGGCGGCGTCTGCCGCCTTTTTCTTTGCATGGGTGCGGCTGGGAGCCTTGGCCTTCTTTGCGTTCTGGGGCTTGAGCAGGGCCGCGTTCAGCACCTGTGTCAGGCTCTGCATGGGCAGGAAGGTGAGGTTCTTCTTCACCTCGTCGTCCACCTCATACAGGTCGGGTTCGTTGTCCTTGGGGATGAGCACGGTCTTCATGCCCTCGCGGTAGGCCGCCATGCTCTTTTCCCGCAGGCCGCCGATGGGCAGCACGTTGCCGTGCAGGGTGATCTCGCCGGTCATGGCCACATCACCGCGCACCGGGATGCCGGACAGGCAGGACACCAGCGCCGTGGTCAGGGTGACACCGGCAGAAGGGCCGTCCTTGGGCACTGCGCCCTCCGGGGCGTGGATGTGCAGGTCGCACTTCTTGAGCTTTTCCGGGTCGATGCCGTACTCGGCGGCGTGCACGCGCACCCACGTAACGGCCAGCTGAGCGCTCTCCTTCATCACGTCGCCCAGCGAACCGGTGACGGTGATCTTGCCGCTGCCGTTGTCCATCACCTGCACCTCGATGGGCAGGGTCTCGCCGCCCACGCTGGTCCATGCCAGACCGTTGGCGATGCCCACCGCGTTGGTGCGGTTGAGGAAGTCGGGCTTGACGAAGCGGGGGCCAAGCAGCTGTTCCAGCATGGTACCGGTAACGGAGACGCTTTCCACCTCGCCTGCGGCGATCTTGCGGGCGCACTTGCGCAGCACGCTGGTGATGGTGCGTTCCAGATTGCGCACACCGGCCTCGCGGGTGTAGCCGTCAATGATGCCGTACAGCGCGCTCTGGCTCAGCGTGACCTTGCCGGTCAGGCCGCAGGCCTTGAGCTGCTTGGGCAGCAGGTGCTTGCGGGCAATGTTGTATTTTTCCACGCGGGTGTAGCTGGGCAGCTCGATCACGTCCATGCGGTCACGCAGGGGACCGGGGATGCTGCCCAGATCGTTGGCGGTGGTGATAAAGAGCACATGGCTCAAATCGAACGGGATATCGATGAAATGATCGTTGAAGGTGCTGTTCTGCTCCGGGTCCAGCGCTTCCAGCAGGGCTGCGGCCGGGTCGCCCCGGAAGTCGCCTGCCAGCTTGTCGATCTCGTCCAGCAGCATGAGGGGGTTCGCGCTCTTGGCAGAGATCATGGCAGTGATGATCTTGCCGGGCATCGCGCCGATGTAGGTGCGGCGGTGGCCGCGGATCTCGGCTTCATCCCGCACGCCGCCCAGACTGATGCGCACATACTTGCGGCCCAGACTTTCGGCGATGGAGCGTGCAATACTGGTCTTACCCACGCCCGGAGGGCCTACAAGGCAGATGATCTGTGCCTTCACGTCCGGTGCCAGCTTGCGCACGGCCAGCGTTTCCAGAATGCGGTCCTTCACCTTTTTCAGGCCGTAGTGGTCGCGGTCCAAGATCTGCTGTGCGCGGCTGATATCAAGGTCGTCCACCGTAAAGGTATTCCACGGCAGGTCAAGGCAGGTGTCCAGATAGGTGCGGATGACCGTTGCCTCCTGATTGGAGCCCTGCATCTTGGCAAGGCGGTCTACCTCCTTGAGCAGCTTCTTCTCGCTGTCCTCGGCAAGGTGCAGCTCGGTGATCCTGCGGCGGTAATCGTCGGCCTCGGCGTGGGTGTCGTCGCCCTCGCCCAGCTCGTCGCTGATGATGTGCAGCTGTTCGTGCAGGTAGTAATCGCGCTGGTTCTTGTCCATGGACTCGTTTACCTTTTCCGCGATCTCCTTTTCAATTTTCATCACCTGACACTCACGGCGCAGCATCTCGATGAGCTTTTTCAGCCGTCCGTTCAGGGTGCCCTCGTCCATCACAGCCTGCTTGTCCTCGTAGCGGAACAGCAGGTTTGCAGGCATGTACTCGCTGAGGAAGGCGGGGTCGTCGCTGGAAACGATGGCAAACACCACGTCCTTGCCAAGGCGCGGGTTCATGCCAAGGTACTCGTCAAACCCGGCCTTGAGGGCGCGCAGCAGCGCTTCGGTCTCCACGGCATCGTCGGCCTTGCCTGCGCGCACCGGGGCCGGGCGCACCTCCGAAAGCAGAAAATCGCCGCTGGCATCCAGTGCACTGAGCTTTGCGCGGTACTTGCCCTCCACCAGGACCTTTACAAGGTCCCCGGAGACGCGCAGCACCTGCTTGACCTCGGCCACCACGCCGTAGCTGAACAGGTCTGCCTGCTGCGGCTCGGTGGTGTCCATGGACTTCTGTGCCACCAGAAACACGTTGGAATTATTTGCCATTGCCCACTCCACGGCGGCAATGCTCTTTTCGCGGCCCACCTCAAAGTGGACGAGATTGTTGGGGAACACCACCAGCCCCCGCAGGGCGATGGTGGGCAGATGCAGCTTTTTGCGCTCCACCTTGATGGTAACTTTTTCACTCATAGTGCAAACACCTCCCGGCTGCCGCGCACTTTCCCACGGCGGCAGCGCTGTATGCAAGAGATTTTATCTTTAAAATAGCAGGTTGTTTCCTTATTATACTGATTTCCGGCCAAAATGCAACTGTGATGCATGGACGGTTGGTTATTCTCCCCGCTTTTCCTGTGTACTGAAGCCCATTTTGCCAAGAGCCGGCAGCAGGGCCTTGAGGGTAATGGAGGTCAGTGCGCCCATCACAAGGCCCAGCACCAGCATGACCGGCGCGTAGTAGAACGAGAGCGAGGACGAGATGATCACGCCCGCGCCCAGCAGCTGGCCGATGTTGTGGGCCAGTGCGCCGCATACGGAAAGGATGAACCAGGTGGGCCGCACCGGCAGCAGGTAGTAGAGCACCCACATCACCAGCAGGGACAAAAGGCCGCCGCACAGCGAGAGAAAGCCCGCCGTGAAGCCGGACACCAGAAACACGAACAGTGCCTTGAGCACGTCCAGCACCAGCGCCTGCCTTGGCCCCATGAAAAACAGCGCGTACATCACCACGATGTTGGCAAGGCCCAGCTTCATGCCCGGCAAAAGGCCCGGGATGGTGAGCGTGCCCTCAATGAACGAAAGTGCCATGGCCAGCGCAAACAGCAGGCCGGAAAGGGCGATGCGGCGCGTTTTTTCGTAACTGCGTCTGTTTTGGGGCATGCTGCACTCTCCTTTACTCTTCGGTCTGCTGGCTCTGCTCGTAGCTTTCCTGCTCTTCCATGGCAGCTTCCCACGCGGCAAACAGCTCTTCCTGATGGAAGCGCAGGTCGCTCAGCTCGTCGCTCTTCTGGCGCAGCAGGTCGGGGTCGTTGTACACCTCCGGGGAGTTGATCTCGTTGTCCAACTCCACTTCGCGGGCACCGCAGGCTTCCATCTCGTCCTCGCAGGCCTTGATCTTGGCCCGCAGCTCGGCGCGGCGGCGGCGCTGCTCCCTGCCGTAGCCGGTCTTGGCCGGTTCGGCGGCCTTCTGCACGGCAGTTGCCGGGGCGTTGCGGCCCATCAGGGCATCGTAGCTGGGGTAGAGGGTGGCCTTGCCGTCCTCAAGGTAGAGGATGGGGCAGGCCAGACTGTTCATCAGGTGGCGGTCATGGGTGACCAGCAGCAGCGTGCCGGTGTAGGCCATGAGGGCCTCGGTAAGATTTTCGCGGGTGTAGATGTCCAGATGGTTGGTGGGCTCGTCCAGAAACAGCAGGTTGGGCCGTTCCAGCACGATCTCCGCAAAGCGCAGGCGGGCCAGCTCGCCGCCGGAAAGCGCCTCGCAGGGCTTGAACACCGTCTCGCCCCGGAAGCCCAGCTTTGCCAGATGGCTGCGCACCTCCAGCTCGGTCATGCGGGGGTACTTGTTCCAGATCACATCGATGACCCGGCCCTGCCCCAGACGGTTCTGCTGCTGGGCAAAGATGCTGGGCCGTGCGCCGGTGCCCAGCCGCACCATGCCGCCGGAGGGGCGGCGCTTGCCGTCCAGCACCTGCATCAGGGTGGACTTGCCCGCGCCGTTGGGGCCTGCGATCACCAGCCGCTGGCCGCGGCACACCGTGTAGGTAAAGGGTTCCAGCAGGGTGCGCTCCCCTATTTTGATGGTCAGGTTCTTGAGCAGCACCAGCTCGTTCCACGGTTCTACGTCATATTCAAACCGGAACTTGAGCTGGTTGGTCTCGTCCTTGGGCGCTTCGGTGATCTCCAGCTTTTCCAGCTGCCTGCGGCGGCTCTGGGCCATTTTGGTGGTGGAGGCGCGCACAAGGTTGCGGTCCACGTAGTCCTGCAGCTTTTCGGCCAGTGCCACATCTGCATCGTGCTGCTTCTGGCGCAGGGCATCGGCGGCTTCCTTCTGGGGCAGGTAGGCCGAGAAGTTGCCCTTGTAGGTGGTCATGGTCTGGTAGGAGACCTCCCAGATCTTCGTACACACGTTATCGAGGAAGTAGCGGTCGTGGCTGACCACCAGCACCGCACCGGAATAGCTTTTGAGGTAGTTTTCCAGCCATTCCATGGTGGCAAAGTCCAGGTGGTTGGTGGGCTCGTCCAGAATGAGCACGTCCGGCTTTTCCAGCAGCAGCTTTGCCAGCCGCAGCCTCGTCAGCTCGCCGCCGGAGAGCACCGCAATGTTCTTCTGCCATGTATCCTGCGCAAAGCCCATGCCGGACAGCACCTTTTTGATGTTCACATCCATGTTGTAGCCGTCGGCGGCATCCACGATGTTCTGCAGCTGGTCGTGCCGGGCCAGCAGCTCCGTGTCGTCCGGCTGCGCGGCCATTTTGCGTTCCAGCACCTGCATCTGGGCCATGGCATCCAGCACAGGGGCAAAGGTGGAGCGCATCTCGCCGTAGAGATCCAGCGTGGCATCCAGCTTTGCGTTCTGTTCCAGATAGCCCAGCGTCACGCCGTGGGTCACGCTGAACTCACCTTCGTAGTCCTGGTACTCGCCGGTCAAAATCTTGAGCAGGGTGGTCTTGCCCGCGCCGTTCTGGCCCACGATGCCGATGCGGTCCTCCCGCTCGACACTGGCGGTCACATCGTGCAGCACGATCTTTTCGCCAAAGCTCTTGCCTAGTTTTTCCAAATGTATCAGCATAGTTTTATGATCCCGTTCTCCATCCGCTTATTGGCTCAGCACTGGTGGCGGCGGTTCTTCAGGCCCACATTGGCCAGCTCTTCCTGCTCCATCACCAGCGGGTACAGCTCTTTCAGGTCTGCGATCTCATAGGTGGGCACCACCTTGCCGGGGTTCTCGGCGTGGCTGGGGTTATACCAGCAGGTGTCAAGGCCCGCATTCACACCGCCCTGAATGTCGCTGCTCAGGCCGTCGCCCACCACCAGCACATGCTCGCGGTTCTCCACGCCAAGGGCGCGCAGGGCCGCATCAAAAATTCTGCGGTTCGGCTTTTCGCTGTCCATCTTCTCGGAGACGAACACGTCCTCCATAAAGTTCAGCACACCGCTCTCGGCCAGACGGCGGATCTGCACCTTCTGGAAGCCGTTGGTCACAACGGCCAGCGTTGCCACCTCGGAAAGCTCCCGCAGCACATCCAGCACTTCCGGCCCCATCAGGTCCGGGTGGGTGGAGAGCTGTTCCAGATAGAAGCGGTTCATCTCGGCTCCGTCACCGGCGGCATCAATGGCCTTGAGGAAGCGGGTGAACCGCTCCGCCATGAGCTTTTCCCGCTTGATCTGGCCTTTTTCCAGCTGCCGCCACAGCTCCGAGTTGATGGTGCGGTAGGTCTGCACCGTTTCTGCATCCGGCTCAATGCCGTAGTTCACCAGCGTTTCGGCCAGTGCCTTGCTTTCGGCTGCGTCAAAGTTCAGCAGGGTGTTGTCTGCATCGAACAGCACGCAATAATATTTTGCCATAAACCTTCCCTCTTTTCCTTCTGCCATGGCCTCAGCTGCCATGCGCTCAACAACAGGCAGAAGCCAGCCCTGCCGTAAACAGAGCTGGCTTCACATCATTCTGTTACAATTTCGTACGGTGGTACGTCCGTCTGCTCCGGGTCGTTGTCCGGGCAGGTGGTTTTGACATCACAGGGGGTGGCAGCACACTTTGCCATTTCCTCTTCCAGCGCGCCGTTGTCCACGTTCTCCCAGTCGGTGCCGTAATCGTCCACGCTGCCGTCGGTCACGTTCTCTTCCCCGGGCAGCGCCGGGATGCGGGGTTCCTCGTAGTACATGCAAACGCCTCCCTTCCTGCCAGCCTATGCGGCACAGCAGGCCGGGGTGACAGCCTCAGGACGCGGAGTCCGTGGATGTGGACTGCTCGTTGGCGGCTTCCTTGCTGGCATTGGATTCCGAAGCCGCATGGGAGCTGCCAGAGCTTGCAGAGCTGCTCTCGCTGCTGGAGCTGCTATGGGAAGCCGAGCTGCTCTCACCAGAGTCCGCGTGGGACGAGCTGGTGCTGTGGGAAGAGCTGGCTGTTCCGTTGGAAGCAGAAGCCGAGCCTGCCGGGGAAGCCGTGCTCTCACTGCTGGAAGAGCTGTGAGATGAGCTGTCGGAAGAGCTGTGAGACGAGCTGCCGGAGGTGGATGTAGCCCCGGAGGATGCCCCGGAGGTGGTGCCGGACGATGCACCGGAAGAGCTGCTGCCGGAAGAACTGCTGCCCGACGTGCTGCCAGAGCTGCCGGAGCTGTGAGACGAGCTGCCGGAGCTTACGCCGCTGACCGTCACATTCAGGACGTTGCTGGTAACGGTGCAGCCGTTGTAGCTTGCCACTGCGTACACCTTAAAGGTCGCATTGAGCATGGAGGGGTCGATCTCCACCTTGACGGTGGTCTTGCCCGCCGCCTGCGGCACTTCCGCACCGTTGGCGTACCAGCGGATGCTGTCGGCAGTGAGGTGCTTGCCGCCCAGCTTTGCGGTAAAGGTGTAGGAATCGCCCAGCACGGCCTTGCCGGTGCTGCTGATATGCACGGAAGCCGCTGCAAACACGGCGGTCACGTCCACGTTCTGCTTGAAGTTCGTATCGGTGCGGGTCTTCTGGGTCACGCCGTCGCTCCACTTGACGAACACATAGCCGTCCTGCGGCACAGCCGTCACGCTGATGGACTGGGCGGCGCTGGTCACTTCATAGGAGAGGGATGTCTTGCCGCTGTCGCTGCCGCTGGAAAGGGTGCCGCCGGTCTTGTCCACCCGGTAGCTGGCCTGATACAGCACACCCTGCTCTTCGGAAGAGCCTGCAGCCTCCGAGCTGCTGGGTGCTGTCACCGCAGAGCTGGGGTTCGGGGTATACTCGGCGCGGGTGGGGATGTTGGCGGTGTCGGGCCGACGGTCGTCGGTCTGGTAAGCGTGGGTGCGCAGATAGCTCAGCATGGCCTTCAGGCCCACGGGCTTCAGGTGGATATCGCCGGTCTGGTAGTAATCCTCGCGGCCATAGCCGTTGGCATCCTTCAGCGCTTCGGCGCTGTTGAGGAACTTCAGGCCCATCTGCTCACACATGGACAGCAGGGCCATGTTGAAGTCGTCGATCTTGGTCTGGTCCATGTGGGGGTAGTTTGCGTGGTTTGCGGGCACCGGCGGCACCGTGTTCACGATGATGTCGGTGTAGGGGTAGCTTTCCTGAATGGCCTGCACCAGCGCGGTGTAGTTCTTGATGAACTCGTCCACGCTCATGCCGGTATCGTTGGTGCCCAGCATGATGACCACGCGGCGGGGCTTCATTTTGGCCACGGCCTGCGCGATGGTGTAGGTGCTGCTGTCCTTTTTAAAGGTAACGATGCCCTCGTTCAGGGCGGCATGGGTGCCAATGCCCTCCTTGGCGCAGAACTGCTGCAGGCTGATCAGGCCGTTGGCGTACAGGCGCACCGTGTTGGAATCGCCGAGGAACAGCGTTTCCTTCTGGTAGCTCTCGCCCGCGTCGGCGGTCTCCGGCAGCAGGGCGGCAGAGGTCTCGCTGATCTGGTAGTGATCCGAGATATCCTCTTCGCCCGGCACCAGCACCCCGCTGGAGGGCTGTTCCACCGGGGCCGCAGGGTTCTTGCCGCGCTTGAGCAGCGTCATGGTAATGGCAATGGTCAGAATGGCTGCCAGCGCGCACACACTGCACACCAGCACAGCCTGCTTCTGCATAGGAGTAAGCGATTGCTTTTCCGGTCGTGTATTTCTCATATCTCTCACCATTCATTTCGTTTCCGGCACAGGGCCTTCCGGTCATGCCTGTCCGTTCAGGATCTGGTCTGCAAGGCTGGCGCAGCTTTCGGCCAGCAGCACCGGGTGGAAGGGTTCCAGCTCTTCCCCGCTGCCGTAGCCGTACAGCGCACCGGCGGCATCCAGCCCGCAGTCTGCTGCGCCGCGCATATCATCGTTGCGGTCGCCCACCATCAGCACCCGCCTGCCCTGCATCATGGGCTGGGCCAGCACATGGCGCACCACGTCGGTCTTGGTGTCGCGGCTCTCGTCCATGGACGCGCCGCCGATAAAATCAAAATAGCCTGCAAGGCCCTTTTCTTCCAGAATGGGCGTAACGACCTGCGTGGGCTTGGAGGTAGCGGTGCACAGCACAAGGCCCGCGTCCTTCAGGCGCTGCAGCATCTCTGCTGCACCGGGGTAGGCGGCGCACTCGTGGCTGCCCTTGACGGCGTAGCTGTCGCGGTACAGGTCGGTGGCCTTTTCAATGAGGGCCGGGTCGGTAAAGTGCTCACCAAAGCTCTTGCGCAGCGGCGGGCCAAGGTAGCGGCGCAGGTTCACATTTGTGGTGTCCACGCCCATCCTGGCAAAGACTTCTTTTAATGTATTTATGATACCGGGAGCGGAATCGATCAGGGTCCCGTCCACATCAAACAGGATCGCATCGTAGTTCAGCAATTTGTAAATTTCCTCACTTTCATGGTGATACATTGTATAGTATAGCACAGAATCCCGTTATCAGCAATTCCAACAAATGGTTTTTACAAAAATTATGCATTCAAGCAGAGAAAAGGCCCGCCCGGCATCCGGACAGGCCTTTCAGCATCTTCTTACTTCGCTGCGGCATCCGCAGGCGGATAGTACAGGTTGTTGGAGACGAACTCCAGCTTATCCTTGAGCACCAGCTCCAGGTTTGCCACGGCGTGCACCATGTTGGTGGCCGAATCGTTCACTTCCAGCAGCTTGCACAGGTCCAGACCGTCCAGTTTCATGGCGGCATCCATCTTCCGGCTTTCGGCGCACAGGATGTGGCTCAGGGCATTTTCCTGCAGAGCGATGCTCTCCACAAGGTCAACGACCGCCTGCTCCAGCGTCACCTTGGGCAGGCAGGGGCAGGGGCAGCGGGTGGTATCGATACAGTTCTCAGCAGACATGATAAAACCTTCCTTTCGTTCGTCCGGTCAGGGGCGGTGTACGCCCCATTCTATGTCTGCCGGGTACGCCGGTGTTACTCCTGCTTTTTCGGGTTCCGGGTGCCGCGCACCTTTTCAATGGTCTCGCGGTAGCCGCCGGAGCCGTACTGGATGCAGCGGTTGATGCGGCTGATGGTAGCCGTGCTGATCTCCACCGCCTTCACGATCTGATCGTAGGTTCTGCCGTCCAGCAGCATCTTTGCCGCTTCCAGCCGCTGCGCCATATCCGAGATCTCCTTTACAGTGCACAGGTCTTCAAAGAAGTTGTAGCACTCCTCCCGCGTTTCCAGACTGAGGATGGCATCAAACAGTGCATCGGTGGTCTGGTTTCTTCTGGAATTTTTATCTGCCATGAATGTTCTCCTTGCCGCCGCAGCGGACTGTCCGGTTTTGGGAGCGTTCCCTCTTTTAATTGTTCCGGAAATGTTCAGGTTCTTTCTTGCATCACCACTTTAGCACATCAAAGTGTGAAAGTCAAGCCCTTGGCGTGAACTCTTTTCATTCGTGGGTGTATATAGTTTTCTTCGTTTCACGCATGAACAAAAATCACCTAAAAATTATTGCAGAACGCTTTTCTGAATTAGTGCATCCTCCGAACTTGTTCCAAGGATATTGACAATTTGTGAATTCCGCACTAAAATACGGACAATCATTCGGCAAATGCGATGAACAGGACATGATTCTTTGCAGCACCCTCTCCCAGAGAGCCGCCCATCTGATGCAAGGGCAGCAGTCAGGAGCAAAGCGTTCTCCCCTGCGAGCAGCCTGTGTGAACAAAGGCGCTGACCCCGCCTTCCAGTAATGCATGGCCGTTTTGCCCACGTTACGGGGCTGCGTATGTATGTACGCTGGGAGTGGCTGCCCTGTGCAGCAAACGAAGTGGTATCGCGGAGTATTCCATACACGATGTGCAGTGTATGTGAAGGCCTTCGTCTTCGATGGTTCGTCCCAAATGGAACGAACGCAGGAAGACGGGGCCTTTTTTACATCCTGCCGCCCCATGTCGCTGACATTTGCCGGATGCCAAAAAAGGAAAGAGGTAAAAACAATGAATACGCTGGTCATCGTATTGATCGCAGCCGTGTGTCTGTTTGGCGCTTATATGCTTTACGGCCGCTGGCTGGCAAACAAGTGGGGCATCGACCCCTCTGCCAAGACCCCGGCAGTTGTCCATGAGGACGGCCGGGACTACGTTCCCACCGACGGCTGGACCGTGTTTGCACACCAGTTCAGCTCCATTGCCGGTGCAGGCCCTGTTACCGGTGCGATCCAGGCCGCTGCTTTCGGCTGGCTGCCGGTGCTGCTGTGGGTGCTGCTGGGCGGCATCTTCTTCGGTGCTGTCACCGACTTCGGCGCTCTGTATGCTTCCGTTAAGAACGACGGCAAGAGCATGGGCATGCTGATCGAAAAGTACATCGGCAAGACCGGCCGCAAGCTGTTCCTGCTGTTCTGCTGGCTGTTCTGCGGCATCGTCATCGCCGCCTTTGCCGACATGGTGGCCGGCACCTTCAATGCCTACGGTGCTGACGGTGCTCTGGTGGAGGCTGCCCAGACCAACGGTGCTGCCGGCATGGTCTCCATCATGTTCATGGTGTTCGCCGTGGTCTTTGGCCTGCTGCAGAAGAACCTGCACTTCACCGGCTGGAAAGAGAATGTGATCAGCATCGTATTCATCGTGCTGTCCTTTGTGGTGGGTGCAAACTTCCCCATCATTCTGGGCAAGGCTGCATGGAGCTACATCACCTTTGTGTACATCTTCTTTGCCGCTGTCCTGCCCATGTGGCTGCTGAAGCAGCCCCGTGACCACATGACCACCTTTATGTTCGTGGCCATGATCGTGGGCGCTGTTCTGGGCCTGATCGTCAACCATCCCGTCATGAACCTGCCGGTGTTCACCGGCTTTACCAACGCCAAGCTGGGCACCATGTTCCCCATCCTGTTCGTTACCGTTGCCTGCGGCGCTGTTTCCGGTTTCCACAGTCTGGTGTCTTCCGGCACCTCCTCCAAGACCGTTACCAATGAGAAGGATATGCTGAAGGTCGGCTATGGTGCCATGGTACTGGAAAGCCTGCTGGCTGTCATCGCTCTGTGCGTTGCCGGTGCTTCTGCTGCTGCAGACGGCACCCCCGCAGACGGCACTCCGTTCCAGGTCTTCAGCCGCGGCGTTGCCAGCTTCTTCGTGGGCTTCGGCCTGGACCAGCACTTTGCCTCTGTGTTTATGACCATGTGCGTTTCCGCACTGGCCCTGACCAGTCTGGATGCTGTGGCCCGTATCGGCCGCATGAGCTTCCAGGAGCTGTTCAGCGTGGACGACATGGAGCATGCTGAGGGCTGGCGCAAGCTGCTGTGCAACGTGTACTTCTCCACCTTCCTGACTCTGGCTTTCGGCTTCCTGCTGACCAAGATCGGCTACGCCAACATCTGGCCCCTGTTCGGTTCTGCAAACCAGCTGCTGAGCGCTCTGGTTCTGGCCACCCTGTGCGTGTTCCTGAAGGTCACCGGCCGCAGCAACAAGATGATCTTCCCTCCGCTGGTCATTATGCTGTGCGTCACCTTCACCGCTCTGGTGCAGCGCCTGATCGCCATGGTCAAGGCCATCAGCAATGCCGCTGCTGTCACCATCCCCGCTGGCGAGACCACTTGGGGTGCCGTGTTCATTGCAAACGGCCTGCAGCTGATCCTAGCCGTGCTGCTGATCGTTCTGGGCCTGAACATCGTGTTCCACTCCTTCAAGGCCTATAAGAATGCTGAGCAGAACAGCGAAGCAAAGGTCTGAGTTTCAGATCCTGCTGAACTGAATCTGTAAATGCAAACTGCCGCTGACGGCGTAAAAACCGTCAGCGGCAGTTTTTGTTGCTGTAAGCTTCTATGATTTGAAATGGCCTCCGCGTGCGCTCTGGCCATAAGCAGAGGAAAATTTATTTGATATTGTGGTTTGGAAACGACTGCGGTCGTTTCCAAACCATTTTTTCACAGAAAGAGTCCCAAAGATAAAATGCATAGTCACCACAAAAAATGCAGTGTACGGTCACGACCTTTCCCGTGAAAAAGCAAACCAGCAAAGCCCGCAGGCTTTGCTGGTTTGCAAATATAAAAATAATACTTCCGCTAAAAATAGCCATAGCGCACGCGGCGGCTATTCTAAATCAAAAATCAAACGTTCGTTTCTTCCCACGTTTGAAGGACCGCCATCTGCACTGGGGTGTGGAACCAGTGTTCCCCGCCTTCCATGATCGTCAGATGCGCCCCGCTTTCCTGACGGAAGCGCTCGATCATGGTGCGGCTGGTCAGGGCATCCCTGTCACCATACAGCACCTGCGTGCGGCCATGCCAGTGCAGCGGATGTTCCCGCACCCAGCACAGATACGGCCATGAGAGGGTCTCCCCAAGATCCGTGGGGATTTCCCCTGCCCGCTGCAGCTGTTCCTCGGTCACATGGGCATATTGCATCATATTCGTGATGAGAGCTTCCATATCCACCACCGGAGAGACCAGCAGGGCCTGTTCCGGCGCGTCTCCCTGCAGCGCCTGCATGGCAAGCCACGCGCCGATACTGACCCCATACAGCCGGATATGCGCCCACACCGGCTTCATGCGGGCGTATACGGCTTCTATCTCCGGCACAGCCACCCACGGCAGAAGCCGCTCAGGGCTGTTTTTCCGTGCGCCATGCTCGGGCAGGTCGATAGCCAGCACCTGCCAGCCCGCTTCACAGGCTGTAGCGGCAAAACGTTCTGCCTCTTCCTTGCAGCCGTTCTTGCCGTGGAGATAGAGGTAAACATTCCGGCTCCGGCTGCCGTACAGGATGGCAGGGATGCCCGCAAGAGTCATGGTTTGTTTTTTCATAAGGGATTCTCCTTATCCGATCATGCTCTCCATTCGGAGAGACGTTTTGTTTACACTGCGCATTGCTTTTCGTCCTCCCTTCTTTCTGTTTTCTCTATGATAGCACATCCGCCCGGCAAACACAAACAAAAAGGAGCCGCAGTGCCCTGTTACGGGTACTGCAGCTCCCAATTCAACTTTGGAAGTTAAATTACTTCACCATGCTTGCAACTTCAGCAGCAA
This sequence comes from Faecalibacterium sp. BIOML-A4, assembly GCF_009679665.1. NCBI lineage: Bacteria > Bacillati > Bacillota > Clostridia > Eubacteriales > Oscillospiraceae > Faecalibacterium > Faecalibacterium sp. BIOML-A4. The sequence continues at coordinate 241,757 of NZ_WKZG01000001.1, read as the reverse complement.
AGTCGTCAGCACGCTTCTCCAGGCCTTCGCCCTTCTGGAAGCGGGTGAACTTGACGATCTTGATGTCGCCGCCCAGATCCTTAGCGACCTTAGCGGTGTACTGAGCAACGGTCAGGTCGCCGTCCTTGACGAACTCCTGATCGACCAGGCAGTTCTCCTTGAAGAACTTCTTGATCTTGCCCTCGATCATCTTCTGCTTCACAGCCTTGGGCTTGTTAGCGGTCTTGGGATCGCCAGCCATCTGAGCCAGCATGATCTCCTTCTCCTTGGCCACGACCTCAGCGGGGACAGAAGCCTCATCGACATAGCCGGGGTTAGCAGCTGCGACCTGCATGGCGATGTCCTTGCCGTAGGTAACGAACTCGTCCTTAGCCTCGATGCCGTTGGTGGTCTCGAAGTTAACCAGAATGCCGTGGGTGCCGCCGCCGTGGACGTATGCAGAGCAAACGCCCTCGTAACGGACGAAACGGCGAACCTTGATGTTCTCCTTGATGACCAGGATCAGGTTCTTCAGAGCCTCGTCCACGGTCTCGCCGTTCTCGGTCTTGCAAGCCATCAGAGCCTCAACATCAGCAGGGTTCTGCTTCATGATGACCTGAGTAGCCTCCTTGACGAAAGCAACGAACTTGTCGTTCTTGGCAACGAAGTCGGTCTCAGCGTTGACCTCGATGACAACACCCACCTTGCACTGGGGGCAGTAGTCAGCGTAGACCATGCCCTCGGCAGCGGTACGGCTTGCCTTCTTGGCAGCGGTAGCCAGACCACGCTCACGCAGGATCTCGATTGCCTTCTCGAAGTTGCCGTCAGCCTCGGTCAGAGCCTTCTTGCACTCCATCATGCCGCAGTCGGTCTGCTTGCGCAGTTCCATAACGTCCTTTGCAGAAATAGCCATTTTCGTATTCTCCCTTACACGTTATTTTGTTGTTTGTGGGATGGGAAATCAGGCGTTTGCTGCATCCTCAGCGGGAGCGGCCTCCTGGTTGCCCTGCTTGCCTTCCAGCGCAGCGTCAGCCATAGCGCCAGCGATCAGCTTGACAGCACGGATTGCATCGTCGTTGCCGGGGATCACGTAATCGATCTCGTCGGGGTTGCAGTTGGTATCAACGATAGCCACGATGGGGATGTTCAGCTTGCGGGCCTCAGCAACAGCGATGCGCTCCTTGTGAGGATCAACGATGAACATAGCCTTCGGCAGGGTCTTCATGTTCTTGACACCGCCCAGGTACTTGTCCAGCTTCTCCATCTCCAGCTCCAGCTTGGCAACTTCCTTCTTGGGCAGCAGCTCGAAGGTGCCGTTCTCCTTCATCTTAGCCAGCTGATCCATACGGTCGATGCGCTTGCGGATGGTGCGGAAGTTGGTCAGCATACCACCCAGCCAGCGAGCATTGACATAGTGCATGCCGCAGCGCAGAGCCTCGTCACGGATGGACTCCTGAGCCTGCTTCTTGGTGCCGACGAACAGGATGTCGCCGCCCTCAGCTGCAACTTCCTTCACGTAGTTGTAAGCCTCGTCCAGCTTCTTCACGGTCTTCTGCAGATCGATGATATAGATGCCGTTGCGCTCGGTGAAGATGTACTTTGCCATCTTGGGGTTCCAGCGGCGGGTCTGGTGACCGAAGTGCACACCTGCTTCGAGAAGCTGCTTCATAGAAACGACTGCCATAGTAAAAATACCTCCAGATATTGTTTTGCCTCCGCACACCGTGATCCCGGGCCGTATCGGACGGTTCGGGACTGCCCTCCACCCATTTGGGCACAAAAGGGCATAGTGATGCGTGTGTAATGCCTTGTTATAATATCACAAACAAACGCCGGTTGCAAGAGTTTTTCTCTGTTTTTTACAAAGAAATCGTCTGTTTTTCGCTCATTTGCCTGTGTCCACGCCGCTCAGGCCCGCAAGGCCCATGCGCTGCAGGGCGTATCCCCTGCCGAACATCAGGTCGTACTGCAAAAGCCAGTGCTCTGCGCTCCACCGCTGCTGGAACTCGGTAGGCGCCTGCGTGGTGGTGCCGTCCAGATTCATGGTGGTTCCGCGGGTATTGGTGCGGCTGGCCACACGCAGCTGACGGTTCAGGAACTGGAAGTAGAGCGGCTCTTCCAGACCGTAAATGTCCATCATCACCGGCGAGATATCGTAAGCGGCAATGGTGCCAAGGTCCACCTGCTGCTGGCTGTAGTTGGACCACATCAGCAGCGTGGTCTGGTGCAGGCGGGGGTCTGCGCTGGAATCGCTGGCATAGCCGGTAGTGGTGTAGACATCGTAATTGGAATCGATGGGGTTATAGTGGTCGCCCCAGAACACCAGAATGACCGGCTCGTCCACCTGCGAGAAGTATTCGGTCAGTTTGCCCATCATGGCATCTGCATCCCGGATGCCGGTAGCAAAATCTTCCAGCGCGCCCACGGTGCTGGGCTTGAGACCCGCCGGGTGGGACAGCACCTTCACCCGCTCGTCGTCCGGGTAGTTGTCCTTGTTATAATTGGTATGGTTCTGCATGGTGACAGCGTGCAGGAAGATGGGCTTGTCCGAGCTGGACTTCATGCTCTCGTACTGCTGGATGATCTGGTCGGCCATGGAATCATCGGTGACAAGGCCGCTGGTCCAGTAGTGCTTGCGCACCTTGGTCACGCCATGCATATCCTCAAGGCTGATAAAATCGTCAAAGCCGAGGTTGGGGTAAGCCTTGTCGCGGCTCCAGTATTTTGCCCAGAAGCAGTGCACGGCTGCGGTCTGGTAGCCCTTGAGCTTGAGGTAATTGGGCATGGCGAACATGGGCTTGGTCACATGCTGCTGGTAGGGCTTGCTGCCGCTGGGCAGGAAGGATACCGAGTAGCCGGTAAGGGCTTCAAACTCCACATCGCAGGTGCCGCCGCCAAAGCTGGGACTGTAGGCCCGGCCATAGGCGCTGGTCTGCTGCAAGGCGTGCAGGTTCTTGGAGACATCGGTATCAAAGGTGATGCCGTACTGTTCCAGCTCCGAGACATCCCAGTAGGACTCGTCCATCACATAGATGATGGTGGGCTGCTTCACCTGCTCGTCCTTGGGGGTCACGGCGCTGTAGCTGGTGGAGTACAGCGGGCTGGTGGCAAACTTCTGGCTCTCGTCCGCATTGTCCAGCAGGGCATCCACTGCTTCCTGCGAGTATTCCTCGGGCTTCGAGATCTCCAGATTGGTGAGGTTGGTCATAAAGCCGGTGATCACGCCGTAGTAGCGGTAGTAGCGGTCCTGCATCCATGCATCCGGCGTAATGCCCAGCACCTGCGTGACAGCGGGCTGCAGGTACACGCCGAACACCAGCAGGCAGAGGGCCGCTACGGTGGCGGCACTGCCCGCCAGCCGGGGCAGCCAGCGCTGTTTGTGACGGCCGCGGTACAGGAAAAAGCTGCCCGCCATCAGCACCAGCACCACGATGATGGTCACGACCATGCTGGGCTGGATCTTGAGGCCCGCAGCGGATGCCACACCGGCAGCCTCCGACACCTGTGTCAGATCCCATGGCAGGAACGGCTCGCCGCGCAGCTGCAGGGTGTAAAAGTTCACCGCGCAGGGCGCACAGCCCAGCACCGCCATGCCCAGCGTGGACAGCGGCGGACAGCGGAACACCCAGTCCAGCAGCAGCCACACCAGAAACAGCAGCAGCCACGCCAGCAGATAAGCCCCGATGTGCGGGAAGATAAAACTTGCAAAAACGTCTGCGCTCAGGCTCCCGCGGGCGATCCCCTCGCCCAGCAGCAGCACGATCAGCGATGCCGCCAGCGGGAATACCATCCGCAGCGCCAAAAGCGGTTTGGGAGTTTTCATAATTCCTGTTCCTTTCCTCATCCGTGAAACCTCAGATCAAACGCAAAAGCACATTTCTTTACGCTTTTTGCACAAAGCTTCTGCGATTATTATAGTCACTTCCACAAAAAAGTCCACCCTGTTTTTGCAAAAAATTTACAAACCCAGCTTCACGCGCAGCTTTTGCCACCATTTGAGTTGTTCCGGCTGCTGCGGTGCTTCCGGCAGGGCCGTGTGCACCAGCACCGCATCCGTGCCAATGGTCTCGATCTCCTGCCATGGAATGGTCAGGCTATCGTCCCGGCCAAGCAATCCGAACAGCCTTGGCCGCCCCAGCAGGATCAGGCTCTGCAGCCGGGCGGTGGCAGGGTCAAAGGTCAGGTCGTCGGCCCGGCCAAGGCAGACCCCCCGCTCCAGCTGCACCACCTCTTTTTCACACAGTTCCCGGATGGTCAATGCCCTTCTCCCCTTTCTGCCACAGCTTATGCAGCCGCCGGGCACATCATGCAAAAAGCAGTGGAAACCGCATGGCAGATTGTGGTATACTGTGGGCAGAGCATTCCATGAGAAACAGAGGAAATTTTAAATGTATAAAAGCATCGTGTTTGATCTGGGCGGTGTCATGGTGGATTTTGCCCCCCGCGCCTATCTGGTAGACCGCATTTGCAATGCAGAGATCGAGGAGCAGGTGTACGACCTGACCTTTGGCAGCAAGGAGTGGAAGCAGCTGGATGCGGGGCTTGTCTCCCGCTTTGACGGCAATCAGGCCATGCTGCGCAACGCCAAGGCCGCCGGGCGCGAGTTTGAGGTGCAGGGCGTGCTGGACGACTGGCTGCACATCCTGCGCCCGCGCCGCCGGATGCAGGAGCTGGTGCGCCGCCTGAAGAACCATGGCTACAGCGTGTACTATCTCAGCAACATCCCGGAGGACGTGCTGGCCCTGCTCAAGGAGCGCGGCGTGCTGGACCGCTTTGACGGCGGCGTAGCCTCCTGCGAGGTGCACATCAACAAGCCCGACCCCCGCATCTATCAGGCCCTGCTGGATCAATACGGCCTGAAGGCCAGCGAGTGCGTGTTCATCGACGACAATCTGGCCAATGTGCAGGCCGCATTCACGCTGGGCTTCGTGGGCATCCGGATGAAGGAGAGCGTGGGCACCCTGATCCGCAGCCTTGCCACCTGCAATGTAGCCCTGCGCTGACCTCCGTGACCCAAAACAGCTCCTGCCGGAAATGCTCTGGCAGGAGCTGTTTTGCTGCTTTAGGAATTACTTTTTCTCGTAGCTCTGGCAGTAGTGCGGGGTCTCCACCTGCTGCGTATCGCAGGTGCACTGCTCGGTCACTTTGATCTGGGGCAGGTCGCACTTGCAGCCGCTCACATTGTGGCTGCACTCGCAGACATCACAGGTAACGCCGATGTTTTCCATATTTATCACCTCTCTGTCCACAGTATGGCCTGCGGGCAGGGTGTTTATTCTGGAAAACTCAGCCAGCCTTTTTCGCTTCGCGCTTAGACCGGAGTGTGACTGCCGCATGCCGGATGGAAAGCACCGGGTGCACCGGCAGCATCCGCGGGCCTGCCCAGCGCATCACCGCGCGGATCTTCTCCCGCATTTCCGGCTTGTAGCAGTGCACTTTGCAGGCCGAGCAAAAGGTCTTGGTCTCCATGAACGGGCATTTGTCAATGCGGGTCAGGGCGTAGTCGTGCAGCTGCCGGCACTCCGGGCACAGGCTGCCTTTGGGTGTTTTGTGCTGCCTGCGGCAGTAAAGAGCGATCATCTCGCTCACCAGCATCTTTTCATCTGCGCGCTTCTGATCCAAGTTCTTCGGGGTATCCTGCATGGGACGGGGCCTCCTGCTGCCTTATTTTTTTCTACGGTCCGACCGCATTGCAGCGCGGCGCACCGCACGGCGCAAAAATGCAAAGCCTACCGTAACACCAATTGCTGCAGCCACTGCCATATACACCGCCTTCTGAAACCAAAGCGGCAGGAGCGCAGACCTTTCCGTCTGCTGTCCCCTGCCGCAGTTTTGATGCATTCTGTACAGAGGCTGCTGCTTTTGCGTGAAAGTTAGCATTTACTAACTTTCAGCTCTGCAAAAACACCGTTTTTCGGTGTTCTCATAGTTTATCGCAGCTGTCTCTGTTTGTCAAGAGAAGTTTCTCCTGTTTACCATGCAGCCAGATCTGCACCCAGCTTGCGGCATGCAGCCTGAACATCATCGTCCGGGGCCTCGTTGCAGATCAGGCCCTCACCGTTCAGCACCTGTGCGCCGTCGCCCTGAGCACGCTCCACCCAGTCACGCATCCACTGGCCGTCGCCCCAGCCGTAGGAGCCGAACAGGGCGATCTTCTTGCCGTTCAGAGAACCCTCCAGATCAGAGAACATCGGCTCGAACTCGCTCTCCTCCAGCTGCTCCGCGCCCATTGCGGGGCAGCCAAAAGCCACTGCATCAAACTCAGCCAGCTTTGCGGCGTTCATCTCGCTGCAGGGCACGATGGTGCCGTTTGCACCCTCTGCCACGCAGTTTGCCATGGTCTCAGTGTTGCCGGTTGCGCTCCAGAATACGACTGCTACTTTGCTCATAAAGATCGTCCTCTCTCAAATCAATATTAGTTAGATATATCTAACTTTATGTTCCATGAAAATGCGTCCAACCACGCAGACGCATCCCCATTTGGTTAGTATCTTCTAACCACCGATAGAATACCACAGCTTCCCGGCTGTGTCAAGCCTTTTATGCAAAAAGAACTGCCGCGGCTGAAAGTACGCCGTAGATCACCGGCTGGTGCAGCAGATACAGCAAAAGCGAGTGCCGGCCCATCCAGCCCAGCGCCGGGCACACCGGGCGGCGCAGCGGTTCCATGCGTCTGCGGCCCACCGCCTTGTGCAGGTAGTACCCCGCCCAGAACAAAAACAGCCACGGCAGCAGGCCAAAGTAATCGGCGGAGTAGAACCAGTCCGGGTAAAAGCCAAAAAATGCAGTAAAGTAGTTGGCATACAGGCTCTGCGGCAGCATCAGCTTCCAGCCGCCAAGGCCCACCCAGCCCAAGCCGACCGGGTAGCACACCGCAAACAGCACCGCCGACACCGCAAGGCCCACAGCGGGCATCACCTTTTTCAGCAGCGGTTCCAGCACACCGGTCAGCAGCATGGCCGTACCCAGAAAGGTCAGCACGCCAAAAATGACCCGCTCTCCCGGCATGAACACCAGCGTCACCGCCGTTACCAGCGCTCCGGCGGCAAACACGGTAACACCGCGCCGCAGCATATGCCGCCCAAAGGGCGCACAGAAGCCGGACAGCAGAATGAACACCCAGCAGATGGTCTGCTGCCACAGACGCCCCGGCATTCCCGCGTACCAGTCCATCCAGATGCCGAACAGGAACATCATGTCCCAGCAGGCATGGTACAGCATCATGCTGACCAGATCCAGCCCGCGCAGCTCGTCCAGCAGGGCGTAGCGGCCCGCCGGGGTCTTTTGCTGCACTCGTCGTTCGTTTTCCATTTTCCATATTCCCCTTTGCTGTGTTTCGCAATACGATATGACAAATTATAACCCGCCGCCGCTGTGCCTGTCAACGGAATAGTTCCGTAGGTTGAACAAAAAAACCGCTGCACAGCGGCAAAGCCATGCAGCGGTCAGAATGGATAACCGGGGAAACCTTATCAGACTTCGGTGTTGAAGTAGCGCTTCAGCAGGCCCTCAAAGCCGCGGCCGTGACGGGCCTCGTCCTTTGCCATCTCGTGAACGGTGTCGTGGATGGCATCCAGATTCAGGGCCTTTGCCTTCTTGGCCAGATCCATCTTGCCTGCACATGCGCCGCACTCGGCCTCGGCACGCATCATCAGGTTCTTCTTGGTGCTGTCGGTGACAACTTCGCCCAGCAGCTCTGCAAAGCGGGATGCGTGGTCTGCTTCCTCGTAGGCATAACGCTTGTAAGCCTCAGCAATCTCGGGGTAGCCCTCGCGCTCAGCCACACGAGCCATTGCCAGATACATGCCGACCTCGCTGCACTCACCCTCAAAGTTTGCGCGCAGGCCATCCACGATCTCCTGCGGCACGCCCTCGGCCTTGCCGATGCCCACAACATGCTCGGTGACGTAGGTGTTGCCGGTCTTTTCCACAAAAGCGGAAGCAGGAGCCTTGCAGACGGGGCACTGTGCCGGGATCTCGCCTTCAGCAATATAACCACAAACGGTGCAAACGTACTTCTTCATAAGAATAGACCTCCATCATTCTTTTTATATCAGTTAGAAAACAGGCTGGGCGGTGTTGGTACTCACCGGCCCTTGTCATGGCTCTATTATAGCGAATAATTCCTAGTTAGTCAAGGATAATTTTAAGAATAATTCCTATTTATTTTGCCTTACAGATAAATTCCGGCAGGGTCACTAAAAACCATCCTCAAAAACTGTGTGCTTTGCCCTGTGCACCTTAAAAACAGCAAAGCCGCCCTGCACACACAGGACGGCTTCTGCCTTGTTCTTCCTTCTTCTATGGGAGATCAGACCTGCAGGTTGCTGCTGGTAGCGGCTTCGGAGCCGTCGGCAGCATCAAACTCGTAGTCGTTGCCGGGCAGGATAGCGTTCAGCAGGATGCCTGCGATCGCGGCCACAGCCAGACCGGACAGGTTGATGGTGACACCTGCAACGGCAAAGCTGACACCGCCCACAGAGTTGAAGCCCAGTGCGCACACCAGAATGACAGCGGCCACGATCAGGTTGCGGCTGTTGGTAAAGTCCACGCGGTTCTCCACCACATTGCGCACACCGATGGCGGAGATCATGCCATACAGCACAAAGCTGATGCCGCCGATGATGCCGGTGGGGATAGTGTTGATGACAGCCTCAAACTTGGGGCTGAAGCTCAGGATGATGGCCAGGACAGCCGCAATGCGGATGACCAGCGGATCGTAGATCTTGCTCAGAGCCAGCACGCCGGTGTTCTCGCCGTAGGTGGTATTGGCCGGGCCGCCCAGCAGGCCGGCCATGGTGGTTGCAAGGCCGTCGCCCAGCAGGGTGCGGTTCAGGCCGGGGTCGTTGATATAGTTGTGGCCCACGGTTGCGCTGATGGCGGCGATATCGCCCACATGCTCCATCATGGTTGCCAGTGCAATGGGGATGATGGTGAACAGTGCGCTGATGAACTCCGGGCTGCCGTCGATGGCAAACAGGCCCATGGCCTCCTTGTGCAGAGGGATGCCCACCCATGCAGCCTCAGAAATGCGCTGGAAGTCCACTGCACCGGTCACCAGTGCCACTGCATAGGACACCAGCACGCCGATGAGGATGGGCAGGATCTTGACCATGCCCTTGCCCCAGATGTTGCACACGATCACGACACCCAGTGCCACAAAGGCCAGGATCCAGTTGGACTGGCAGTTTTTGATAGCAGAGGGGGCCAGGATCAGGCCGATGGAAATGATAATGGGGCCAGTGACCACCGGCGGGAAGAACCGCATGATGCGGCGGATGCCGAAGGTGGAGATCAGCAGGCTGGCCACCAGATACACCAGACCGGAAAATGCGACGGCGGCGCAGGCGTAGGGCAGCATCTTGGTGTTGGCAACGGTCAGGTTGCCGTCTGCATCTGCCAGCATGGGGGCCACGATGGAGAAGCCGCCCAGATACGCAAAGGAGGAGCCGAGGAATGCAGGCACCTTCTTTTTGGTAATGAGGTGGAACAGCAGGGTGCCCAGACCTGCGCACAGCAGGGTGGTGGAAACGCTCAGGCCGGTGAGCAGCGGCACCAGCACCGTTGCGCCGAACATGGCAAACATGTGCTGCACGCCCAGAATGAACATGCGGCCTGCGCCCAGCTGGCGCGCGTCGTAAATGCCTTTGGAGTAATCGATCTTTTCGCTCATGAAGTTTTTCTGCCTCCTACAGAACTCGCAGCCCCAAAAAAAGAGGCACCGCCGTCAGCAAAACGGCAATGCCCTTGAAATTTGGGAACAATGATTCCGCCCGGAAATGAGAAGTGCAATGCAGCGCAGTCGATGATTCTTGTGCAGCATGGTGCGCTCCCCCTTTCATTCAGGCTCTTTCCAAACCGCCGCCAAAAGCCCCGCAAAAGGCCGCAGCGGGCAGTCCTTCCAGAGATTATAGCAGACTTTTTGCCGCCGTGCAACTATTTTGCTTAATTCTCCTGTATTTCCAGCCCGGAAGTTTGCGCCGCTTCTCTTGCAATCCGGCCCAAAGCGCACTATAATATAGCCTACCATTGTAATCTGTATTATAAGAGAATTATCAGGAGAGTTTATGATCTATCTGGATTATTCCGCCAATACCCCGGTAGACGAAGCGGTTTTACAGCGCTTTTGCGAGGTGGAGCGCAATTGCCCGGGCAATGCCAATTCCCGCCACGCAGCAGGCACTGCCGCAAAGGCTGCCATCGATGCCGCCACCCAGAGCATTGCCCGCAGTCTGAATGTGCAGCCCGCCGAGATCATCTATACATCCGGTGCCAGCGAGGCCAACAACTTTGCCATCAAGAGCATCGCCCGGCTGGAGCGCCACCATGGCAGACACATCATTTCCACCCCGCTGGAGCACTCCTCGGTGAGCGGCAGCCTGACCGCCCTGCAGGAGCAGGGATACAAGATCGACCTTGTGGACATCCGGCAGGACGGCACGGTGGACCTTGCCCACCTGAAAGAACTGCTGCGCCCGGACACCATTCTGGTGGCCGTCACTGCCGTGGACAGTGAGCTTGGCGTGGTGCAGCCGGTGGCCGAGATCGCGGAAATGTTGAAGGCCTGCCCCCACTGCCACTTCCATGTGGATGCCACACAGGCCGTGGGCAAGCTGCCGGTCAGCTTTGCGGGCATCGACACCATGAGCCTGACCGCCCACAAGTTCTACGGGCTGAACGGCATCGGTGTGCTGGTCAAGCGGCGCGGCCTTGCGCTGGAGCCGCTCATCCATGGCGGCGAGAGCACCACCCTCTACCGCAGCGGCACCCCCACCGTGGCGCTGGCCTGTTCGCTGGCGCTGGCGCTGGAAAAGGCAGTGAGCGAGCTGCCCGCCCGGGTGGAGCACATCCGCGCCCTGAACGCCCGCCTGCGCACCGGGCTTGCCCAATACCCCAAGGTGCGCATCAACAGCCCGGACACCGCCGTGCCGCAGATTTTAAATCTGAGCGTACAGAACGTGAAGGGCACCGTGTTCCAGCGGGAGCTGGATGCCAGGGGCGTATGCGTCTCGGTCAAATCGGCCTGCTCTTCGGACGGCCTGCCCTCCCGCGCCGTGTTTGCCGTGAGCCATGACCGGCGCAACGCGCTGTCCTCGTGGCGCATCAGCCTGAGCCACCTGACCACGGAACAGGAGATCACTGATTTTATGCAGGCGTTCGATGCCTGTTACAACGCCCTGACGCAATAAAAAGGAGTATTATGAAGCAAGATCCCCCCGCCGACCAGCAGCGAGGGGATCTTTTTTTACTGTTTTTGAATGCCGAACAGTCTGCGCAGAATGCCGCGCAGCGCCTTGGGGCTTCGGATCACAACTACCTGCATATGCTCCCCGCCTTTCCGTTTTCTGGCCCATCCTATGCAGGCAGGGGCCGGAACGTTCCGGCAAGGGCAGCAGCGCTCAGTCTGCGATGGTCTCCACCACCACCAGCGCACCGCTGCGGGTGGAGATGGTGATGCAGTCCGACCCGGCAGCGTACTCGTTGCTGACGCCCAGCGGGTAGCTGGCGGTCAGCTCCGCATCGGTCAGCTCATAGTAGGAGCCGCGCTCGCACACGCCCTGCGCCCTGCCCTCCATCGGGAAGGCCGAGAAGAAGAAGTACCTTTCCTTCGGGTAGCGGCGGGTCTCGCCGGGCATCACGTAGGTGATGCGGCTGCGCTCATCCAGCAGGGTGGTGCGCACACCGCGCTGTTCCAGCCCAAGGCCGGTGCACAGGTTTGCAAGGGTGTGTTCCACCCGTCTGCCGCCAAGGCCGCCCAGCAGCAGCACCTCGTCAAAGCCCTTTTCCGAGACCAGCTTTGCGGCATACTCGGTGTCGGTATCGTCCTTCACATGGGGCAGCACGATGATATCGTCGTCCTGCTGTTCCGGGCAGGGGGCGGTGTCAAAGTCACCCACGATGATGTTGGGTCTGCGCCCCAGAGGTGCGCAGTTGCGGTAGCCTGCATCACAGGCAATGATAAAGTCGTCCGGCCGCAGGGCCTCTGCCAGCTCCGGAGAAACCGGGCAGGCCGAAATGATCACACAGCGTGACATGAATCTCTTCCTTATCCTTTATACTTTCGGGCGCTGCCAATCCTTCACGTCCTTGACTTCCTCGTACATGGCGCAGTAGCTGTCGTACCGGGTCTGGGAGAGCCTGCCCTCGGCCAGTGCGGCGCGCACGGCACAGCCTTTTTCGCTGCGGTGGGAGCAGCCGGTGAACTGGCACTGGCCCAGATAAGGCCCGAACTCCGGGAACGCATGCTCCAGATTTTCTTTGGGGATGAACCCGGCGCGGTTCGCTTCCAGACTGGCAAAGCCCGGCGTATCCGCAATGCGCCCGCCAAAGGCTTCAAAAATCGTCACCTCACGGGTGGTGTGGCGGCCGCGGCCCAGCTTCTGGCTGATGGCACTGGTCTCGCGCTCTGCTTCCGGCAGCAGGTGGTTCAAAAGGGTGGATTTTCCCACGCCGGAGTTGCCGCAGAACGCACACAGCCTGCCGCTGATCCACTGCTTCACCTCGTCCAGCCCGCCGCCGGTCTCGTAATCGATGCGGATGAACGGCAGGGTCGATCTTTCGTAGGCCTTACGCAGGAATTCCGCCTCGGCCAAGTCGCCCTTGGTGCACACGATCACCGGCTGCACGCCCTTGTCCACCGCAATGGCGGCAAGCTTATCCAGCACCAGCGTGCTGGGCGTGGGCTGGGTGGTGCTGGCCACAAGGAACAGCACATCCAGATTTGCCATCGGAGGCCGCACGAACACATTTTTGCGCGGTGCGATCTCGGCAATGACGGCTGCACCATTCTCGGTCTCCAGCGTCACCTCATCGCCCGCCACCGGCGTGATCTTCTGTTTGCGGAAAATTCCGCGGGGCTTGCACTCCACAATGCCCTCCGGCGTTTTTACATAGTAAAAGCCGCCGATGCCCTTTGTGATATATCCCTTCATGCACGCCTCCGTCAGCTCAGCAGCGAGGACCACCAGTCGGTCAGCGGTTTCTGCGAAGAGTCGCCGCTGCCCGCTGTGCCCTGTTCGGTGCCGGTCTCGGTGCTGGAAGAAGAGGAGCTGCTGCCAAACAGGCCGCTCCACCAGTCGCCGCCGGTGGTGCTGTCGCTGGGTGCTTCCGGTTCCGGTGCAGGCTCCGGCCCTGCGCTTACCACAATGTTCACGCGGCCGTTCAGCTTTGTGGTAGAGCCTGCCGCCGGGTTCTGACTGATGACAGTGCCCACCGGCTGGTCGCTGTACTGCTCGGTCTGGCTGCCAAGGCCCAGATGGTTCTGCACCAGCAGGGTGCGGGCATCAGCGGTGCTCATGCCGGTCAGCGAGGGCACCTTGGTGGTGGTTGCCACCTGCGGGCGGCTGATATACATCACCACAGTGCTGCCTGCAGCCACTTGACTGCCCGCCGCCGGGTCGGTGCGGATCACCGCGCCGGATGCCACAGAGGGATCCGCAGCCTGCGTTACCAGCACCGAGACACCCAGCTCCTTGAGCTGCTGCTCTGCATCGGCCTGCACATAGTTGGTCAGGTCCGGCACGGTAACGTACTGGGTGCCAAGGCTCACAGTCAGGGTCACATTCTGGCCCTCGCGCACCGTGCGGCCGGACACCGGCGACTGCTTATAGATATAGCCCGCCGCATAGTCACTGTTGTACTCCTGCTCCCAGGTAACGCTGATCTGGCCGGAGACCACCTGCTCGGTGGCAGCAGCCTCGTCCTGCGTCATGCCGATATAATCGCCCAGCGTGATATCGGCCTTGTTGTTCATCAGGTTGGAGGAATCGTTCAGGATCATCCAGCACAGCGCAAGGCACGCCAGTGCAAATGCAATGGTAACGCCGAACAGTGCCGGCAGGAAGATGGTGCGCTTTTTCTTGCGCGGTGCGGCCTTTTTGCCGCGGGGCGCAGGCTTTTCGGCCTGACGGTTTGCACGGTTCTGGTTCATGGTACGTTTCACCACCTTTTCGGGAGCATCTTCTGTAATATACTTGTACTCGAACATCACGGAGGGGTTGTGCACGTAGGTGTCCAGCGCATCCAGCATTTCGCGGGCGGATGCGTAGCGGTTCTGCGGCAGCTTTGCCATGGCCTTTTCGGTGATCTCCACCAGTGCATTCGGCACCTCCGGCGCGATCTCGTGCAAAGACTTCGGCTGATCGGAGATCTGCTTGATGGCAACCTCCACCATGTCGTCTGCATCAAAGGGCAGATGACCGCTGAGCATCTCGTACATCATCACGCCCACCGAGTAGATATCGCTGGTGCAGTCGGTCTCATCGCCCTTGGCCTGCTCCGGGCTGATATAGTGCACGCTGCCCATAGCCTTGCCGCTCAGCAGCTGGTTCTCGGCACGGGAGATGCGCGCAATGCCAAAATCCATCATGCGCAGCTGGCCGTTGTCCAAAAGCATGATGTTCTGGGGCTTGATGTCCCGGTGCACCACACCGTTGGCGTGGGCATGTTCCAGCGCCTTTAAGATCTGGGAGATGAAGTGCACGGTCTCCCGGTTGGTCAGCCTGCCGCCGCGCTGGTTAAGGTACTCGCGCAATGTCATGCCGTCCACATATTCCATCACGATATACTGCAGATCATCATTCACCGATACATCGTACACTTTTACGATGTTGGGGTGGTTCAGCAGCGAGATGGCCTTGGATTCATTTTTAAAGCGGCGCACAAGGTCCGGGTCGTGCATATACTCCTGCCGCAGCACCTTTACCGCCACCACGGTACCGGCAGGCACCGGGCCGTTGTGCCCCAGCATGACCGCCTTGTAGACGTTTGCCATGCCGCCGGAACCGATCAGCTCCCGCACCTCATACAGGCCGTCCAGCTTTTTGCCGATCAGGTTGTCCATCAGCGCACCTCCTCCACACACAGCAGCAGCGCGGTGATGTTATCCGGGCCGCCGTTCTCGTTGGCCGTGCGGATCAGAAGGTCCGGCAGGTCGTAGAACCTGCCGGTGCGCAGCAGCTGTTCCAGCTGTTCTCTGGGCACGGCATTGGTCAGGCCGTCCGAGCACAGCAGCAGGATATCCCCTTTCTGCAGCGGTGCGGTGGTGAACTCCGAGTCCAGCCGGTAGTCCACGCCCAGCGCCTTGGTGATGATGTTCTTCTGAGGGTGGTGCTCGGCTTCCTCCACGGTAATGGTGCCGCAGTCCACCAGCTCCTGCACATAGGAGTGGTCGTGGGTGAGCTGGGCGAGCCTGCCGTCCCGGTACAGGTACGCCCGCGAGTCGCCTGCATGACACAGGAACACCTTGCCGCCGCGCACCAGTGCGCACACAGCCGTGGTGCCCATGCCCGCCAGTTCTTCCTCCCGCAGGGCCTTCTGGAACACAAAGCGGTTGGCGCTGAGCAGTGTTTTTTTCAGGAAGGTCTCTTCCTCGCCGGGCAGGCACTTGGAAGCATACTGCTCCTGAAAGCAGCGCTCGATCACATCGCACGCGCTCTGGCTGGCTTCCCTGCCGCCGCGTGCACCGCCCATGCCGTCGCATACCAGCAGCCATGCGGCATCGCCGGGCAGTTCTCCTGCGCGATAATCGTCCTGATTATCCTGCCGGACCCTGCCGACATCCGTTTTTCCTGCAAGTTTCATAGGCTTCTCCCTTTAATATTTACGCTTTCCCGTTCATTTCGTCACGGCGCAGCTGGCCGCATGCAGCGCTGATCTCGCTGCCAAGGCGGCGGCGCACCGTAGCGTTCACGCCAAGGCTCTCCAGCTTCTGCTGGAAGCGGTGCACGTTGGCTGCATCGGTGGCCGAGTACGGGCTGCCGTCCACCGGGTTGATGGGGATCAGGTTCACATGGGCACCCATGCCCCGGATCAGGTTTGCCAGCTGTCTGGCGCAGGCATCGGAATCGTTGACACCGCGCACCATGGAATATTCAAAGCTCACGCGGCGGCCGGTGGTGTCCTGATAGCGGCGCACGGCCTGCATCAGCACTTTCACGGGATAGGCATCGTTCACCGGCATCATGCCGCTGCGAATTTCATTGTTGGGTGCGTGCAGCGACACCGAGAGGGTCAGCTGCAGCTTTTTCTCGGCCAGCTGGTCGATCTTGGGCACCAGACCGCAGGTAGAAAGGCTGATGTTGCGCATCCCGATGTTCACGCCCTCGGGCGAGGTGATGTTCTCCAGAAACTTCATCACTTCGTCAAAGTTATCCAGCGGTTCGCCAATGCCCATGAGCACGATGTGGGAAATGCGCTCCCCGATATCCTTCTGGGCGGTATAGATCTCAGAGCAGATCTCGCCGGCTTCCAGATCGCGCACGCGGCCCGCCTGGGTGGACGCGCAGAAGCGGCAGCCCATGCGGCAGCCCACCTGTGTGGACACACACACCGTGTTGCCGTAGTGGTAGCGCATCACGACGGTCTCGATGCAGTTGCCGTCCGCCATGCGCAGCAGATATTTTACCGTGCCGTCCTTTGCTTCCTGCCTGCGCTCGATCTTGGGCGCGGCAATATAGAAGCTTTCTTCCAGCTTTGCCAGCAGGGTCTTGGGCTGGTCGGTCATGGCAGAAAACTCGGTGACCAGCTTCTGGTGCACCCAGTGGAAGATCTGCTTTGCCCGGAAGCCCGGCTGACCCATCGCTTTCAGTTCAGCGGTCAGCTCTGCCAGCGTAAAGGAAGAGATACAGCGTTTTTGTTCCATTGTGTTCTCCTATTGTTTTTTACGAACAAGCCACCTGTTTCATTGCAGCTTTTCCCCGTTTTTCTGCATGGCACACAGGAAAAAACCGTCCATGCCGGTGCGGGTGGGCACCGAAAGCGCGCCGTGCTCCCCTGCCGTCATCCCGGCGGGCAGCGCTGCGGCAGGCTCCACCACCGTAAACTCCGGGTGGCGGGCCAGAAATGCCGCGATCTGCTGCTGGTTTTCTGCCGGGTCGATGGTGCAGGTGGAGTACACCAGCCTGCCGCCCGCTTTCAGCAGCTGTGCCGCCGTATCGAGGATGGCCGACTGCGTGGCCAATAATTCAGCTTCGCGGGCCGATTCCAGCTTTTTGTAGCGCAGATCCGGCTTTTTTGCCAGAATGCCAAGGCCGCTGCAGGGCACATCCGCTAAAATACGGTCGGCCTGCGGCAGGGCCGGGTTCACCTTTGTGGCATCGTTGCACAGGGCTTCCACATTGGCAAGGCCCATGCGCTGCACTGCCGTGCGGATCAGGCCCACGCGGTTCTCGGCGGCATCACAGCTGTAAAGCCTGCCGGTGCTGTGCATCTGCTCGGCCAGCAGGATGGTCTTGCCGCCGGGCGCGGCGCACAGGTCGATGACTGTTTCTCCGGGCTGTGCGTCCACGCAGAGCGCCGCCAGCTGGCTGGCCTGCCCTTCCACATGGAAGTACCCCTGCCGGAACAACTCATTTTCCGCCGGGCTGCCCTCGAACCGGGCCAGCACACTGCCGGGCACAATGCCCCGCTTTGCTTCCTTTGCGCCGGAAGCCAGCAGCTTTGCACAAAGCTCATCGGCACTGCCTTTCAGCGGGTTCGCCCGCAGGCTGGTCATGCCGCCGTCGGCCTTGTAGGTAAGGATATCCAGTGCTTCGTCCGGGTAGTTTTTGTGCAGAAATTCCGCCACATCCCGCCCGGCAGAGCCAAGCACCATGAGCCGCTCCACTTCGTTTTTGAAGCTTGCGGTGCTCAGGTCGTAGCTGCACGCCTTGCGCAGCACGGCGTTGACCAGACCGGATGCGCTGGATTTTTTGAAGGCACGGGTCAGCTTGACGGCTTCGTTCACCGCAGCGGACACCGGCACCTGCATATAGCGGGCCTGTGCCAGCGCCGCGCGCAATATTTCGCGCACCGGTGCATCCAGCTTGGCAAGGCCCTTGGGCAGGAACTGGCACAGGATGTAGTCCAGCGTGCCCCGGTGTTCCAGCACCGTGTAAAAGATGGCGCTGGCAAAAGCTTTATCGCGGCCTTCCAGCTGCTGGCGCTTGAGTTCGGCATCCAGAACAAGGTTGGAAAAACCATCCTGCTCCTGCCGCACCAGCGCCGCCACTGCCGCCGCGCGGGGATTCGCCGCCATCAGAGGATATCCCCCGTTTTCAGGCGCTGACCGGCCGCAAAGGCGGTGCCGTCCATGGGCTTTTTGCCTTCCGGCACCACATTCAGCAGCTGGACGGCCCCCTCACCGCAAGCCACCGTGAGCGGCTTTGTGGCCAGCACGGTGCCGGGCGCTTCGCCGTGAGCTTCCACGGCACGGCACTCCATCACCTTGAGCTTTTTGCCGCCGGAGGTGACGAACCATGCACCGGGCCACGGGTTCATGCCGCGCACCCAGTTGTGGATGTGGGCAGCCGATTCGGTCAGGCGGAACTCTGCCATCTCCTTGTTCAGCATAGGTGCAAGGCAGGCGTTCTCATGATCCTGCGGCTGGGGTTTCAGCGTTCCGGCGGCGATGGCGGGCACCACCTCGCACAGCACCCGTGCACCCACGGCAGTCACGCGGTCAAACAGCTGGCCGCTGGTCTCCTCCGGGTCAATGGCGATCTTCTCGCAGCAGAGCACATCGCCGGTATCCAGCCCCTCGTCCATCTGCATGATGGAAACGCCGGTCTCGGCATCGCCGTTCAGCACGGCCCACTGCACCGGGGCGCTGCCGCGGTACTTGGGCAGCAGCGAAACATGCAGGTTGATGCAGCCGTACTTCGGCGCCTCCAGCACAGACTTCGGCAGGATGCAGCCGTAAGCCACCACCACGATCAGTTCCGGGGCCAGTGCGCGGATGTTCTCGTCCTCGCTGCCGTTCCGCAGGGTGCGGGGCTGGAACACCGGCGTGCCGTGGGCAAGGGCCACTTCCTTGACCGGGGGTGCGGTAAGCACCTGCTTGCGGCCAACCGGCTTGTCCCGCCGGGTGTACACCGCGCAGATGTCATGCCCGGCGGCATACAGGGCTTTGAGGCACTCTGCGGCAATATCCGGCGTGCCCATGAACAAAATGCGCATTACTTGTTTCCTTTCGCTTCGCGGGCAGCTTTTTTGCCCTCTTCGGTATCCTCATAGAAATACTCGCTGGACTGCATGATGGTAATGCCGTCCAGATGGTCGTTCTCGTGCTGGATGCAGCGGCCCAGCAGATCCCCAGCTTCCAGCTCGAACCACTCACCGTGGCGGTCCTGTGCGCGCACCTTGACCGCGGCGGGGCGGGTCACAGCACCGTTGTGGCCCGGGAAGGACAGACAGCCCTCGTAGGCGGTCTCCTCTTCCTCGGATACAGCCAGAATTTCCGGGTTCACAAAGTCGATAAACTTGTACTCGTAATCCTCCGGGATCTCCTCCGGGGCATCGGTGGTGTCCCACACCACGAACAGACGGCGCAGCATGCCCACCTGCGGGCCGGCCAGACCCACGCCGTCGGCGGCGATCATGGTCTCGTGCATGTCGTCCAGCAGGGTAGCCAGACGGTCATCAAAGGTGGTGACGGGGCGGCAGACCTTGTTCAGGATGGGATCGCCCTCTTTTACAATGTTACGGATTGCCATTTATGGTACCTCCAAATCAGATGTCACCGTCCGAGTGCAGGTCCACCGCAACGGTGGCCTTGGACGGAAGTTTTTCCTGTTCGTATCTTTCCAGTGTGCTGCGCACAAGGTCGCGGAAGCGGCGGTCGTTGCGGCACTTGATGGTAAGTTTGTAGCGGTAGGTGTCGTTGATCTTTTCAATACTGCCGGGCGTGGGGCCAAGCACCCGCAGCGGCAGGTCCGGCTGTTTTGCCGCCTGCTGGCCCAGCAGGGCCGCAAAGCGCGCCGCCACCCGTGCCACCTCGATCTCCTTTGCGCCTGCAAAGCCAATGACGCACAGCCCGCAGAAGGGCGGGTACAGGCCCAGCTTGCGGTAGGCGATTTCCTGCTCAAAAAAGGCATCGTAGTCCTGCGCGGCGGCAAGGTTCAGCACCGGGTTATCGGGGTCGGTGGTCTGGATGATGGCAAAGCCCGGGTCTCTGGCCCGTCCGCTGCGGCCCACCACCTGCGTGATGAGGCTGAACACATTCTCATACGCGCGGAAGCCCTGCGCAAACAGCAGCGAGTCAATGCCCAGCACGCCCACAAGGGTCACATCCTCAAAATCCAGTCCCTTGGCCACCATCTGGGTGCCCACCATGATGTCATATTCGTGGTTCGCAAACCTTGCCAGCAGCTTTTCGTGGGCATCTTTTGCGGCAGTGGAATCCTGATCCATGCGCAGCACCCGCGCATCCGGGAACAGCTTTGCCAGCTCTTCCTCGGCTTTCTGGGTGCCAAAGCCCCGGTACTGCAGCTTGCCGCCGCAGGCGGGGCAGACGGTGGGCGGTTCCATCTGGCTGCCGCAGTAGTGGCACAATACCTTGTGCGCCGCTTTGTGGTACACCATCGGCACGCTGCACTTTGTGCACTTGAGCACCTCGCGGCAGTCCTCGCACTGGGCCATAGTCTGGTAGCCCCGGCGGTTCAGCAGCAAAATGGTCTGCTTGCCTGCATCCAGATTGCGGCGGATGGCATCTTCCAGCGACAGACTGATCTCCCGCGGGTTGCCTGCCGCCAGCTCTGCGCGCATGTCCACGATCTGCACCGTGGGCAGCGGGTTGCCGCCGTAGCGCTGGGTCAGCCGCACCAGCTGGGTGCGGCCATGCTGGGCCGCGTAAAAGCTCTCGGTGCTGGGGGTGGCGCTTGCCAGCAGAAGCAATGCACCGTTTTCCGCCGCGCGCTGCCGGGCCACCTCGTGGGCAGAATAGCGGGGCGCGGATTCCGAGCGGTAGGTGTGCTCCTGCTCCTCATCGATGATGATGAGCCCGATGTTTTCCAGCGGCGAAAAGATGGCACTGCGGGTACCCACCACGATGTCTGCGCCGCCGTCCTGGATCATCTGCCACTGCAAAAGGCGTTCGGTGTGGTTGAGGGCAGAGTGCTGCACCGCCACCCGGCGGCCAAACTGACTCTTGAGCCGCAGGATCATCTGCGGGGTCAGGCTGATCTCCGGCACCAGCACCAGCGCACGCCTGCCCTGCTCCAGACAGCGGGCAATGAGCTTTAAGAACACCAGCGTTTTGCCGCTGCCGGTCACGCCGTAGAGCAGCGCCGAGTGGGGTGCATCATCTTCCAGCTTTGGCAGCAGAGCATCGTAAGCCGCCTGCTGCTCCTGCGTGAGGGTGATCGGCTCGTTTTTCAGCGGAATGGACGAATACAGGTCGATGAATTTATTCACCTTGCTGCATTCCAGCACGCCTTTGGCGCACAGGTTATCCAGCACGGCACGGCTGATGCCCTTGTCTTCCAGTTCGTTCAGGGTGCGCGGCCCACCGCCCAGCAGCGCCACTGCCGCCAATTGCTTGGCCGTCGGCTTCGGCTTTGGCGGCAGCCCGCCCACAAGGCGGTAGGAGTTCTCGGTGTGGCGGGTGAGCTGCTTTTGCAGCACCGGCGTTACACCGTCCGCCGCCACGGCAGGCTTGTACTGTGCACCATAGGGAATGACCGCCTTGACCGCTTCATAATAGGTGCAGAAGGTGCGTTCCTTCAGAAAATGCACCAGCCGCAGCAGTTCCGGGGTCAGGCAGGCGGATGCCGGGGCCACGTCGAAAAGATATTTCAGCTTTGCACTTTCCGGTTCGGCATCGCAGGCCAGCACCACGCCCATGCGGGCGCGGCTGCCACGGCCAAAGGGCACCAGCACCATGCTGCCAAGTTTTACCGCATTCTGCTGATCCGGCATGACGGCATAGGTATAAAGCTTATCAAAGTGGAAGGTCGCATTGCTGACGGCAACGCCTACCGTTTTGGGCATTCGTCCAGCTCCTTCAAAATGTTATTCTGCGGCACCAATGCGCTGGCAGATGGCCTGATACAGTGCATCGGCGCAGGTATCGACCTGGTCGTTGACCAGCTTCAGGGTGAATTTATCCTGCTGGGCCAGCTCCTGCCGGGCGGTGGCAAGACGTTCCTGAATGCTGTCCTCGGTCTCGGTGCCGCGGCCCCGCAGACGGCGCTCCAGTTCCTCCACCGACGGCGGCAGCAGGAACACGGTGGTTGCGCCGGGGAACATGCGGCGGATGTTCGCTGCGCCGTGCACATCGATGACCAGAACGACCACCTTCCGGGCTGCAAGGCGCTTGTCCACTTCCTCGCGCAGGGTACCGTAGTAGTTGCCGTTGTAGAAGTTGTGCTCCACCACCTGATCGTTCTCGATCAGCTGCTGGAACTGCTCCCGGGTGCGGTAATAATAATCCACGCCCTCCTGCTCACCGGGACGCGGTGCGCGGGTGGTGGCGGAAACAGTCTTTTCGATCTCCGGGTGTGCTTCGCGCAGTGCCTTCACCACGCTGTCCTTGCCGGTACCGGCCGCGCCGGAGACCACAAACAAATATTTATCGTTCGCCATGGGTCTGTTCCTCCTCTGTTGGTGTTTTGCCCTCCTGCCCTGCCGCACGGTTGGCCACCGTTTCCGGCTGAAGCGCCGAGAGCACCACATGATCGGAGTCCATGATAAGCACTGCACGGGTGCTGCGGCCATAGGATGCATCGATCAGCATTCCGCGCTCCCGCGCTTCCTTTACAAGGCGCTTGACCGGGGCGGAATCCGGGCTGACCACTGCCACCACACGGCCTGCACTGACCATATTGCCAAACCCGATGTTGATGAGCTTCATAAACCCCTCCGAATTTTCTGTATCACTCCAGATTCTGGATCTGTTCGCGGATCTTTTCGATCTCCGCCTTCATATCCACCACGATGCGGGTGATATCCAGATCCTGACACTTGGAGCCGATGGTATTGGTCTCGCGGTTCAGCTCCTGCGTCAAAAAGTCCAACTTGCGGCCCACCGGCTCGTCCAGCTTGAGGATATCGCGGTACTGCGCAATGTGGCTGCGCAGGCGCACCGTTTCTTCATCCACAGCGGTCTTATCGCCAAAAATAGCGGCCTCGGTCAGCACGCGGGCATCGTCGATATCGCGGTCCTCCAGAATGACCTTGAGCTTCTCGTACAGGCGGTTGGTGTAGGCTTCCACGCGGCCTGCGCTCAAAGTCTCCACCCTGCCCACGCACTCCTCGAGGAAGTTCAGACGGTTTTCCACGTCTGCCTTCATCTTGGCACCCTCGGCGGCGCGCATCTCCACAAAGCGGTCCAGCGCCTGTGCGGTAACGGCAGAAACATCTTCCCACAGCTGTTCCTCGTCCACATCCGCGTGGCGGGTGGTGAGCACATCCGGGAAGCGGGTCAGCACGCCCGCAGAGATATCGTTCTTGACACCCAGCTGTTCCGAAATATCCCGCATGGCCTGCTGGTAGCTGCGTGCCAGCTCCATGTTGACGGCCACCACCGTATCGGCAGCGTCCACATTCTGCACGGTCATGCTCAGCTCCACCTTGCCGCGGGAAATGCGCTCGTTGAGCTGCTTTTTCAGGCGGCTGTCCAGATAGCTGCAGGTGCGCGGGATGCGCGAAGAATACTCAAAGTAGCGGGAATTCACGCTGCGCAGCTCCACCGTGATCTCACGGCCATTGCGCACAGCAGTCCCCCGGCCAAAGCCGGTCATGCTTAAGATCATAACGCTCTCCTGTTCTTACATTTTCAGTGTTTCAGCTTACAAGTTTCGGTATACGTATCCGCCTTTGGGTACACAAACCCATGTTACGATACATATAGTCTCATTTTACTATTCTTCGGCCCAAAATTCAAGGTGCACTGTTGCGTGCCGCCGCCAAAACCGGCCGCAATACACGGTGCAAAGCAAAAAAGCTCTGATACAAAATCTTCCGATCCTGTATCAGAGCCTGTTTCAGTTGGTTTTATATACGCAGGTCACGCTGTTCTGCAGCAGATTTGCGTTCAGCAGTGCGCGCTCCACCCAGTGGATATTGTCCGCAATGGTATCGCGGGAGACACCGTATTCTGCCGCAATGTTCTCCATGCTGCGGTACTCGCGGCGGTAGAGCAAAGTCAGCACCAGCTTATCCTGCATTGTGATCTTGGTAAAATGCGGCCTGCGCCGGTGCTCCTTGCAATAAGCCGCATTCAGTGCTTCCAGCATCTGGGCAAATTCCTTCCGGGTGATGCCGAAGGTAAATTCATAATCCTGCTCTGTAAATTCCGCAAGGCGCTGTACCGTGATGCTTCTCATGCAGATCACCTCTTCTTTTTCCGGGGATGCCCGGGTGTCGGCTGCATCCATTTTGATTCATTATAAAATGGATGGATTTTCATGTCAATGAGCCGCCGCCCATTTTTGGGGCCAGATCCGATGCAAAACACAAAAGGAGCCTCCCGCCGCAAAAGCGGGAAGCTCCTGAATCCGTTATGAAAGATCAGACGGGATGAGACTGATTGGTGTAGTCCACATGGTCGCCGTCCACGCCCTGCTTCTTGGCATTGCGCTTTTCAAAGAACTTGGGTGCCACCTGCGGGAACATTGCGTAGGTCAGCACATCCTCTTCCTGCGTTGCCCACTTGGCAGCTTCTGCCTTCAGCTTGTCCATCTCAGGAGCCAGAGTATCAGCAAAGCGGCAGGTAATGGGCTGCTCGTCGCCCAGGATCTTCTTGGTGAACTCGGGCTTGATGGGAGCGGGAGTCTTGCCGTAATCACCGTGGACCAGACCCTTGAACTCCTTGGTGACCATCTTGTAGCGCTCACCAAGGATGACGTTGAACACAGCCTGCGTACCAACGATCTGGCTGGTGGGGGTGACCAGCGGCGGATAGCCTGCATCCTCGCGGACGCGGGGGATCTCTGCCAGCACTTCGTCCAGCTTATCTTCCTTGCCGGCATCCTTCAGCTGTTTGAGCATGTTGGAGAACATGCCGCCCGGCACCTGATACAGCAGGGTGTTTGCATCCACGCCGAGGCTCTTCGGGCTGATCTGACCGTTGGCAATGTACTTCTCGCGCAGCTTTGCAAAGTATGCGCGCACAACGTTCAGCTGCTTCAGATCCAGACCGGTGTCGTAATCGGTGCCCTGCAGGGCAGCGACCAGACTCTCGGTGGGCATGTGGCTGGTGCCCAGGCTCAGGGGGCTCATGGCGGTATCGATGATGTCGGCACCTGCCTCGATGCCCTTCAGGATGGACATGGAAGCCAGACCTGCGGTGTAGTGGCTGTGGATGTCAACAGGGATGCTGACGGTCTCCTTCAGCTTCTTCACCAGATCGTAGCAGGTATAGGGGGTCAGCAGACCGGCCATATCCTTGATGCAGATGGAGTTTGCGCCCATCTCCTCCAGGGTCTTGGCGTAGGCTGCAAAGTACTCGTTGTTGTGCACGGGGCTGAGGGTGTAGCTGATGCAGCCCTGCACATGAGCGCCTTCCTTGTTGGCTGCCTTGATGGCGGTCTGCAGGTTGCGCGGATCGTTCAGTGCATCGAAAATACGGATCACGTCGATGCCGTTTGCAACAGACTTCTGCACAAAGTACTCAACGGCATCGTCTGCGTAGGGGCGGTAGCCCAGCATGTTCTGGCCGCGGAACAGCATCTGCAGCTTCTGGTGGGGCAGTTCCTTGCGCAGGATGCGCAGGCGCTCCCACGGGTCTTCGTCCAGAAAGCGGATGCAGCTGTCGAACGTAGCGCCGCCCCAGCACTCCACGGAGAAGTAGTTAATCTTATCCATTTCCGGCAGGATGGGACGCATCTCATCCATGGTCATGCGGGTGGCCAGCAGAGACTGGTGGGCATCGCGCAGGACGACCTCAGTAACCTTGATCGGCTTTTTGGCCATGATTGTCACCTCTCCCTTAGTTCATGGAAACCAGAACGTCACCGGAGTTGACGGTGTCGCCCTTGTTGACGTTGATGGAAGCCACAGTGCCATCCTGCGGAGCAACGATCTCGTTCTCCATCTTCATGGCCTCCAGGATCACCAGCACGTCGCCAGCCTTCACGGATGCACCGGCCTTGACCTTGACATCCAGAATGTTGCCGGGCATGGGAGCCTTGACGGCAACGGCACCAGCAGCGCCTGCAGCAGCCTTGGGAGCAGCAGCGGGAGCCGGAGCAGCCTTAGGAGCAGCGGGTGCGGCAGGAGCTGCAGCAGCAACCGGAGCAGCACCAGCGGCAGTCTCCTCCACGGAGACGCTGTAAGCAACGCCATTGACGGTAATATTGTAGTACTTCATGGAAGGATCCTCCAAATCAAAATCGTATCAAAAAGATTTATACAGACGATTACAGAGCCATGTTGCCGTGCTTCTTGGGCAGGCGGGCAGCACGCTTGGTGCTCAGCAGTTCCAGTGCGGCAACAACGCTTGCACGCACATTGGCTGCATCGCAGGTCAGGTCAGCAGCGCCGCAGGCAACTGCATTTGCTGCGCTGCACACCTCGGCGGTGTAAGCAGCAGCCTTTGCGTTGGTGGCTGCAATGATGTTGTCGGAAGCATCGATCTCTTCCTTGTACAGGACGCTGACCGCTGCGCTGGGTTCCAGTGCGCTGACGGTGCAGCCAGCCACGGCAATGCGCAGATCGGCAGCAGCCAGAGCGGTGTAAACAGGGCCGACGGCCTTACCAGCCAGCACAGCCACCTTTGCGGTGGTAGCGTCGGCATAGGTAGCAGCCAGACGGGCAGCCTCACGGATGCCGCCTGCAATGTCATCGGTCGCGCTGGGCACAAAGCCCTCGGTATCCACAATGGTGATCACCGGCACGCTGAAGGCATCGCACAGGCGCACAAAGCGGGAAGCCTTGGCCACGCAGTTGTGGCACAGGGTCTTGCCGGTGGCCACAACGCCCACGGCGTTGCCGCCCACGGTGGCAAATGCAGTGTAAACAGACTTGCCAAAGCCTGCATACAGCTCCACAGCGCTGTCCTTATCGACCACGGCAGCAGCAGCCTTTGCAGGCTCTGCACCGGCAGCCAGAGCAGCAGTGGGCTGCTCGAACTCAAAGATCGCAGGGCCGGTCAGGTTGTTGGCCGGCAGCAGGCCCACGATGTGAGCAGCCTTCTCGGCAGCTTCCTCAGCAGTGGGTGCCACAATGGCGGCCACGCCAGCCTTTGCAGCGGCGGCTGCGGTGCCGGCATCGGCCACCTTGTCGCCCTTGGCAGCAGAGGTGAACGGAGCGGTGAAGAACAGCTCTGCGCCCTCAGCCATGATGCAGACATCTGCATTGGCAGCGCTCAGTGCGCTGGTGCCGCCGCAGACACCCAGAACAACAGCCACCTGCGGGATCACGCCGGAAACCTTTGCGATCTGCGCATTCAGCTTTGCGCTGGCGGTCAGCACGTCCAGACCCTCAGCCAGCTTTGCGCCGACGGAGTTATAGAAGGTGACGACCGGGCAGCCAGTCTGAGCTGCCATCTCCAGAACCTTGATGTTCTTTTCAACATCCTTTACGGTAACAGCTTCGCCGTTCTGGTAAACAGCGTAAGCCTGCTGACCTGCCGCATAGCCGCAGGCAGCGCTCACTGCACCGTCAGCAAACAGTGCAGTGTATTCCCCGTCATCAAAAAACTTGGCGAGGATTTCTCCCTTATTGATCTTTGAAGCCATGGTAAGACCTCCTGGTTGTCTGTGTGAGCTTTCAAAATTAGTTTTATTATACTGAATTTTCCATAAAAATGCAAGAGATTCTATAAAAGTCCATGCGAATCAACATCTGTCGGCAAAGTTCTACAATTTTTTAACGATTCATCGTTTCTCCGCTTTCTCGCCTTTTTGCGGGCATTTTGCGCCGCACACTCAGCTGCCAAAAATTCTCTTTCAATTTTGTGGATTCTGTCTGCCCCTGCTGCATTTTATTTTATAAGAAGTTATGTTACACTATATTTAATATGTAAATTTTTTTCGCAGAACAGCCCGCCGGGAAGCTTCGGGGCGGGTCATTTTGCAGAATATAAAAGGAAGGCCATGTCAAATTGAAAAATCTGCTCACTTCACTCCGCGCCTCCAACGAAACCTACAACTCCATGAAACACTCCGCCCGGGCTATCATCCGCCGCGCCGAGATCCCCCTGCTCGCGGTCATCGTCCTGTATAAGGCTGCAACGAACCTGCTGTTCGTCCCCCTGATGCAGCAGCTCTGGTCGCTCACGCTGCGGTTCGCACCCATGCACTACCTGAGCAACAACAATGCTTCCGATATCTTTTCCTCCCCTGCGATCATCCTGTGCATCACGCTCATTGCCATCCTGACCGCGTTCTGGGCGCTGTATGAGTTTTCCGTCCTGCTGCATGGGCTGGATCTTGCCCGCAAGGGCGAAACGATCCGCCTGCCTGCCCTGCTGCGCACCTCTCTTGCAGATATCCGCCACGCATTCCTGCCGCAGAACTGGCTCGTTCTGGTCTACAGTGCCGTGCTGATCCCGTTCACCAATTTTTTCCTCGCCTATAACTATATCACGCAGCTTGCCGTGCCGGAATACATCATAGGTGTCATCCGGGCAAACAGCCGGTATTACCTGCTCTATCTGGCTGCCGGTGCTGCCCTGCTGTTCCTCTGTGTCAGCTGGGTGCTGGTGCTGCCGCTGTTCGTGCTGGAGCGCAAAAGCCTGTGGCAGTCGGTAAAGGAAAGCTTTTGCTGCATCCGCAGGCGCGTTTTCCGTGCTTTTCTTTTGCTGCTGCGCTGGAACCTCTCGGTCGTCCTGCGTTCCCTGCTGCTGACGGCAGCGGTTGCCGTGCCGCTGTACGGCATCATCATCGCGGTCGGGCTGCAGAGCACACAGGCCATGTTTGCACTGTCCCGCGCGGCGCTGGCCATTGAGATGCCTTTCTTCCAGTTCCTGATCGACTGCGCCATCACCATGGCGCAGTGCACGATCCTCGCCATGCTGCACTGCCGCCTGCGGGAGTCTCTCCCCTCTGAGCCGGAGCCGGTCCAGAGCGGAAAGCATCACCGTTCCACCGGCAGGCTGCTTCTGGGTGCATCGGTTGCGGGTGCTACTCTGCTCACCTTTGCGCTGGCATTCTGTTACCTTGCCCTGCCCAGAGACGACGAGCTGCTCTCCATGCTGGGCGGCGTTGCGCCGGTAGTCACCGCGCACCGCGGCTACTCCGCTGCCGCACCGGAAAACACCCTGCCCGCTTTCCAGCTGGCCATCGATCAGGGCTGCGAGTGGGCCGAGCTGGATGTGCAGATGACCAGGGACGGCGTGGTCATGGTGACCCACGATACCAGCCTGCGCCGCTGCACCGGCCGCAACGAGAACATCTACGACCTGACCTATAACGAGGTTCGTAAGCTGGATGCCGGGCGCTGGTTCGGCCAGAAGTACACTGGTGCCAAAGTTCCCACACTGGAAGAAGTGCTGGACCTGTGCAAAGGTAAGATCCAGCTGAACATTGAGATCAAGCCCAATGCCGCCACCCCGGAGCTGGAAGCGGAAACCATCCGCATCATCCGCGAAAAAGGCTTTGCACAGGACTGCACCATCACCTCGCAGAGTTATGAAACCCTCTGCAAGGTCAAGGAGCTGGCACCGGAGATCCGGACCGGCTATATCCTTGCACTGGGCGTGGGCAGTTATTACGATCTGCCTGCCGCAGATTTCTTCAGCGTACAGTCCACCTTTATCACCTCCGGTATGGTGCAGCAGATCCATAAGCGCAGCAAGACGATCTCCGCATGGACCGTCAACCGCGAAGAGGATGCCAGCGAACTGCTGAGCATCGGCGTGGACGACCTGATCACCGATAAGCCGGATATGATCCAGCAGCTGCTGAGCGAGGATGCCGACCTTGACAACAGCCTCGTCCTCCTGCGCGACTTCATCCGTGACCTGTTCGCTCCGTCCGATGTCGATGAACCCACTCCTGAGGAAGAGACCATCGAAGAAGCCATCGAGGACCCGGACGAATTGCTGGATGCATCGTAATCGCGGCAAACATCAAGTATTCTGTTAAACTAGCCGTACACACATAAAAAGCCCCCTGCCAGTTCATCACCGGCAGGGGGCTTACAAGTTTACCTGATCCAGTTTTATCAAGTAAGATCATTCCGGTTCGGTAAGCTTGGATCTTTACGAAGCAATTTATTTCATAAATCGGTGCTGTGAACAAATCATTTACATTCCTTCTTCATAGCAGAATAGCCGATGAGAACGGTCCACACATAGGCGCAGGTCTTGGGGATCATCAGCATACCGATCATGGGGACGGTATTGGCCCAAAGAACAACGGGAATGTAGAAACCGAAGCTCAGCACGATGGTCAGCCACATCCAGCGGAAAGCCGCGTCGTTATGCTCCTTGGCGCTGCGGTAGAACAGCACGATGATCAGCAGGCCCATCAGTGCAAAAGGAATGTTACGGTAAATGCCCCAGGACAGCGGGGATTCGGCGCTCAGCCACTGGTTCTGCGGCATCATGCACAGGATAACACGCACGGCAGCCAGACCGTAGACGGCGGCAGTCAGGCCATTGTTGCCCTTGACCCGGTAGCGCTCACGCCATACATAGTACAGCAGCACATAAAAGACAGTCATTGTCACAGAGGTGATCCACTTACCCAGACCCAGAGGAACGGTAAAGTTTTCAAAGCCCGTGGTGCATAGAACCAGAGCACGGGGAATCAGATGGAACGAGTCGCCGGCACCCAGAACGACAGCCATCAGGCCGAACAGCTTGAACTGGTGGCTGCCCTTGCAGCCACGAATCATCAGGATACCGATGGTGATGACGGATACCAGATACACAGCATCAAAAACAGTTTCTACGATTGCTTGCATAGTTGATTGCTCCTTGTTGATAGATCAAATTTATTGTAACACTGCATTTTTTGCAGGGTCGGCTTCGTTTTTACGGTCATCAATGGCTTGCTTGGCAAAGTTGCATCCAAAGCGCAGGATGTTGAAGCTGGCAGCGCTCCACACAAGGCAGGCGAGCAGCAATAGGATATTGCGATGGACTTTCCTAGGAGTGTCCCTTTTAAGTGAACATTGTTCATTTTAGGCATTATAAAATTCCCACAGCAGTGTGGGAAGAAAATGCGGTCAATATAAGGTTCTGCGCACGATTTCCAGCACAGCGGCGGGGTCGTAGTCCTGCCGCAGCAAGGCAGACAGCATCAGCGAAAACAGAACATCGGCAAATTTTTCAACGGTGAATTGCGCATTAAAAGCGCCCGGACGGATTTTGGTATCCTGCTGCAGCACCGTGCACAGACCGTTTAAGATATGGTGCCAGATTTGCTGCATGTGCCGTTTGCCATCGGCCTTGTCCTCCTGCATAAAGCCGAGAGAGTGCAGTGTGAAGAATCCAGGATACTGCTCACAGCCGTAGGCCATGCGCTCGTACATCCATTTGACACAGGTCTGCACATCCTGAAATACAGCCTCGTCCTGCGGGCGGTGGAAAATTTCGCACCAGACGCTCTCGACCGTGGCGCTGATAAGCTCAGCCTTGGAGTCATAATAGTTGTAGATCGAGCCGACCGAGACCCCGCATGCCGAGGCGACAGAACGGATACTGACCGCCGCCCAGCCCTTTTCCCGGATAAGCTCACGGCTGTTTTTTAAGATATCTTCCTTGGAGGTTACGATTGTATTCATGTGGTCACCCTCAATATGAACAATGTTCATTTTTATTATACTGCCCGTTCCCGCTTTGTCAAGAAGATTTCATAAGAGGTTTATATTTTGCGGATTAAGACATTGAATGCAAACTTACAAAAATCATAAAAGGAGTATATGTATGATGCCATCTTACTGTCGATTCAGTATCATCTATTTTCGATAATGTCAGGGCATTTTCTTAATGTCAATAATGTCAAAAAGCCCCGGAAAGAAACGTAAACTCGTAACTTTCCGGGGCTTTCAAATTATTCTCAAATGTTAAACCGCGAAGGCTCGTTGAATTATAATTCTGTGTGCTTTTTCGCAGCTTAATGTCAAACTACTGTCACAGCGCGATTTTTCTTTCGATTTTGATCATAGCAACGTTGAAAGTTCGCGTAATTCCATTATTCGAGCTCGATGGTTGCCGGCGGCTTACCGGTGCAATCATAGAACACGCGGTTCACATGCTTGACCTCATTGACGATGCGGCTGGTGACAGTGCCCAGAACATCCCAGGGCATATTATAGCTCTCTGCAGTCATGAAGTCGGTGGTGGTCACAGCACGCAGCGCCACAGCGTAATCATAGGTGCGCTCGTCGCCCATGACGCCCACACTGTGCATGTTGGTCAAGGCTGCATAGTACTGGCTGATCTCCTTATCCAGACCCGCCTTTGCGATTTCCTCACGCCAGATCGCGTCGGCATCCTGCACGATTGCCACCTTCTCCGGGGTCACTTCGCCGATGATGCGGATGCCAAGGCCCGGGCCGGGGAACGGCTGACGGCTGACCAGATATTCGGGCAGGCCCAGCTCACGGCCAGCCTGACGCACCTCGTCTTTGAACAGGTTGCGCAGCGGCTCCACCAACTCCTTGAAGTCCACGGTGTCGGGCAGACCGCCGACGTTGTGGTGGCTCTTGATAACAGTGGACTCACCGCCCAGACCGCTCTCAACGACATCCGGATAAATGGTACCCTGTGCCAGGAAATCCACCTTGCCGATCTTCTTGGCCTGCTCTTCAAACACACGGATGAATTCTTCGCCGATGATCTTGCGCTTGCGCTCCGGCTCGGTGACACCAGCCAGCTTTGCAAAGTAGCGTTCGCGGGCATCCACACAGATAAAGTTGATATCAAAGCCGTTGGCATTGCCCGGGCCGAATACAGAGCAGACCTCTTCCTTCTCGTTCTTACGCAGCAGACCGTGATCCACGAACACGCAGGTCAGCTGCTTGCCGATGGCCTTAGCCAGCATAGCTGCCAGAACGGAGGAATCCACGCCGCCGGACAAGGCGCACAGCACCTTGCCATCGCCGATGCGCTCACGCAGGGCCTTGACGTTGTTTTCCACAAAGGAGTCCATCTTCCAGTCGCCGGTGCAACCGCAGACGTTGTACACGAAGTTGCGCAGCATCTTCTTGCCTTCCGCAGTGTGCAGCACTTCCGGATGGAACTGGACCGCGTACAGGCCCTTCTCGGCGTTCTCTGCCGCAGCTACCGGGCAGTTGACCGTGTGAGCAGTGATCTTAAAGCCGGGCGCTGCCTGCTCAATATAGTCGTTGTGGCTCATCCAGCAAATGGTGGAGGGCTGCACATCGGTGAACATCTTGCTGTTCGTGTCCACGAACACCTCAGTCTTGCCGTACTCGCGCTCCGGTGCGCGGCAGACATGGCCGCCCAGCAGATGCATCATCAGCTGGCTGCCGTAGCAGATGCCCAGCACAGGCACACCCCAGTTGAAGATCTCAGGGTCGATCGTGGGGGAATCTTCCAGATAAACGCTGTTGGGGCCACCGGTAAAGATGATACCCTTGGGGTTCTTTGCCTTGATAACCGACAGATCGGTTTTATAGGAATAGATTTCACAGTAGACATTGTTCTCGCGGACGCGGCGCGCGATCAGCTGATTGTACTGGCCGCCAAAGTCCAGCACGATGACAGTTTCATGCTGCATGAAGTTCTCTCCTCCCTTATCCATTCAATGTGTTTCTACAGATAAAATCAGTATAGCACATCTGCCAAATAAAAGCGACATCATTTGTGAATTTTCCTGTTTTTATTTTTCACGTATGGGATGCCGCAGAACTGTTTTCAGTGTTCCCGGTGCAGCGCGGCGAGGATCACTCAGATAAATCTCGTGGTGGAAGCGTGTCTCTGAAAAATCCGGCATACACCCCTGCCCTACGGCAAAGGCATCCATCTGCGCCAGCGTTTTCGGTTCTTCATCATAAGGGCCGATATGCAGGCACTGAACGCAAAGTCCCTCGTCATAGGTCAGGAATTCCGCCTTGGAAAAATCCTTTTTCTTTTTTGCCGTTGCTTCCTGTACGGCCCAATCAAACGCTTCCGGCGTCACGAATTCTGGCAGTCGGATCATGGATGTCCACTCAAATGTTTCTTTATGTGCATAGTCAACGCCATCCACGCCCTTCTGATGCCACAAGCCCTCCAACGGTGGAACCACATATTCAAAATAGCCGTCCATCTTGTGGCTACCCTTATAGCTCATTTTGATGGTGAAAGCAATGCCGTACAGCACTCCCATAGCCTCCTGATAGGCTCCACCCGGAGCATTCGGGTCGCCCTTGCCGTGCACTGCCACAAAATTCATACGCGGTATCGTAATCAGATGCGGTTTTTTCGGCGGGAGATAAAATTCCCTGTACTCTTTCTTATAATCAAACGGCATTACTCTTCACCCCATCCAGAAGTTCACGCTGCTTCTTTTTTGCTGAATCCCCTCAGCACCAGCCGATAGGACTTTTCCAGCATTTCCTTTTTCAGTATACCAGAACAACCTTGTTTTGTAAACAAAGAGTTGTGACATGCCGCAAAAAAATCCCCTGCCCTTACAGACAGAGGATCTAAAACAAAAAGAGGCCTTCCCACTCTCCGGAATGGGAAGGTCTCTCGTAAGTTTAACCTTTAGCCTTAGGAAAGGCGCGAAGGGTCAAAATCACTCAATGATCTTGCCAACAACGCCAGAACCAACGGTACGGCCACCCTCACGGATAGCGAAACGCAGGCCCTCTTCCATAGCAACAGGGGTCAGCAGCTCAACGTGCATCATGACGTTATCGCCGGGCATGCACATCTCAGTGCCTTCGGGCAGAGTGATGATACCGGTCACGTCGGTGGTGCGGAAGTAGAACTGAGGACGATAGTTGGAGAAGAACGGGGTGTGACGGCCGCCTTCGTCCTTGGTCAGAACGTACACCTGAGACTCGAAGGTCTTGTGGGGGTGCACGGAACCGGGCTTAGCCAGAACCTGACCACGCTCGATCTGGGTACGATCAACACCACGCAGCAGAGCGCCGATGTTATCGCCAGCCTCAGCGAAGTCCAGAGACTTACGGAACATCTCCAGACCGGTGATGGTGGTGCTCAGACGATCGGGCTTGATGCCGACGATCTCCATAGCATCGCCAACCTTAGCAATACCACGCTCAACACGACCGGTTGCAACGGTACCACGGCCAGAAATGGTCATGACATCCTCGATGGGCATCAGGAAGGGCTTGTCTTCCTCACGATCGGGGTTGGGGATATAGGTGTCAACAGCGTCCATCAGCTCCTTGATGCAAGCATACTCGGGAGCATTGGGATCAGTGGAGGTAGACTCCAGAGCCTTCAGAGCGGAACCACGAATGATCGGGGTGTCGTCGCCGGGGAAGTCGTACTCGGTCAGCAGCTCACGGATCTCCATCTCAACCAGATCCAGCAGCTCTTCGTCGTCGACCATATCGCACTTGTTCATGAACACGACGATATAGGGCACGCCGACCTGACGAGCCAGCAGGATGTGCTCACGGGTCTGGGGCATGGGACCATCGGTAGCAGCAACGACCAGGATAGCGCCGTCCATCTGAGCAGCACCAGTGATCATGTTCTTGACGTAGTCAGCATGGCCCGGGCAGTCAACGTGAGCATAGTGACGAGCGTCGGTCTGATACTCAACGTGAGCGGAGTTGATCGTGATACCACGAGCACGCTCCTCAGGAGCCTTATCGATGTTGGCATAATCCATGAAGTCTGCGTCGCCCTTCAGAGCCAGGTACTTGGTGATAGCGGCGGTCAGAGTGGTCTTGCCGTGGTCAACGTGACCGATGGTGCCGATGTTCACATGCGGCTTAGAACGGTCGAACTTTGCCTTTTCAGCCATTGGAATATCCTCCCTTAATTTAGGTTTTGATATTTGGTTACAACAACCCTGCAAGATGCAGACATTGCATTGCAAGGCTATTCTACTAAATTTGCCCTGTAAAATCAAGTGCTTTTACAGGAAATTTTGCCGAGGTTACACTACCCCGGCAAAATCTTTATCCATTTTTCAGGAATCAGCCCTTGGTGCGGCCAGCGATGATCTGGTCAGCAATGTTCTTGGGCACCGGCTCGTAGTGAGACGGCTCCATGACATACTGGCCACGGCCCTGAGTCTTGGAACGCAGGTCGGTAGCGTAGCCGAACATCTGAGCCAGAGGCACAAATGCATTGACGCGCTGAGTACCAGCCATAGCTTCCATGCCCTGGATCTGACCACGGCGTGCATTCAAGTCGCCGATAACATCGCCCAGATACTCATCGGGAACGATAACTGCAACCTTCATGATAGGCTCAGTGATGATAGGATCAGCCTTGCGCATAGCATCCTTGAACGCCATAGAACCAGCAATGGAGAAGGCCATTTCAGAGGAGTCGACCTCATGATAAGAACCATCCCACAGGGTAACCTTGACATCAACGACAGGATAGCCAGCCAGAACACCGGACTTCATAGCACCCTGGATACCGTTGTCGATAGCCGGGATGTATTCCTTCGGGATGGCACCGCCAACGATGGCGTTGACGAACTCGTAACCCTTGCCGGGCTCGTTGGGCTCGATCTTGATCTTAACATGACCGTACTGGCCCTTACCACCGGACTGACGTGCGTACTTGGTCTCCTGGTTGGCCTCTTTGCGGATGGTCTCACGGTAAGCAACCTGAGGTGCACCCACGTTTGCTTCAACCTTGAACTCACGCAGCAGACGGTCAACGATGATCTCCAGGTGCAGCTCGCCCATACCGGCGATGATGGTCTGACCGGTCTCTTCGTCGGTGTAGGTCTTGAAGGTCGGATCCTCTTCGGCCAGCTTTGCCAGCGCGATGCCCATCTTCTCGTTGCCGGCCTTAGTCTTGGGCTCGATGGCAACGCGGATAACAGGCTCGGGGAACTTCATGGACTCCAGAATGATGGGATGATTCTCATCACACAGAGTGTCACCGGTAGTGGTGTTCTTCAGACCGACAACAGCAGCGATATCACCTGCGTAGCAGCAGTCGATATCCTTGCGGTGGTTAGAATGCATCTGCAAGATGCGGCCCATACGCTCCTTGCTGTCCTTCACGGAGTTGTAGACAGTGGTACCTGCCTCAACCTTACCGGAGTAAACACGGAAGTATGCCAGCTTACCAACGAACGGGTCGGTAGCGATCTTGAAGGCCAGAGCTGCGAAGGGAGCGTCGTCGGAAGACGGACGGGTCTCCTCTTCCTCAGTCTCGGGATTCACGCCCTTGATGTCAGGGACATCGGTAGGAGCGGGCATATAGTCAACGATAGCGTCCAGCAGCTTCTGCACGCCGCGGTTCTTATAGGAAGAGCCGCAGGTCACAGGCACCAGAGTGTTGGCGATGGTCTCCTTGCGGATCGCAGCCTTCAGCTCGGCACGGGTGATCTCCTCGCCCTCGAGGTACTTTTCCATGAGCTCTTCGTCGTTCTCAGCAACAGCCTCGATCAGGATGTTGTGATACTCCTCAGCCTGCTCACGCATATCCTCGGGGATGGGCTCAGTGCGCATGTCGTTGCCCATATCGTCGTAGTAGACCTCAGCGTTCATATCGACCAGGTCAACGATACCGCGGAAGGTATCCTCCTGACCGATAGGCAGCTGGATCGCCACGCCGTTTGCGTGCAGACGATCGTGCAGCATCTTGATGCAGCGGAAGAAGTCGGCACCCATGGTGTCCATCTTGTTAACGTACACCATACGGGGAACCTTGTACTCGTCAGCCTGACGCCAGACGGTCTCAGACTGCGGCTCAACACCGCCCTTTGCAGCCAGAACGGTCACAGAACCGTCCAGCACGCGCAGGGAACGCTGGACCTCAACAGTGAAGTCCACGTGGCCCGGGGTGTCGATGATGTTGATGCGGTGACGGTTCTTCTTGAATGCAACCGGATCCTTCTGGGTTTCAGAGTGGCTCCAGTAGCAGGTGGTAGCAGCGGAAGTGATGGTGATACCACGCTCCTGCTCCTGAACCATCCAGTCCATGGTAGCGCCGCCATCATGAACTTCGCCGATCTTGTGGTTGATACCGGTGTAGTACAGAATACGCTCGGTAGTAGTAGTTTTACCAGCATCAATGTGGGCCATAATGCCGATATTTCTCGTCATCTGAAGAGAAACTTCTCTGGGTGTAGCCATGAAATTAACCTCCTACAGAACAGATCAATAACGGAAATGAGCGAAAGCCTTGTTGGCCTCTGCCATCTTGTGAGTATCCTCACGCTTCTTCACGGCGTTACCAGTGTTGTTGGCAGCATCCATGATTTCAGCAGCCAGACGCTGAGCCATGGTCTTCTCACCACGGCTGCGGCTGTAGGCAGTCAGCCAGCGCAGACCCAGGGTCTCGCGGCGAGCCGGGCTGACTTCCAGAGGAACCTGGTAGTTAGCACCGCCAACGCGGCGGGTCTTGCACTCGAGGCTGGGCATGATGTTCTCCATCGCCTTCTCGAAAGTCTCCAGAGGATCGTTGCCGGTCTTCTCCTGAATCATGGAGAAAGCTTCGTAAACGATCTTCTGAGCGACGCCCTTCTTGCCATCCAGCATAACGCTGTTGACCAGACGAGTGACCATCTTGGAATTGTAAATAGGATCAGCTAAGACATCGCGCTTAGCAATGTTACCTCTTCTAGGCATCTTTCTTCCCTCCTTCACAGAATGATATCATCGGTACTCGAAAGTAATAAAACTCCCGTTGTGTCACAAAGAGCTGACCTTTACATAAACTGTTGCCCTCCGCTTTGCAAGCGGACTTGTTATTTATATAATGGAAAGCCGTTTATGGCGGTTGTCCTCAATTACTTCTTTGCAGCACCGGCCTTAGGACGCTTTGCGCCGTACTTGGAGCGGGCCTGATTACGGCCTGCCACACCCTGAGTATCCAGGGTACCACGGATGATGTGGTAACGCACACCGGGCAGGTCCTTAACACGACCGCCACGGATCAGCACGACGGAGTGCTCCTGCAGGTTATGGCCGATACCGGGAATGTAAGAGGTGACCTCGATACCATTCGTGAGGCGGACACGAGCAACCTTACGCAGAGCAGAGTTGGGCTTCTTGGGGGTCATGGTACGAACAGCAGTGCAGACACCACGCTTCTGGGGGCTGTTCAGATCAGAATACTGTTTCTTCTGAGAATTGTAGCTCTTCAGCAGTGCGGGAGCGGTGCTCTTGGTAGCCAGAACCTGACGGCCCTTGCGTACAAGCTGGTTAAAAGTAGGCATTTTGTTTCTCCTTTCTTAATAATGCACATCGGACTTTTTCCGACTTTTTTGCCGCACTATCCCCATGAGGGATGCGCAACA
The DNA here is from genome assembly GCF_009679665.1 of Faecalibacterium sp. BIOML-A4. Taxonomy (NCBI): domain Bacteria; kingdom Bacillati; phylum Bacillota; class Clostridia; order Eubacteriales; family Oscillospiraceae; genus Faecalibacterium; species Faecalibacterium sp. BIOML-A4. The sequence continues at coordinate 202,710 of NZ_WKZG01000001.1, read as the reverse complement.
GTTATATAATACTCGCTTTACAGGCGGATGTCAACAGTTTTTGCAAAGTTTTTTGCATTTATTCCAGATTTTTTCTTTCAGTATTTTTTCGACGCAAAACGCACGGTTTTCTCCCCTGTTTCCGCTTTTCCGGGCATATAAAAACCGCCCTGCAGGCGGATGCCCACAGAGCGGTCCATTGTTTTATTTCAGAAGAAGGAGCTTTGCTTACTGTACAGCAGCTGCCAGTTCAGCAGCGACCTCAGCATCGCGCTCAGCCTCACGGTTCTTCAGATCCTCACGGACTTCCGGCAGACCGGTACCTGCGGGGATCAGCTTACCAATGATGACGTTCTCCTTCAGGCCGGCCAGCGGGTCAACCTTGCCCTTGATGGCAGCTTCGGTCAGCACGCGGGTGGTCTCCTGGAAGGATGCAGCGGACAGGAAGGAGTCGTTTGCCAGAGCAGCCTTGGTGATGCCCAGCAGCACCTGCTGGTACTCGACCAGCTTCAGGCCCTCTTCACCAGCGTCGATGCGCTGCTGCAGATCGGCGTTGATGCTCTCCACTTCCAGACGGCTTGCCAGTGCACCGCCGATCAGGTTGGAAGAACCGGAATCAGTCACGCGCACCTTGCGGCACATCTGACGGACGATGACTTCGATATGCTTATCGTTGATCTCAACGCCCTGCAGACGGTAGACCTTCTGAACTTCGTTGATCAGGTAGTTCTGGACATCCTCCAGACCCTTAATTGCCAGAATATCCTGCGGATACAGAACACCTTCACGGGTGATGATGTCGCCCTTCTCCACACGGTCACCCGGCATCACGCGGGAATGCTGGGTGAACGGGATGGAGTAGCTCTTTACGACCTCGGCACCGTTCTCGTCCTTGCCGGTCACCTTGATAACGACATTCTTCTTGGTATCGTCCTGAGAAACGACACCAGAGATCTCGCTCATGATGGCCATGCTCTTGGGACGGCGGCTCTCGAACAGCTCTTCAACACGGGGAAGACCCTGCGTGATATCTTCAGCAGATGCGATACCGCCGGTATGGAAGGTACGCATGGTCAGCTGAGTACCAGGCTCGCCGATGGACTCTGCGGCGATAACGCCGACAGACTCGCCCAGACGGACCGGCTCGCCGTTTGCCATATCGGAACCGTAGCAGCGTGCGCAGACACCGGTCTTTGCACGGCAGGTCAGCAGGCTGCGGATCTTCAGCTTGGTAATGCCAGCAGCCTCGATCTCGTTTGCATCGTACAGGTCGATCATCTTGCCTTCCGGCACGATCACCTTGCCGGTGACGGGGTTGACCACATCGCCCACAGCAAAGCGGCCGATCAAACGCTCACGGAAGCTCTCGATCTTCTCCTTGCCCTCGTGGATCTCAGACACCCACAGGCCGTCAGTGGTGCCACAGTCGATCTCGCGCACAATGACATCCTGAGAGACATCGACCATGCGGCGGGTCAGGTAACCGGAGTCAGCGGTACGCAGAGCGGTATCGGCCAGACCCTTACGGGCACCACGGGCAGAAACGAAATATTCCAGAATATTCAGACCTTCACGGTAGTTGGCACGAATGGGCATCTCGATGGTGTGGCCAGCGGTGTTTGCCAGCAGGCCGCGCATACCGGCCAGCTGCTTGATCTGGTTCATAGAACCACGAGCACCGGAGTCAGCCATCATATAGATCTCGTTGTCCTTGGGCAGGTTGTCTGCCAGAGCCTTGGAGACCTTATCGGTGGTAGCCTGCCAGATGGCGATGGTCTGGTTGTAACGCTCGTTGTCGGAGATCAGGCCGCGGTTGAACAGCTTGCCGACCTTTGCGATCTGCTGGTCAGCCTCAGCGATCAGTTCCTGCTTCTGCGGCGGGATCACAGCGTCGCACACAGCGACGGAGATTGCAGACAGAGTGGAGTACTTGTAGCCCTGCGCCTTGATGGCATCCAGCATCTTTGCACACTTGCGGGTGCCGTTGCGGGTCATGCAGCGGGAAATGATGTCGGGCAGAGTCTTCTTGGTCACGCGGAAGCTGACCTCGTACTCCAGCCAGTGCTCGGGATCAGTACGGTCGATATAACCCAGATTCTGAGGAACAGGGTTATTGAAGATGATGCGGCCGACGGTGGTTTCCACCAGACCGGTGCGCTCCACGCCGTCAATGGTCATGGTGCGGCGCACCTTGATGGGTGCGTGCAGGGTAACGATGTGCTCTGCATAAGCCATCAGGGCTTCGTTCTCATCGCGGAACACCTTGCCTGCGCCCTCGTCATTTTCACGAACGGTGGTCAGGTAGTAGCTGCCCAGGATCATATCCTGCGTAGGCACGGTAACAGGTGCGCCGTCAGAGGGCTTCAGCAGGTTGCCGGAAGCCAGCATCAGCATCTTGGCCTCACGGCAGGCATCCTCGCCCAGAGGCAGATGGACTGCCATCTGGTCACCGTCGAAGTCGGCGTTGAATGCGGTACATGCCAGCGGGTGCAGCTTGATGGCACGGCCCTCCACCAGCACCGGGTTGAAAGCCTGAATGCCCAGACGGTGCAGGGTAGGTGCACGGTTCAGCAGAACGGGGTGGCCCTTGATCACGGTCTCCAGGCTGTCCCACACTTCGGGCTTAGCGCGCTCCACCATCTTGCGGGCGGACTTGATGTTGTTGGCAATACCCTTCTCCACCAGATCCTTCATGACAAAGGGCTTGAACAGCTCCAGAGCCATTTCCTTGGGCAGACCGCACTGATCCATCTTCAGCTCAGGGCCGACGACGATAACAGAACGACCGGAGTAGTCAACACGCTTGCCCAGCAGGTTCTGACGGAAGCGGCCCTGCTTGCCCTTCAGCATATCAGAAAGGCTCTTCAGTGCGCGGTTGTTGGGGCCGGTGACCGGACGGCCGCGGCGGCCGTTGTCGATCAGGCTGTCCACTGCTTCCTGCAGCATACGCTTCTCGTTGCGCACGATGATGTCGGGAGCGCCCAGCTCCAGCAGACGGCGCAGACGGTTGTTGCGGTTGATCACGCGGCGGTACAGGTCGTTCAGGTCGGAGGTGGCAAAACGGCCGCCGTCCAGCTGGACCATGGGGCGCAGGTCAGGCGGCAGAACAGGCAGCACATCCATGACCATCCATTCAGGACGGTTGCCGGAAATGCGGAATGCCTCAACTACTTCCAGACGCTTGAGGATGCGCACGCGCTTCTGGCCGGAGGACTTTTCCACCTCGGCAGTCAGCTCTTCACTCAGCTGATCCAGATCGATCTCCTTCAGCAGATCCTGAATGGCCTCAGCGCCCATAGCAGCCTCGAACTCATCACCGTAGTGGTCGCGCATCTCACGATACTCGCTCTCGGTGAGCAGCTGCTTCTTTTCCAGACGGGTAGCGCCCGGATCAGTGACGATATAGCTTGCAAAGTACAGCACCTTCTCCAGCAGGCGGGGGCTGATGTCCAGCATCAGGCCGATGCGGCTGGGGATGCCCTTGAAGTACCAGATGTGGCTGACGGGAGCGGCCAGCTCAATGTGGCCCATGCGCTCACGGCGGACCTTAGCCTTGGTCACTTCAACGCCGCAGCGGTCGCAGATCTTGCCCTTGTAGCGGATGCGCTTATACTTACCGCAGTGGCACTCCCAGTCCTTGGTAGGTCCAAAAATGCGCTCACAGTACAAGCCGTCGCGCTCCGGCTTCAGGGTACGGTAGTTGATGGTCTCAGGCTTTTTGACCTCGCCGTAGCTCCAGTTGCGGATCTGCTCCGGGGAGGCAAGGCCGATCTTGATGGAATCGAAAACGTTGTTTTCCATGAAACGAACCCTTTCTTAATCTCTAGTTGTCTCGATGATACAGGCGGCTTTCTTGTTCAGACCACAGGCCCCTCTCCCCTGCCGCAGCACGCGGAACAGGGGGCTTGAGGCTTGTGTTCTTTGTCTGATCAGAAATCTACTTCGTCAGAAGAAGCGGGAGCTTCGGCACCGGAGTTATTGTCCTCCAGCACAGAAGGATCATCGAAACCGGCATCGGCATCCTTAATATTATAATCGTTGAGCAGTTCGCTCTCCTGCACGACGTTCTCAGTGCCGGCAACATCGCGCATATCAAAGCCGGTCTCTTCGTCGTCGAAGTTCTGACGCATGTCGATCTCGTTGCCGTCCTTGTCCTGAACAACAACGTCCAGACCCAGAGACTGCAGTTCCTTCAGCATAACGCGGAAGGACTCGGGGATGCCGGGCTGCGGGATCGGCTCACCCTTAACGATGGCCTCGTAGGTCTTCACACGGCCCTCCACGTCGTCGGACTTGACGGTCAGGATCTCCTGCAGAGTGTAAGCAGCGCCGTAAGCTTCCAGTGCCCAGACTTCCATTTCGCCAAAGCGCTGGCCGCCGAACTGGGCCTTGCCGCCCAGAGGCTGCTGAGTGACCAGAGAGTAGGGGCCGGTAGAACGTGCATGGATCTTATCATCGACCAGGTGATGCAGCTTCAGGTAGTACATATAACCGACGGTAACGCGGTTATCGAACTTTTCGCCGGTGCGGCCATCGTAAACGGTGGTCTTGCCATCGCGGTCCAGCTCGATCTTGGAGAAGTCGATAATGTGTCCCTTCTCGCCCATGATCTTGGGGAGCTTCGTGGGATATGCAGGAGCATTCTCGCCATGCCACATCTCGCGGGCGGTATCAAAGGTATCGCCGATGTCGTTCTCACGAGCAGAGTCGAAGACGGGAGTCATGACCTTGATGCCGCATGCCTTGGCAGCGTAGCCCAGGTTGACTTCCAGCACCTGACCGATGTTCATACGGGAAGGCACGCCCAGAGGGTTCAGCACGATGTCCAGCGGGGTGCCGTCGGGCAGGTAGGGCATGTCCTCCTGCGGCAGAATGCGGGAAACGACACCCTTGTTGCCGTGACGGCCTGCCATCTTATCGCCAACGCTGATCTTGCGCTTCTGGGCAATATAGCAGCGGACGACCTCGCGCACGCCGGGCTGCAGTTCGTCGCTGTTCTCCGGGGTGAACACCTTGACGTCCACAATGATGCCGTATGCACCATGGGGCACGCGCAGAGAAGTATCACGCACTTCGCGTGCCTTCTCGCCGAAGATGGCGCGCAGCAGGCGCTCCTCAGCGGTCAGCTCGGTCTCGCCCTTCGGGGTGACCTTACCGACCAGAATGTCGCCGCTCTTGACCTCAGCACCGATACGGATGATGCCGCGCTCGTCCAGATCCTTCAGTGCATCCTCAGAAACGTTGGGGATATCACGGGTGATCTCTTCGGGTCCCAGCTTGGTGTCGCGGCTCTCGGTCTCGTACTCTTCAATATGAATGGAGGTGTACACGTCCTCGCGCACGATCTTCTCGTTCAGCAGAACGGCATCCTCGTAGTTGTAGCCTTCCCAGGTCATGAAGCCGATCAGAGCGTTCTTACCCAGAGAAATTTCGCCGTTGCGCATTGCAGGGCCGTCGGCCAGCACCTGACCGGCCTTGACGCTCTCGCCGACCTCCACGATGGGACGCTGGTTGATGCAGGTGCCTGCGTTGGAGCGTGCGAACTTGACCAGAGGATAATCCTCCAGCTCGCCCTTGTTGTTGCGCACAACAACATGGTTGGCATCCATCTTCTCAACGATACCGTCATTCTTTGCCAGAACAGCGGTGCCGGAGTCGGTAGCAGCCTTGTACTCCATACCGGTAGCAACGATGGGCTGCTGGGTGACCATCAGAGGCACTGCCTGACGCTGCATGTTGGAACCCATCAGAGCACGGTTACAGTCATCGTTCTCCAGGAAGGGGATGCAGGCGGTAGCAACAGAGACCATCATTCGCGGAGAAACGTCCATGTAATCGACTTTCTCTGCATCAATTTCAAGGATCTCGTCGCGGCGGCGGGCAGACACACGGGGACGGATGAAGTGCTTGCCCTCATCCAGCGGCTCGTTGGCCTGTGCCACAACGTACTCGTCCTCGACATCAGCGGTCATATACTCGACCTCGTCGGTGACGACCTGTTCCTTCAGGTTGCCGTTCTCGTCATAGATCTTCTTGACCTTGCGGTACGGAGCTTCCACGAAGCCGTACTCGTTGATCTTGGCGTAAGATGCCAGATAGGAGATCAGACCGATGTTGGGGCCTTCAGGAGTCTCGATGGGGCACATACGGCCGTAGTGGCTGTAGTGAACGTCGCGGACCTCGAAACCTGCGCGGTCACGGCTCAGACCGCCGGGGCCCAGAGCAGACAGGCGGCGCTTGTGGGTCAGCTCAGCCAGCGGGTTGTTCTGATCCATGAACTGGGACAGCGGAGAAGAACCGAAGAACTCCTTGATGGCTGCCACCACCGGACGGATGTTGATGAGGGCCTGCGGGGTGATGACGCTCTGATCCTGGCTCTGCAGGGTCATGCGCTCACGGATGACGCGCTCCATGCGGGAGAAGCCGATGCGGAACTGGTTCTGCAGCAGCTCGCCCACGCTGCGGATGCGGCGGTTGCCCAGATGGTCGATATCATCGGTGGTGCCAATATTGTGGCCCAGACCGTTCAGGTAGTTGATGGAAGCCAGAATATCGGCGACCGTAACGGTGCGGCCGATCAGCTGGTCGTGGTTGCGGCGCAGCATCTCCTTCTGCTCTTCCACATCAGAGGTGGTGTCGAGGATCTTCTTGATCTCATCGAAGGAGCAGCGCTCGTTGATGCCGCACTCCTTCACGTCGAAGGAGAAGAAGCCCTGTGCATCCACACAGCCGTTGGTGATGACCTTGATCTTCCGGCTCTCTTCCTTCATGGGATCGTCGAGCTTCAGCACGACCAGATTCACACCGGCATTGTCAGCCTTCTCGGCCAGCTCGCGGGTGATCTTGGCACCAGCCTCGATCAGGATCTCGCCGGTCAGCGGAGCGACCACATTCTCAGCAGCCACCTGACCGGTGATGCGGCGTGCCAGAGACAGCTTCTTGTTCATCTTATAACGGCCGAAACGAGACAGGTCATAACGACGCGGGTCGAAGAACAGCATGTTGATCTGGCTGGTAGCAGACTCCACCGTGGGAGGCTCGCCGGGGCGCAGCTTGCGGTAGACTTCCAGCAGGCCCTCTTCCTGATTCTTGGTGGTATCCTTTTCCAGAGTAGCGAGGATGCGCTCATCGTCGCCAAAGAAGTTCAGGATGTCCTCGTTGGTGGACAGGCCCAGTGCACGGCACAGCACGGTGACAGGCAGCTTGCGGTTCTTATCGATACGGACATAGAACACATCGGAAGCATCGGTCTCGTACTCCAGCCATGCACCGCGGTTGGGGTTCATGGTGGCGCTGTACAGGTCGTTGCCCACCTTATCCTTGGCATCGCCGTAGAACACGCCGGGAGAACGCACCAGCTGGCTGACGATAGCACGCTCTGCACCGTTGATCACAAAGGTGCCGGCATCGGTCATCAGCGGGAAATCGCCCATGAAGATCTCCTGATCCTTCACTTCGCCGGTCTCCTTGTTCAGCAGACGGGCGGTGACGCGCAGGGGTGCTGCATAGGTCACGTCGCGCTCCTTGCACTCCTTGATGCTGTACTTCGGCTCCTTATCCAGGCGGAAGTCCACAAAGCTCAGTGCCAGATTGCCGGTGTAGTCCTCAATGGTGCCGATATCGTGGAAGACCTCTTTCAGGCCCTCGTCCAGGAACCACTGATAAGAGTTCTTCTGGACCTCGATCAGGTTCGGCATACTGATGACTTCGTCGATGTGGGAGAAGCTCATGCGCTCGGTTTTGCCGAGCTTTACGGGCTTGACTTTCATCATAAAATCAACCACTCCTTACTTTTATACTCTACGGGATGTCGTATACACGGGTCAAATTTGAGCAGACACACATAATTCGACCCGCGTCGAAGGGAACCTTTCGGCGTTTTTCACAAACTTTTTGGTTTGACCCGTCCAGCCGCCGCCTGCGTATTCCCCTTTTTGGCGCACTAGTCCATTATGTGATACTAATGCAGTATACACCCTAAAAGCCTTGCTGTCAAGCCATTTTTCAGATTTTTGCCAAAACAAATTTATTTTTTCTTTCATTTTCGCACGCCCGGCAGCGTGTTGTGTTTTGCTGTTTTAGGGCTTGATTTTTTTATTTTGCACGTTCCTGTTCATAATCCCCTTGTGCAATTTGTCTATCTTTGCCCTTGTGTTTTGGCGTATTACTTTTACAGTCGGATATGCCCGTTTTCCCTTGCGGCCCTTTTTTGTGAAAAAGCAGCTCAGAAAAGCTCGCAGGCTTTTCTGAGCTGCAAATATAAAAATAATGTTTCCTCTAATATTGCCAGAGTGCAAGCGGCGGCAATTATAATCGTTCACTCATCCAGATAATCCCGCAGGCGTTTTGCACGGCTGGGATGCCGCAGCTTGCGCAGGGCCTTGGCTTCGATCTGCCGCACCCGCTCCCGGGTCACATTGAACTCCTTACCCAGCTCTTCCAGCGTGTGCGCCCGGCCATCCTCCAGCCCGAAGCGCAGTGCGATCACCCGCTCTTCCCTCGGTGTCAGGCTTTTGAGCACGCTGAACAGTTCCCGCCGCAGCAGCTGCCGCCCGGCTTCATCCACCGGGACGCCTGCATCCTCGTCCTGAATAAAATCTTCAAGGTGGGCATCCTCTTCCTCGCCCACCGGCGTTTCCAAGCTGATAGGGTCCTGCGCCAGCTGCAGCAATTCCCGCACACGGTCCGGCTCCATGTCCAGCTGAACAGCGATCTCTTCCGCGGTAGGCTCCCGGCCATTTTTCCGCAGCAGGTCACCCGTCGTCTTTTTGACCCGGTTGATGCTCTCCACAAGGTGCACCGGGATGCGGATGGTCCTCCCCTGATCCGCAATGGCGCGGGTGATGGACTGACGGATCCACCACGTGGCATAGGTGGAAAATTTGAAGCCGCGCTCCGGCTCAAACTTTTCCGCCGCCTTCATCAGACCGAGATTGCCTTCCTGAATGAGATCCAGAAACGGCAGGCCCCGCCCTGCATAGCGCTTTGCCACCGACACCACCAGCCGCAGGTTCGCTTCGCTGAGCTTCCGCCGGGCATCCTCGTCCCCGGCCTGCGCGGCACGGGCAAGCTCCGTTTCCTGCTCTGCCGTCAGCAGCGGCACCCGGCCGATCTCCTTCAAATAGGCCTTTACCGGGTCGTCCAGCGCCACCCCCTCTGCCGAAAGCTCATGTTCCAGCCTGCCGATCTGCGTTTCATCCAACGCAGGCAGGTCCTCTTCCTCTTCGGTCAGGTGCACGCCGCGGTCCTCCAGTGCCGTATACAGCTCATCCAGCTGCGCCACATCGTAATCCTGTTCGTCCATGGCACGGCTGATCTGCTCCGGTGTCAGGGCATGGTGGCGTGCCCGCGCGGCCAGTGTTCTGGCCAATTCCTCCGTTTGCGACAATTTCTGCATGGTTCCTGCTCCTTTCCTCTCCTGCTCCAGCCGGAGGGGAAAGCGGGGATCATTCTTCTACAGGCACATTTCCCTGCTTCTTTTCGCGCATCGACTGGAAGTAATCACTCAGTTCCTCATTGGACATATGCGCCGCCTTGCCTGCCATGGGCATCCCCCGGGCAATGCGGTCCAGATACAGCCGGATATCATCCGGCGTACAATTCACATCGCTGTATTGTGCCGCAAGATGGCTCAGTTCATTCAGCGCTTCTTCGCTTACAAAAGCGCGCAGCGTGGTCAGGCTGATCTCAATGCCCTCCTGTCGGCAGCGCAGCATGGCTTCAAACAGCTCCTTCTGCTGCGGCAGCACGAACTGTTCTGCGGTCAGCTGCCCCTGCACCAGATCGATATAGTGCGGCTCCCTCAGTATGGCCGCCAGCAGCCGCTGCTGTGCACTGGCAATGCCCAGCGCCTGACTGCCGCCCGCACTGTACGGCACGTTGATCTGATTCATCTCACCGGACTTGAGCGCCTGCTGCTTTTTCTCCCAGCGGTGCTTGCTGCCCGCCCTCTTCACGGCGGTCTCCAGCTGGGTCATGATAGCTGTTTTGGAGATGTTGGTCTCCTCAGCCAGACGCCCCGCATACACTTCCTGCTCGGTAGGGTTGGAGCGCTCTGCCAGCATATTCACAGCTTCCTTCACGTATTCCAGCCGCTGGGCATCCTGTGCCAGATCATACTGGCTGCGCAGACGGCCCAGCCGGAAGTCCAGTGCATTGCCCACACCATCCAGCAGGGCTTTGAATCGCTCTGCGCCATACTTTTTGATGTACTCGTCCGGGTCCTTTGCACCGGGGATCTGCAGCACGCCCACCTTTACCGGGCTGTTGCGGAACAGTTCCAGCGAGCGCAGCGTGGCCTTCTGGCCTGCTTCGTCCGAATCGTAGCTCAGGATCACCTCGTCAGCATACTCGCTGATGAGCCGCACCTGCTCCGGGGTCAGGGCCGTGCCGCAGGCACACACTGCTGTGTCGATGCCTGCCTGATGCATACTGATCACGTCCATGTAGCCCTCGCACAGCACGAACCGGCGCACCGCGCTGCGCTTTGCGATCTGCAGCGCAAACACCGTCTCTGATTTGTGGTACACCAGCGTTTCCGGGCTGTTGACATATTTCGGTTTGGAATCGTCCAGCACGCGCCCACCAAACGCAATGATGTTGCCGCGCAGGTCAAAGATGGGGGTCATCACCCGCTTCCAGAACAGGCAGTAGATGCGGCCGGACGCACTGCGCTTGAACAGGCCGCTGGCATCCAGCTCCTGCTGATTGTAGCCCTTATCACGCAGGAACTGATACAGCGCCTGTCCGTCGTTGGGCGCATAGCCCAGCCCGAACCGGACGATAGTCTTGTCGTCCAGACCGCGCCGCCGCCAGTAGGCACGGGCCTGACGGGCTTCCTCCACGGTGGAGTTCAGGCAGGCGTGGAAAAACCGTGCCGCCTCCTTGTTCATGGAGAGGATGCGGCTGCGCATCCGGCCTGTTTTGTCGTCCTCCTGCGGCTCCGGCATACCGGCCCGCGCTGCCAGCAACTTAACGGCCTCCGGGTAATCGATGCTGTTGATCTTTTTCGTAAAGGTAATGGCATCGCCGCCTGCGCCGCAGCCAAAGCAGTAAAAGCTCTGGGTGTCCGGGTAGACGTAGAATGAGGGCGTTTTTTCGCTGTGAAAGGGGCACAGGCCGCCATACAAACGTCCCTTGCGCTTGAGCTGCACATAGCTGCCCACCAGCTCCACAATGTCGGTGCGGCGGGTCAGTTCTTCAATGTATTCGTGTGGGATCATGGATCTTTCAAACGACCTTTCGGATTTATAGGACATGCCACTTCTGGGGCACAAACAATTCCTCAAAAGTGCGGATGGCAAATTCATCGCTCATGCCACTGATGTAATCAGTCACTGCACGTTCTCTGCCCTCCTGATAAGCCAGCTGGATGTAGAAGTTGGACATCCGGTCCACATGGTTCAGGTAGTAATCGTACAGTTCCCCGATCACCTTGTCCACCTTCTGCTCTTCCCGCTTGGCGGTCTTGTCCACGTACACGGTGGCGTACATGAAATCCCGCAGCGCAAGGAAGGCTTCGTTTTCCTCTGCGCCCACCTTCACATCCCCATCGCTGTTGGCAAGGATACTGTTGATCATAGTGGTGATGCGGGCAGATTTTGTCTGGCCCAGCACGGCGGTGCATTCCTTCGGCAGGGTGGCTGGGTCCAGCACACCGGCGCGCACCGCGTCCTCAATGTCATGGTTCACATAGGCGATCTGATCCGCCATGCGCACGATGCGCCCTTCCGGCGTTGCCGCCCAGGTGCCCTTTGTGTGGGTCACGATGCCGTTGCGCACCTCCCACGTCAGGTTCAGGCCCCGGCCGTCCTTTTCCAGCTTGTCCACCACACGCAGGCTCTGCATGTAGTGCTTGAAGCCGTCCGGGCACAGCTCATTCAGCGCGCGCTCCCCGGCATGGCCAAACGGCGTGTGGCCCAGATCATGGGCAAGGCTGATCGCTTCAGTCAGATCTTCGTTCAGCCGCAGAGCGCGGGCAATGGTCCGCGCGATCTGCGAGACCTCCAGCGTATGGGTCAGTCGGGTGCGGTACAGGTCTCCCTCCGGCGAGAGGAACACCTGCGTCTTTTGTTTGAGCCGTCGGAATGCCTTGCAGTGCAGCACCCGGTCACGGTCACGCTGGAACACCGGCCGGATCGGGTCCTGCTCTTCCGGCAGCATGCGGCCGCGGCTCTGGTCGCTGAAGGTAGCCCACGGCGCGAAGGTCATATGTTCGATCTCTTCTGTGCGCTGACGTACATCCATACAAAGTCGCTCTCCCTTTTTGTCGCCATTCCCCCTCTCTGTTTCGGCACAGCCGATCCCAATTGCTGCGTCTGCGGCAATTGTAGCACACCCGCTTTGTCGAAGGGGGAAAAAGCCTGTCGGTTCGCAAAATAATGCTTGCTTTTTTATTTTTGCTGCTGCCGGGTTCAGAACGGTGCGTAGAACGGGTCGGATACCGTCACCTGCGCGCTGCCGCGCGTCAGCTCCCGCAGCTGTTCCAGCAGCGGGCCTTCGGTGTGTTCCGGCATCTGCCAGCACAGGGTCACGCGATCCGTGAACTGCGGCGCGGTCTGTTTTGCTCCCGCCGCATCGATCAGCAGCGATGCACGCTCATAAAGGGAGTAATCCACTGTCACGCGCAGCTCCACCACGCTGCGCACCGTGACCACCTTGGCATTTTCCAGTGCACGGGCCGTAGCCGTGGTGTATGCACGCACCAAGCCGCCGGTGCCCAGCAGCACGCCGCCAAAGTAACGGGTCACCACCACGATCAGATCCGTCAGGCCGCTGTGCTGCAGCACCTCCAGCGCTGGTGTGCCCGCCGTCTTGGCCGGTTCACCATCATCTGAATAGCGTTCCCGGTTGCCTTCCCGCAGGCGGTAGGCATACACATTGTGGCGGGCGGTGCGGTTGGCCGCACGCACCTGTTCCAGAAATGCAACGGCAGCTTCCTCGCTGTCCGCAAATGACAGCGCCGCAATGAAGCGGCTCTTCTTTTCTTCGTATTCTCCTGTGGCCGTGCCATGGATGGTGCGGTAATCCTCCACTGTGGTTCCTCCTGCATGTTATTCAAAACAAGTATAACATAAATCGTCCGTTGTGCAACCACTGCCGCATACGTTTTTGTGTCAAGGCCAGCTCCCTGTACTGCTGCCCGCATGTCCTCTGCCAGAAAAAAGCGCAACAAAAAATCGGCCAAGCCTTGCGGCTCAGCCGATCTTTTGTTAGAAGAAAGCAGATGATCACTTCGTAAAGAGCTGGATCCACTGATGGCCCCAAGCGCTGGAGCTGTTGTAGTAGTAGCCAACACCCATTGCACGAGCTTCGGGATCCAGAATGTTTGCGCGATGGCCTTCGGAGTTCATCCAGGCATTCACGACTTCTTCAGGAGAAACGCTGCCCCATGCGGCATTCTCGCCAGCAGCGGCATCCGTCACGCCGTACTCGCTGAGAACAGTATACCACTTGGTACCATTGGGACGAACGTGAGAATTGACGGTTGCGATCTCTTCGGCGCGCTGCTGAGCAGCTGCGGTGAGCTTTGCATCGCCCATGACCAGGGGCTGCAGGCCGTACTTTGCACGCTCGGCATTGACCAGATTCAGAACTTCCTGACGATAGTTGCTGGTGTAAGAGTTTTCGGGGCAAGAGAAGATCAGCACCCAGTAGTTGTTGTAAACACCGCCTTCATAGTGGCCCACGCTCATGGTGGTCACATCCGCATTCAGCATGCGCTCACGTGCGAAATCAATGTTCATCCACTGATCCACCGCTGCATCGGGGGTAGAAACGCCAGCTATGTAGTTTTCGCCAACGGACGCATCGTCGATACCATTCTCGGCGAAGATGGTAAAGTCGCGCTGGCCATTGGGACGAACGTAGGAATAAGAAGAGGCCAGTTCCTTAGCGCGCTCCTGAGCGGCACTATTGTGGTTGCTGTCGCCCAGCTGAACAGGCTTCAGGCCAGCCTTTGCGCGCTCGTTGTTTACGCGGCGCAGGAACTCATTCTGATAAGCTTCGTCCTGAAAGCTGATGTAGGAATTTTCTTCTTCGATGGAGGCAGAAACCGAAGCCTCAGCTGCGTTTGCAGTAACGGGCTTGAGAGATGCAGCACCAAAAACCACAGCCAGAGTCATAGCTGCTGCTGCGATATTTTTCAGGGTGCGCATCTCGATTTTCATAAGACATCCTCCGCAAGCTTTTGTATATAAAAGCTTTTTTGCATTCATGTGAATGCGTACTGTAACACATTTGCAACTCTTCCGTTTCAAATATGTTACTATTGTGCAACAAGAGTATCACAATAGCATCTCATCGTCAAGGGGTTTCTGTTGATTTTTTGAGAGAAAATGCAAAGAAATCAAAATTTCCCGTTCTGAAATCGTTTCACAAGCGCAACAAGTTCATCCAAGATACCGTAAATTTGTTACGTCCGTGTTGCGCTTCACCGTTTTTAGGATTGTTTCGTCACACTTAACGTGTTGCATTTTATTTTTCTACACCTTTTCTGCAGTATTTTTCATGCATTTTTCTGTATACTCATTCACTTGTATGCATATTTCAAAGTGTAACAGACTTTTGTGTGCGCTTTTCCGTTCCACTTCCCTCCCATCCCGCAGCCCTTTTCTGGGCTGCAGCCGGCCTTTGGCTGTACTTTCTGCAACAAAAAACAGCACAGGCAGCCTTTTCAGGGCCATCTGTGCTGTGCCGTATTCCTTACATAAAAAGAAGAGCGGCTCCGAAGAGCCGCCCTCCCACAATTCAGGCTATGCTATAAAAAGATCTCGCGTCAGTCGATCACTGAGCAGCCTTTGCTGCCTCGATCTGCTTGATCAGCTCGGGCACGACCTTGAACAGATCGCCCACGATGCCGTAGTCAGCCACGCCGAAGATGGGAGCACCCTCGTTCTTGTTGACAGCGATGATGCACTCGGAGTCCTGCATACCAGCGGTGTGCTGGATAGCGCCGGAGATGCCCAGAGCAACATAGATCTTGGGATGCACGGTCTTGCCGGTCTGGCCAACCTGATGGTCAGCAGTCATCCAGCCTGCATCGGTGACGGCACGGGAAGCGCCCACAACGCCGCCGCCCAAAGCGGCAGCCAGCTGCTCAGCCAGCTCAATGCCCTTGTTGACATCCTTGCTGATGCCGCGGCCAACAGAGACGATCACGTCTGCGCCGATCAGATCGACCAGCTTTTCAGCGGCCTTCTCAACGCTCAGGACCTCGGTCTTGATGTCCTCAGCAGCCAGAGCGAATGCGGGCTTCACGATCTGGCAGGCATCAGCCTTGGCCTGATTGAAGGGAGCCTTCTTCATAACGCCGGGACGCACGGTGGACATCTGCGGACGGAAGCGGGGGCAGATGATGGTAGCCATCAGATGGCCGCCGAATGCGGGACGGGTCATCTTCAGGTTGCGGTCTTCCATATCGAACTTCTGCTTGGACAGGTCGATGGTGGAGCTCTCCTTCAGGAAATCGATGTACTTTGCAGTGTCGATGTCCAGATGGGTAGCATCAGCGGTCAGGCCGGTGTGCAGACGAGCTGCGCAGCGGGGGCCCAGATCGCGGCCGATGTTGGTTGCACCGATCAGCAGGACTTCGGGCTTGTACTCGTTGACCATGTCGCACACGACCTTAGCGTATGCATCGGTGGTGTAATCCTTCAGCAGGGGGCTGTCGCAGACCATGACCTTATCGGCACCATAGCCGCCCAGCTCCTTGGCAATGCCTTCCACGTTGTCGCCCAGCAGCAGACCGGTGACCTCGCAGCCCAACTCATCAGCCAGCTTGCGGGCCTCGCTCACCAGCTCGAAATCAGTGGGCATCAATGCGCCCTGGCGCTGCTCGCAGAAGACCCATACGCCCTTGTATTCGTTAAAATCAGCCATTGTAATCCTATGCTCCTTTCATCAGATCAGGTGCTTCTTGGCCAGGATACCAGCCAGCTGTGCAGCAGTATCGTCGCCCTTGAGCATGGTGCCTGCGCCCTTCTGCGGAGGAGTGAAGGACTTAAAGACGTTCGTCGGAGAACCCTTCAGACCGATGGTATCGACCTCGATCAGCGGATCGTCCTTCAGTGCGTTGTAATCAAACACTTCCATCGGCTTGTCGTAGCAGGTGAAGATGCCGTTCACGCTCATGTAACGGGGCTGGTTCAGCTCCTTGATGCAGGTCAGCAGGCAGGGAGTCTGCACCTTGACCATCATGTAGCCGTCTTCCAGCATACGCTTCACGGTCAGGGTGTTGCCATCCTTCTGGATGTCTGCCACGTAGGTGACCTGAGGCAGATGCAGCTTTTCAGCGATCTGCGGGCCGACCTGTGCGGTATCGCCATCGATTGCCTGACGGCCGCAGAACACAACGTCCTCGGGGCCAACGCCGATCTTGTTGACAGCAGCAGCCAGGATCTGGCTGGTTGCAAAGGTATCGGAGCCGCCGAACTCACGGCCGGAGACCAGAACAGCCTTATCAGCGCCGCGGGCCAGCAGCTCACGCAGCATGCCTTCTGCCGGCGGGGGACCCATGGTAACAACAACGACTTCGCAGCCGGTAGCGTCCTTGAGCTTCAGAGCAGCCTCCAGAGCGTTCAGGTCATCCGGGTTGGTGATGGTAGCCATCGATGCACGATCCAGAGTGCCATCGGGCTTGACGGACACCTTGCCGGAGGTATCAGGAACCTGCTTTACACAAACAATTGCTTTCATTGTAACTCTTGCCTCCCTTACTTCAGCAGCGCGCCGGAAATGACCATCATCTGCACTTCGCTGGTGCCCTCGTAGATCTCGGTGATCTTGGCATCACGCATCATGCGCTCGATGGGATAGTCACGGGTGTAGCCGTAACCGCCGAACAGCTGCAGGCAGCGGCGGGTCACATCGCTTGCGGTGCGGGCTGCGATCAGCTTTGCCTGAGCAGCCTCAACGCTGTAACGGACCTTCTTGCCATCCATTGCTTCCTGCTTCTTCAGAGCAGCAGCGTAGACCAGATACTTTGCAGCCTCAACGCGTGCCTTCATCTCAGCCAGCTCGAACTGGGTGTTCTGGAATGCGGAAATGCTGCGGCCGAACTGCTTGCGCTCCTTGACGTAAGCAACAGTCTCTTCCAGAGCGCCCTCGGCGATGCCCAGAGCCTGAGAAGCAATGCCGATACGGCCACCGTCCAGAGTAGCCATAGCCAGCTGGAAGCCGCGGCCACGCACACCCAGCATACGGTCAGCAGGGATGCGGCAGTCCTCAAAGATCAGCTCGCAGGTGGAAGAGCCGCGGATGCCCATCTTATCCTCAGCCTTACCGACGGAGAAGCCCGGGTCGGTGCGCTCCACGATAAAGGCGGAGCACTGCTTGGTGGGACGGCCCTTCTTGTCGGGCACGATATCGGTGACAGCAATAACGATAAAGACGTTTGCGTAGCCGGCGTTGGTGATGAAGATCTTGGAACCGTTCAGGATCCAATCACCGGTCTCGGGGTCCTGCTTTGCAAAGGTCTGCTGACCCTGTGCATCGGTGCCGGCACCCGGCTCGGTCAGGCCGAAAGCACCCAGCCACTCGCCGCTGCACAGCTTGGGCAGATACTTTGCCTTCTGCTCGGGAGTACCATTTTCATAAATAGGAGCAGCACACAGGCTGGTGTGAGCAGAGACGATGACACCGGTGGTGCCGCAGACCTTGCTCAGCTCTTCCACTGCCATGACGTAGGACAGCACATCGCCGCCTGCACCGCCGACCTCAGTCGGGAAATAAATGCCCATCATGCCGAGCTTGCCCATCTTTTCGACGGTCTCTTTGGGGAAGTACTCTTCCGCATCAACCTTCTTTGCCAGGGGCTTGACTTCGTTCTCAGCAAACTCGCGGTACATTTTCTGTACCATCTGCTGCTGCTTGGACAGAGTAAAATCCATCGCTATATCCTCCTAACGGGTCTTTTTCATTTACCGGAATTGCCCGGTGCAAACAAATTCCTCCCGGCCGCTTTTCCACGGTCGGGAGAAACGTTTATCAGAATTTACAGCTGGTCAACAGGGGTCTTGGTGCGGTCTGCGTTGTAAACGTAGAAGCCCTTGCCGCTCTTGCAGCCCAGGTTGCCGCCGCGGACCATCTTGCGGATCAGCGGGCAGGCACGGTACTTGCTGTCGCCGGTCTCCTTGTACAGCACATCCATGATGGCCAGGCAGATATCCAGGCCGATGAAGTCGCCCAGCTCCAGGGGACCCATGGGGTGGTTGGCACCCAGCTTCATAGCGGTGTCGATGCCGGCGATATCGGAAACGCCTTCCATCTTGATGAAAGCAGCTTCGTTGATCATGGGGATCAGGATGCGGTTGACGACGAAGCCTGCAGCCTCATTGACCTGAACCGGCTGCTTGCCGATGGCAACAGAGATCTCCTTGATCTTCTCAACGGTCTCAGCGGGAGTGTTGCAGCCTGCGATGACCTCGATCAGCTTCATGCGGTCTGCGGGGTTAAAGAAGTGCATGCCGACCAGCGGACGGCTAACGCCCTTGCCGATCTCGGTGATGGACAGAGAAGAAGTGTTGGAAGCGAAGATGCACTCGGGCTTGCAGATCTTATCCAGCTCGCCGAAGGTGGTCTGCTTGACCTTCATATCCTCAAAAGCAGCCTCAACGACCAGATCGCAGTCAGCGCACAGGTCTTCCTTCAGGCCCGGGGTGATGGCAGCAACGATAGCGTCTGCCTTTTCCTGCGTCATCTTTCCCTTGGCAACCAGCTTCTCGTAGCCCTTCTTGATCTTTGCCAGACCATTCTCGGCCCACTCCTGCTTGATGTCGCACAGAGCAACGGTGTTGCCCTCAACCTGTGCAAATGCCTTTGCGATGCCCTGGCCCATGGTGCCAGCGCCGATAACACCGATCTTCATAGGAAACCTCTCCTTTAATATCAAAAATTATGTAGTAATGGATTAGTTGTTGGTGAACACTGCCTTGGGCTTCGGTTTCTCACGGCTCAGGAAGCAGGCCATGCCTTCCTTCTGGTCGTGGGTCTCGAAGCAGTCGCCGAACAGCTTTTCCTCGACCTCAACAGCCTTCTCGATGGGCAGGCTGATGCCGCCGTTGATTGCCTTCTTGCAGTTGCGTACAGCGATGGGTGCATTCTTTGCGATCTTGCCGGCCAGCTTCAGCACGTTCTCCATCAGTTCAGCCTGAGGATACACAGCGTTCACCAGACCAATGCGCAGAGCCTCGTCCGCCTTGATGTTCAGAGCAGAGTAGACCAGCTGCTTTGCCATACCCATGCCGACCAGACGTGCCAGACGCTGGGTGCCGCCGAAGCCCGGGGTGATGCCCAGACCCACTTCCGGCTGGCCAAACACAGCGTTGTCAGAGCAGATGCGGATGTCGCAGCTCATAGCCAGCTCGTTGCCGCCGCCCAGTGCAAAGCCGTTCACGGCTGCAATAACGGGGATGGGGAAGCTCTCGATCATCAGGAACACATCATTGCCCAGCTTGCCGAAGGCCTCGCCCTCTGCCTTGGTCATGGTGCTCATGGAACCGATATCTGCGCCTGCCACGAAGCTCTTGTCGCCTTCGCCGGTCAGAACGATGCAGCGGACAGTCTCCTGATCCACAGCCTCAAAAGCTGCCTTCAGGTCTGCCAGAACTTCGGGGTTCAGGGCATTCAGTGCCTTGGGGCGGTCGATGGTAATGATCTCAACTGCGCCCTGCACCTCGGTTTTTACAAATGCCATTGTGAAAACCTCCTATTCAAATCTTATCAATTATCACAAACAGCCCCCGGACGGAGGAAAGGCTCTCCGGTTCCCTTCCCTGTCCGGGTCTGTCATTCAGTCAGGATTCCAAGAGGTGAAGCTTAGTCCATCTCAACGATGGTAGCGCAGCCCATGCCGCCGCCGATGCACAGGGTAGCCAGGCCCTTGTGTGCACCGCGATGCTTCATAGCATACAGCAGGGTGACCAGGATACGAGCGCCGGAAGCGCCGACCGGGTGGCCCAGAGCAATTGCGCCGCCGTTGACGTTCACCTTGCTCATATCAAAGTTCAGAGCCTGGCTGACAGCCACAGACTGAGCAGCAAATGCCTCGTTGGCCTCGATCAGATCCATGTCAGCAACGCTCATGCCGGTCTTAGCCATGACCTTCTTGGTAGCGGCGATGGGGCCCAGGCCCATGACTTCGGGCTCAACGCCTGCCAGAGCACCGGCGACCCAGGTAGCCAGAGGCTTCACGCCCAGCTCCTTAGCCTTCTCCTCGCTCATGATGACCAGAGCAGCAGCGCCGTCATTGATGGCGGAAGAGTTGCCGGCGGTCACGATGCCGTCCTTGGTGAAAGCGGGCTTCAGCTTTGCCAGCACTTCAGGAGCGCTCAGACGGGGGCCTTCATCAGTATCGAACACGGTGTCGCCCTTCTTGCCCTTGATCACAACGGGAACGATCTCGTCCTTGAAAGCGCCGTCCTTGATGGCCTTGTCAGCCTTCAGCTGGCTGTTGTATGAGAACTCGTCCAGCATCTCACGGGTGATGGGGCTGTAGCCGTACTTCTTCTGATAGGTCTCGTTGGTGCAGACGTTCTCAGCGGTCATGCCCATGTGCTTGTTGAAGCCGCAGGCATCCCACAGAGCATCGTTGACCATGGTATCCACGATCTCGCTCTTGCCCATGGGTGCGCCCATGCGGTAGCCGTAACGAGCCTTCTGCAGTGCGAAGGGAGCCATGTCCATGTTCTCCATGCCGCCTGCGACCACGATGTCAGCATCGCCAGCCTCGATCATCTGAGCAGCCATGTTGACGCAGTTCAGACCGGAGCCGCACACCACGTTGACGGTGACAGCCGGGGTCTCGATGGGCAGACCAGCCTTCAGAGCAGCCTGACGAGCAACGTTCTGGCCCAGACCGGCCTGAATGACGCAGCCCATGTAGACATGATCGACCTGCTCGGGAGCGACGTTTGCACGGTTCAGAGCTTCCTTGATGACGATGGAGCCCAGCTCAACTGCGGGAACGTTTGCCAGAGTGCCGCCGAACTTGCCAATAGCGGTACGGCATGCAGATGCGATAACGATCTTTTTCATGTGAATAGCCTCCTGAATTGTGTATGTGTTACTTTTCGTAAGCCATTTTTATCAAAACGCCCGTAAGCGCTTTTACAAATTAGGTCTCGGGGTCTTTTTTCTGCCGGATCAGCGCATACTTTTCGTTGACCGCCTTTTCCACATTGGGTGTGACGAACTTACCGATGTCGCTGCCGTAGTAAGCTGCCTCTTTTACAATGGTGGAAGAAAGGTAGCTCCACTTGATGCTCGTTGCCAGAAACATGGTCTCGATGCCGGGCATCAGTGCGTGATTGGTCTGCGCAAGCTGGATCTCGTTTTCAAAATCCGTCACCGCCCGCAGGCCCCGCACCATCACCGAAGCGTGCCGTTTCTTGGCGAACTCCACGGTCAGGCCGTCGAAGCTCTCCACCGAAACATTCTGGATGCCCTTGCAGCATTCCTTTAGAAGCTCCACGCGTTCCTCCACGGTGAACAGCGGATTCTTTGCGCTGTTGTTGAGCACCGCCACGATCAGATGATCGTTGATCTTTGCTGCGCGCTTGATGATATCGAGATGCCCTTTTGTGACCGGATCGAACGAACCGGGATAAACTGCTGTTGCCATCGTCTGGTGTCCTCCTTGAGCGCTGTGAAAAGCGCGTTTTGGTTCTGCCATGATAGCACTTTCCAGTCTTGGGTGCAAGATTTTTGTGCAAGCTGTACGTTTTATCGTTAAAATTTAAACAATCAATGTCGTGCTGCATCGCAGCTGCTTGCTACGCTATAAGTAAACCATATCGTCAAAATTTTATCAAGTCCTTTTTCAAAGATTTTGGTTTTTCAGCACCAAACAATCGCCTAAAAACTCCGCGAATTTTGTCCATATTGCCAGTCGGTCAAAATTTTCTCGATAAACTATTGATTCTGCACATTGTTAATGTTATAACTAAGTTGTGCAGATCTGCTGCCCTGTCCGACAGCTGCCTTCTGCTGGTTATCAGGATATCATCCGCCTGTGTCAGAGCTGTGTTCAAATTGCCAACAGGTGGTAAACGTCCTGCAAAGATTTGTCCGTGCAGGAAGAGTAAATGATAAATTTACAATTCCTTTATGTTATTATAGGAGAGGATGGTTTATAATGGATTTTACGGAACTGTATGCTCAGAAGAAAATGACCGCCGCTCAGGCTGCCGCACTGGTCAAAAGCGGTGACTGGGTGGATTACGGCTGGGCTGTGAACACCCCTGTGGCGGTGGATGCCGAGATCGCAAAGCGTCTGCCTGAGCTGGAAGGTGTCAACTTCCGCGGCGGCATCCTGATGTGGGTGCCCGCGATCTTCCAGATCGACGATCCCGCTGCACACATGACATGGAACAGCTGGCATATGGGCGGCATTGAGCGCAAGGCCATTGCACAGGGCTTCTCCTTCTACTCCCCCATCCGTTATTCCGAGCTGCCCCGCTACTACCGCGAAAGCCCGGATCCGCTGGATGTGGCGGTGTTCCAGGTGACCCCCATGGACGAGCATGGCTACTTCAACTTCGGCCCCAGTGCATCTCATCTGGGTGCTGTGTGCGAAAAAGCCAAGAAGATCATCGTTGAGGTCAACAAGAACATGCCCCGCTGCCTTGGCGGCATGGAGAACTGCATCCACATTTCTCAGGTCACCGGCATCGTGGAAGGCGAGAACCCGCCCATCGGCCAGATGGCCGCTCCCGGTGCTGCTACCGAAGTGGATCTGAAGGTTGCCAACCTGATCGTTCCGCAGATCCCCAACGGTGCCTGCCTGCAGCTGGGCATCGGCGGTATGCCCAATGCCATCGGCAGCCTGATCGCACAGAGCGATTTGAAGGATCTGGGCGTGCACACCGAAATGTATGTGGACGCCTTTGTGGATATCGCCAAGGCCGGCAAGATCACCGGTGCATGCAAGCAGCTGGACAAGGGCCGTCAGGTCTACGCCTTCGGTGCCGGCACCCAGAAAATGTACGATTACCTGAACGATAACCCGGAGTGCATGTCTGCACCCGTGGACTACACCAACGATATCCGCAGCATCTCCGCACTGGATAACTTTATTTCCATCAACAACGCTGTGGACATCGACCTGTTCGGTCAGGTGAACGCCGAGACTGCAGGCCTCAAGCAAATCTCCGGTGCCGGCGGTCAGCTGGACTTCGTTCTGGGCGCATACCTTTCCAAGGGCGGCAAGAGCTTTATCTGCCTGTCCTCTACCTTCTTTAATAAGAAGACCGGCCAGCTGGAAAGCCGCATCCGTCCCACTCTGGAAAACGGCAGCATCGTCACCGATACCCGTGCCAACATCCACTACCTGTGCACCGAGTACGGCTGCGTGAACCTGAAGGGCCTGACCACCTGGGAAAAGGCCGAAGCTCTGATCAGCGTAGCACATCCCGACTTCCGTGAAGACCTGATCAAGGAAGCCGAAAAAATGCACATCTGGCGCAGGAGCAACAAAATCTGATAAGTGCCGCGGGGATTCCTGCTGTCCGCGGCTGAAATGGAGTCTATCATGATGGACAAAAAGCCGCACGTCAAGCCCTACCTCTACGGGATGCTGGCAGGATTTGGAGCGATCTCCCTGAGCATCATCTTCTTTTTCCTGATCTACCGCTTCGATGGTTTTGGCGATGCCATCTCCACGCTGACCGGCATTCTGATGCCATTCATCTACGGTGCCGTCATCGCCTACCTGCTCAAGCCCGTGTGCAACACCATCGAGAGCTTTCTGCGCCGGTTCATCCCGGAAAAGATGCATGGTCTGGTCAATGTGCTGTCCGTTACGCTGACCATCCTGTTCGGCCTGCTCCTCATCTACGCTTTGTGCATGATGATCATTCCGCAGCTCATTACCAGCGTGACTACCCTGTACTACACTGCGCAGCGCAACCTCGCAAAGTTCGTGCAGTGGGCGAATCATGTGGAGTTCATTGAGAACAACCAGCAGATCATGGACATGCTCAACTCTGCTTATGCCACCATCAGCACCAATATCGATGATCTGATCAAGACCCGGCTCCTGCCCTCCATGCAGAACATCGTCAGCGGTGCCGCAGTGGGTGTGCTGAACGTAGTGACCATGGCCAAGAACCTGATCATCGGCATCATCGTGGCCGTGTATATGCTGGCCAGCCGCAAGCGCTTTGTGCAGCAGGCCAAGCTGGTGCTCTACAGCATCTTCAAGCCCCGCTGGGCAGAGCTGATCAAGGAAGAAGTGAAGTACGCCGATAAGATGTTCGGCGGCTTCATCAACGGCAAGATCATGGATTCCGCCATCATCGGCGTGCTGTGCTATATCGGCTGCCTGATCTTCAAGTTCCCCAGTGCCCTTCTGGTTTCCGTGATCATCGGCGTGACCAATGTGATCCCCTTCTTCGGCCCGTTCATCGGTGCCGTGCCCGCCACCCTGCTGATCCTCATTCAGAACCCCATCAAGGCGCTATGGTTCGTCCTGTTCGTTCTGGTGCTGCAGCAGCTGGACGGAAACGTGATCGGCCCCAAGATCCTGGGCAACACCACCGGTCTTTCCAGTTTCTGGGTACTGTTCGCCATCCTGCTGTTCGGCGGTCTGTGGGGTTTTGTGGGCATGATCGTAGGTGTGCCGCTGTTTGCAGTCATCTATGATGTGATCAAAAAGCTGGTCATCTACGGCCTGAAGCGCAACAAGGAGATCGACCTGCTGCAGACTTACCACGACAACTTCGGTGACACGGAGGACGATGTTCCGGTAGAAACGTCTGCATCGGAAACATCTCCTGCCGAAACAAATAATCTATAAATCACAATGCCCTGGCATTCCATGTGATACGCTACCCCTAGAGTAGACAGAGACAAAAACTCTGAGTACTCTGGGGGTATTTTCATGTCAAGAAAGAACAATCACTCTTCACGATTGACTGCTGCAACAACCGCCGTTGCCAGCACCGTCTGTTCATCCAAATGCCGATGCAGGCTCATGTCGGTGCCATGAACCGAGCTGCCTGATACCGATTTTGCACAAAAAATTCGCCGTCTCCTTGTGGAAACGGCGAACAAAAACCTTATATTATTTTTTTGTCTACTTGACAGAATGCACTTCAGTGATTCAGAGCGGGTCCTGTTTTGTTATTTCTGTTTCGTGCAGGGCTTTCTGGCTGCGTTTTGTGCCGTCACTCCACGGTCACGCTCTTGGCCAGATTGCGCGGCTTATCCACGTCACAGCCGCGCAGAACAGCCATATAATAGGCAAACAGCTGTAACGGCACAATGAGCTGCAGCGGCATCAGGATATCCTCATACTCATCCAGCCGGATCACGGCATCTGCCACGCCTTCCGGCACCACAGCATCCTTTGTGGTAAACAGCAGCACCCTTGCGCCGCGGCTGCGGGTCTCCTTGGCATTGGAAATGGTCTTTTCGTACACCTGTTTCTGGGTGGCCAGTGCGATCACCGGCACGCCATCGGTAATCAGGCTGATGGTACCATGTTTCAGTTCACCGGCTGCATAGGCATCCGAGTGCACATAGCTGATCTCCTTGAGTTTCAGGCTGCCCTCCAGCGAGAGCGCATAGTCGAACCCGCGCCCAATGAAGAAGCAGCTCTGGGTGTTCACATAGCGGCTGGCAAGGTACTTGATCTGCTCACAATCTGCAAGGCGCGGCTTGATGACCTCCGGTGCGCGCAGCAGCTGGGCCGTATAGCGGCGGGTCTCTGCCTCGTTCAGCCGTCCGCGCGCGTAGGCCAGCCGCAGTGCAAACAGATACAGCACGCACATCTGCACCATATACGCCTTGGTGGATGCTACCGCGATCTCCGGCCCGGCATAGGTGTACATTACATAATCTGCGGCACGTGCAATGGAGCTGCCCACCACATTCACGATGGCCAGCACCGGCACGCCGCGGCTCTTGGCCAGCTTGAGCGCTGCCAACGTGTCGCTGGTCTCGCCGGACTGGCTGATGATGATGACCAGATCGTTTTTTTCCAGAATGGGGTCCCGGTAACGGAACTCGCTGGCAATGTCCACCTCGGCGGGCACACGGGCCAACGTTTCGATGGCAGATTTGCCCACCATACCGGCATGCATAGCCGTACCGCAGCCCACCAGATGCACCCGGCCAATACCGCGCAGCACTTCATCGGTCAGCTCCGGGATGCGCAGCACCGGCAGTCCGTCCTCTACACGGGGGCTGACCGTGGCCATAATGGCCGCAGGCTGCTCGTTGATCTCCTTGAGCATAAAGTGGGGATAGCCGCCCTTTTCGGCAGCTTCCATATCCCAGTCCGCCGTCAGCTGCTGGCGCTCCACCGGCTCACCAAATTCGTTGTAAAAGCGGATGCCCTCTGTGGTGCAGACGGCCATATCCCCTTCTTCCAGCACGCTGTATTTCCGGGTATACTTGAGCAGTGCCGGAATATCCGAAGCCACAAAGTTTTCGCCCTCGCCCCAGCCGACGATCAGCGGGCTTTCCCGCTTGACTGCAAAAATGGTGTCCGGGTAATCCCGGAACAGCACGGCCAGCGCATAGCTGCCGCGCACCTTGGCAAGCGCCTGCTGCAGTGCACGCAGCGGGTCACCGGTATAGCAGCTGTCGATCAACTTTACCAGCACTTCGGTGTCCGTCTCACTCTGGAAGGTATAGCCTTTTGCGGCCAAGCGCTCCTTGAGCAGGCCGTAATTTTCAATGATGCCATTGTGCACAATGCTCACACGCGGGGTCGAATGCGGGTGGCTGTTCACATCGCTGGGCTCGCCATGGGTAGCCCAGCGGGTGTGGCCGATGCCGCAGAAGCTTTGTGCCAGCTGCTGCGCCGCCAGCTTTTCCCGCAGGGCGGTGAGCCGTCCTTTGCTTTTTACCACGCGGATGCCGCCGTCCAGCGCAAGCGCCACACCGGCGGAGTCGTACCCGCGATACTCCAGCTTTTCCAGACCATCCAGCAGCACGTCCTGCGCACTGCGCTTACCGACATAACCAACAATGCCGCACATACAAAACACCTCCATACCGACCGTTCCCGCGCAAAAAGGCGCAGTGATATCCGGTCAGCTTCCTAGTACAGTTTATGTTCTTGTATGGCTTTCTTTGAAGGGATCTGTTGCGGTATTGCTGCCGTTTTTTGCCCTTCTCTGCGGCTGGTCTAGCCCTCAGCCGGAGAAACATCCGCCGAATCTTTCGATGATTCCTCTCCTCGTCACCCTCGCGGCTGTCACCCGCGTGGCCCGGCGCTTTGCGTTACCTGTGTGCTGCGCTCTCCCCTTTCTGATGCCCCATTATAGCACAAAGGCTGGCTCAGCGCCAGCCCAAAGTTTTATGAAGTTTCGGCCGCCAGACCAGCCGGTACATCATGAGCATGTTATGCAATGCCCGGTCGTACAGCACAAAGGCAACATTGCCCATGACCAGCGTTGCCAGCGAGACAGCCAGCGCGGTGGCGCGCAGCTCCTGTGAAATGCTGCCCGCCGGCACCAGCAGAAATACCAGCCCGTACATGGCCAGCACTGTGCCGTTGCACAGCAGCAGCTTGCAGACAATGCGCAGAACCGCAGGGCGGATGCGCTCAAACTTCGGCTTTGCCAGCGGGTAATACCCCAGCAAAAACACAAAGATCAGCGCTACTTCCTTATCCGGCACGAACAGCAGTGCCAGCAGGCTGACTGCCGCATAGGCCGTCAAAGCCAGCTGCATCCCGCACTCCACGCAGACTGTTGCAACAAGAAAGCCTGCCACTGCAGGCGCAATGAACATGGCAATGGGGATCACAGCTCCCAGCAGCATCAGTGCGACGCACAGCGCCGCCACAATGCCGCAGTAAGCCATGGCCCAGCTTTTTTGATGGTTTTGCTTCATGGGATCTCCCAGTTTTCGTGCTCAGCACCTGCTTCCAGCGGTTCCACCGCATGGTGCAGGCCAAGCAGCATGATGTTATCCAGCAGGCCGCGGTTCAATTTGATGTCCAGCATACTGTACACGCGGATCAGATCGTTGGCGGCAGCCAGTGCCTGACGGCGGGCATTCTCCACCGCCGCAGCCTGTCCCCGCAGGTCGTTGACTACGAACACGTTGTAGCGGCCGCTGCTCTTGTCCATCTCAAAGCGCTCAGCCTTATCCAGCAGGTAAAAAATGCGGCCGATGCTGCTGCCGATGTAGCGCATGCTCTTGCGCTGGCTGGGGTCGTCGGTGGCAAGGGTGGAATACAGTGCACCGTAAATGTTGCTCATGGGTTCAGCGGCAAGAGAGTAGTTCTTGGCGCTCAGGTTCATCTGCACCACGGCCTGATCCCGCTCCTGCACGAACAGCCGTTCCAGCGCCGGGTTCTCCTGCACGGCACGCTCATAGGCGCGGCGCAGCAGCAGACGGTCCACCGCACGGCGCAGGCGCTTGAGCGGCCGCAGCTCGCTGTATTTGCGGTCCTGCAGGTTGTGCCAGCCCAGCAGCACCTCCACCTGTGCGGCCAGCCGGATGCCCTGGGTCTGGCACATGAGCCTGCGCCAGGCCAGTGTGCCCGGGACCCGCTTGCGCTGGCAAGTGGCCTGCCGCCCGGCCAGACTGTCCGAAAGGATGGCAAACAGCACGCCGTTGCTCCGCAGCAGATGGCAGGAATATAATCCGTACGCCTCGTACAGCTGACGTCGCACCCCGCGCAGATAGCGCAGGTAGATATTGTAATCCCGGATGGTGAGCTCCGGCAGATATGGCCGCATCCTACCCTTCATACGCACCTTTTCCTCCTCGGAAGAACCGCAGAATAATAAGGTAAGTATAATCCATTTTCTGTCCGGGTTCAACCATCCTTTGTAAAAAGAGCATGAATTTGTCTCATCTTTGCCGCACATGGCACGGAACACAGCGTAAAACTTCCTGTATTTTCGTCCATTTCCATCTCCTGCCAATTCAGGCCCCGCTTTGTTTTTTTCCGGTAATTACCGGCTGCAATGTAAAAAGCCGCACTGGACAGCTCCGGTGCGGCAGGTAACATTTTTCAATTACTTCTTGTTAAAGCGGTTCGGTGCAGTGCGCTTGCCGTCAAAGCCGGACTTCGGCATCGGCTTTGCAGTGTGCTCAAACTTGGGCGCGCTGTAGTACATATACAGCTGGCAGGGGATCATGCCGTTGTACATCTTGCGGCGCTTGTTGGCACGCTTGCCGTAGTGGGTCTCAAAATCCATATCGGCAGTGATCGCATACACGCCTGCACAGGGGTGTGCTTCCATCTGCCGGCCCAGCGTGCGGGCCAGCTTTGCAGCACCTTCAATGGTGCTCATGCGCTCGCCATACGGGGGATTCGTCAGCACGATGGCCTCCTGCTTTGCGGCAAAGTCGGCCACATCAGCCACTTCAAAGTGGCAGCGCTTTTCCACACCGGCCAGCTTTGCATTGGCGTTGGCCAGAGCCACAGCGGCAGGGTCGATATCATAGCCAAAGGCTTCAAAGCCCACATCCAGCTTGGCCTCGGCCAGTGCCTTCTGACGCTGCTCAGCCCAGATGGCTGCCGGCACAAAGCCATAGCGCTCGGCGGCAAAGCGGCGCTTCAGGCCGGGGGCAATGTTCATGGCTTTCTGAGCAGCTTCGATCAGCAGCGTGCCGCTGCCGCAGAAGGGGTCCTCCACCAGACTGTCACGGCGCACACGGCCAAGGTCTGCAATGGTAGCCGCCAAAGTCTCGCGGATGGGTGCCTCCATGGCGTTGCGGCGGTAGCCGCGCTTGTGCAGGCCGTCGCCGGTGGTGTCCAGCATGATCTCACACTGATCCTTGCGCAGCATGAAGCGGATCTTGTACTCCGCGCCGGTCTCCGGCAGCACAGAGGTGTGGTGCTTTGCCATCAGGCGCTTGACCACAGCTTTTTTGATGATGCTCTGGCAGGCAGGCACACTGGACAGCTGGCTGTTCAGCGAAGAGCCGGTGACCGGAAAGGCTGCGTCTGCGGGCAGCAGCTCCTCCCACGGGATATCGTACACGCCGTCGAACAGGTCATCAAAGGTGGCGGCCCTGTAGCGGGCCAGCAGCAGCATCACGCGCTCCACCGTGCGCAGATTGAGGTTTGCAGCAGCGATCATCTCTGCGCCGCCGGCAAAGCTCAGACGGCCATCGTCCACGCGGATATTCTCTGCGCCGATGCGGGTCAGCTCAAATTTTGCAGTGGATTCACACCCAAAAAAGCAGGGCGCGATCAGTTCAAATTTTGCAGGCATTGTGGTTCCTTTCTTTTATTACGGAAAAAACAGACCTGCCCGATCAAATGAGACAGGTCTGTTTCCGTTATTTTGATCCGGCTTGAAAAGCGCAGGCCTTTCCGCTCAGCGGCGGCCACCGCGGCCGCGAGGCGCATAACCACCGCCGCGGCGGTTATTGGTCTCGTGATCAAGATCGGCCATCTTCTCTTCGCTCTGGCTCTTGAAGCGGCTCATCATGTCCTCAAAACTCATGTTATCGGAACGGACGGGAGCCTTGGGCTGCCATACACGGGGTGCGCTGTCGCGGGCAGGGCCTCTGCCGCCCTCACGCGGGGGGCGGCCAGCGCCGCCGCGGCCTGCACCAAAATGACCACCCTCGCGGGGGCCGCCCGGACGGGGACCACCAGAGCGCGGACCGCCTGCAGGGCCTCTGCCCTCACGCGCCGGGCGCGGAGGCGGCGGCAGCAGGCGCTTGATGGACAGCGCGATCTTGCCATCCGGTGCAATGTTGATCACCTGCACCTTGACGATATCACCATCGTGCAGAACAGCTGCAATGTCCTGCACGAACTCGTTGGACACCTCGGAAATATGGACCATGCCTACACGGCCCTCCGGCAGTGCGACAAAAGCGCCAAACGGCTTTACACCGGTGACGCGGCCCTCGAATACGTTCCCTACCTCAATTGCCAAAACTCAATACTCCTTGTTTTCCATAGAATGGGCAGCAATTCAGCTGCCGGTCACATCCACAAAGATGCGCTCGTTGGGTGCAGCGTAATTGTAAGAATCCCGCGCGACCCACTCGGTGATCTGGTCTGCATCGCCGCTGAGAATGCGCTGCATCTCCTCGTTTTCAGTCTTTTGCTGGGCGATCTGCTCGTTCAGCGTGTCCAGCTCCGCACGTTTGGAGCTGATGGTGACCTGATTGGAAATGTATGCTGCCAGCATACTCAGCAGCAGCAGGACAAAAAACACCCGTACAAGCGTTTTAACGACCACTTTCTTCTTGCGTTTTCTGCGGTCCGGTGCTGCCATGATCTCTTCTGCCCCCGTTGCATTTGACTCTTACTTTAACACATATGAATTATACATCATGCGGCGCTGGTTTGGCAAGTTCTTTTTGCGCTTTTTTGCAGTTCTTTTTGCGCTGCGGCGTAGTTTGTGCACCTTTCTCCGCCGGGCGCGCCGCCGCTCTGCCGGCCGGAGCACCCGGCGCTGTAAAACGCCTCCCGCTGCACGCAGCGGTGCACCCAGCACAAAGGCTGCTGCACCGGCACCGGCAAAGGCTGCCGCAGCCATGTACCAGCGCAGAACACCGGCACTGCTCTGCCCTGCTGCGTAGCTCTGCACAGCAGCCAGCACAGCACCCATCCACACCAGATCCGGCACAAAAGCTGCACGCCCTCTGGCCGGGAATACAGCCCGCAGTGCGCCGATACTGGCTCCCAGCACCGTGCAGGCAGCGATCTCCTGCCCAAGGGCTGCAGGCGGCAGTACCGGGATCATCGCAGCAGGCGGCGCAGGAAACCGCCCGCCGGTGCGCTGGCCGTATATTCCAGCGTGTCGATGCGGCCGGTGAACTTCGCCTCCCCGGTCTCCAGATCCAGCGCCGCCATGTTCAGCTGCGCCCCGGTCAGGTGCAGCGTGCCCTTGCCCGTTTCCATGGCAGCGCTGTCGGCATTGCAGTGCAGTACCTTCTGCACACCGGTCACCGTCAGGCGGGCGCGGCTTTCCAAGATCAGATCGTGCGGCGCGGGCTGCGGATCTCTGGGTGTTTTTTCCGGCATGGTTCGTCTCCCCTTTTCTGGTGCATCCTATGCACCGGACCGGGGCTTTTATGCCTGCTCGCCCTCTGCAATGATCTCGTACATCTCGCGGGCCACATCCTTGGTGCGCGGCTCCACATCCGAGAGCACCTTTACCTTGATGGGCCGGTTGCCGAAGGTCACCTCGATGATGTCGCCCGCCTTGACGGCCTGACTGGCCTTGGCGATCTTGCCGTTGATGAGGATGCGGCCTGCATCGGCCACCTCGTTTGCCACGGTGCGGCGCTTGATCAGACGCGAAACTTTCAAATATTTATCCAGACGCATGGTTCTTCCTCCTGTCACAAAAAAAGCCGCCGCACCCTCTTGCAGGCAGCGGCGGCAAAGCAGATACAGCTTACAGGGTGTCCTTCAGGGACTTGCCGGGCTTGAACACGATGCTGCGGGAAGCGGCAATGGTGATCGGCTCACGGGTGCGGGGGTTGATGCCCTGACGCTCGGCGCGCTCACGCATCTCAAAGGTGCCAAAACCGGAAATGGTGATCTTTTCGCCCTCAGACATGGCCTTGCTCAGTGCTTCAAACACAGCATTGACAGCCTGCTCAGCGCTCTTCTTGCTCATCTCAGTGTTCGCAGCAACCTGTGCGATCAGATCGGTCTTCGTCATAAAAATACCCTCCAGATTTGTTACTTGGTGTTCTTTTTTCTCTATCGGAGCAGGTCACTCGACCTGAGTACCGCTTTGTTCTTTCTGCGCCAGCAGTTCTGCACAATAGCGCTTGGATGCAAAGGTCAGCGCTTCCTCCGCGTCCACACCAGCCAGCCGCATGGCATTGGCCGCAGCAAACAGCAGTTCTCCCGCCGCCTGTGCGTCCTGTTCCCGGTTCCAGCCGTCCAGCGCTGCCTGCAAAGCCTGCCGTGCCGTTTCCGGCGCAGACTGCTCTGCCCCGCAGCGGTCGGCACGCTTCTGCAGCTTCTGGGCACGCATCAAAGCAGGCAGCGTAACCGGCACTGTGCCCAGCTCATCAGCCAGAGTGGTGCGGCCCTTTTCCTTATTTTTGAGCGCATCCCAGCCGTTTATACCCGCATTTTGTGCCGCCGAGGACGCAAAGATGTTCGGATGCCGGAACACCAGCTTCTCGCACACCTCACGGCAGACATCCTCAAAAGTAAAGCGCCCGCGCTCTTCTTCGATCACCGCGTGGAACGCCACCTGCATCAGCACATCGCCCAGCTCTTCCTGCATCAACTGCGGATCGTCAGCATCAATGGCCTCCAGCGCTTCGCAGGTCTCTTCCAGAAAGTTCTTCCGGATGGAAGCATGGGTCTGTACCTTATCCCACGGACAGCCGTTCTCCGGGTCCCGCAGGATACGCAGAATTTCCAGCAGCTGCTCTGCCGTATAGGGTGCCTTTGGCTGCCAGTCCAGCACAGCGCTCACCTGCCTTGTAAAAGATACTGTATATTGTATCGCATCTCATGCAGTTTTGCAAGACAAAGTGCGCAAATTTCCCGCATTTCGCCTGCATTTTCCGCTCGCAAAAACAGGACGGTGCCCTGTGGGGAGCGCCGCCCTGTTGCTGAACCGTTTTATTACAGCTGTGCACCGCACTTGTTGCAGAACAGTGCATCGTCCGAGACGGGAGCACCGCACTGCGGGCAGGCTTTGTGCTCTTCCGGTTGGTCAGCAGGAACTTCCTCGTGCACCACATATTCCGCCTCGGCAGCTTCCGCCGGGGTCAGGGATGCTTTCAGGCGGGCGATCTCCTGCTCGATGTTATCGATCATCTCGATATACTTATCCACCAGCGGCTGGTTTTCTTCCTTGCCCTTGGCCAGACTGTACACCAGTGCGCCCAACTGGCGCTGTGCCTTGAGCAGCTTGCCCTGCTCATTTACGATCAAAGCCTGAGTCTTGCCCTTTTCGGCCAGGTCCAGCGCAGCGTTCTTGCCTTTTTCGGCATATTCCAGACCCATTTCCTTGATCTTGTTGAAATCCATAAAAGACACCTCTCTTACTATCGGCCTGTTTATCGTGGGCCATGTGCGGATGTTATCTCCATTATAGCGCACAGGCCGCTCGTTTGCAATGAACGGACCGCATTTTTTACAGTTTGGTGCCGGTTTGGAAACAATTTTTTCGCATTCGGCCTAAATTCACACGATAATTTCACACATCGGCATTCTGTGCCCTGCGGTCGGCTGCACCGCCGTAGAATTCCCGCAGCATGCTGTCCTCCGGCAGCAGCTCCAGCTCCAGCGGTGCCACATGCTCAAAGCGGCGGGCTGTCTCGTCCCACAGCTCCGCATTGTGGCCTTCCAGCGTGAACTGACGGCGCACCACGCCCAGCAGTTTGGAGATCAGGCCCAGCTCGTAGGTAAAGGAGGTATCCAGCAAAAAGTCTGCCGTGGTTTTGAAGCCCTTGATATACCGCGTCTCGCCGTCCAGCACGCGGTCCCACATGGCAAGGGTCTTTTCCGGGCTGCGGCCGCGCGCTGCAGCGTCCCGCAAGGTGCGGCGGCACAGGCGGATATCCTGCGTGTTGATGACGCGGCGGCCATCGATGCAGTATTCCTCCCGCAGGCCTGCATAGATGCGGTAGATGTCGTCGCCCTTTACAAGGCCGGTCAGCTCCGGGTTCAGCGCATGGATGCCCTCCACGATGCATACACCGCCCTGCAGGTCGATGGGCTCCACCTCTGCCGAGCGCTTTTCGGCAGAGAAATCGTAGATGGGCAGCACGGTCTTGCCCGTCTCGCTCAGCTCCCGCAGGCACTGCTTGATGAGAGGCAGATCCAGCGTATCGGGGTTCTCGTAGTCCAGCGTGCCGTCCGGCAGGCGCGGATAGAACTCTGCGCCTTTGAAGAAATTATCCAGACTGACCACCTGCGCCGGGGTCCCGCGCTTTTGCAGAGCTTTTGCCAGACAGTGGGCGCTGGTGGTCTTGCCGCTGGCCGACGGGCCGGTGAGCATGACGATCTTTGCGCCGGAAAGCTGCACTTTCTGGGCGGCGTAATCTATCCTTTGGGCATAGCTCTGCTCACTCAGGTCGGCAAGTGCCTGTGGGCTGCGGGCTGCCACATTGTACAGATCGATCTCAACCAGACGTTTGGGTACCCAAATCGTGATCATAAAAATCAGCCACTCCTTTTTTGCGTTCCAGCACCTCCGCAAAACGCTGGATATATTCGTTCGGATACTTAAAATTGAAAATGCGCTGCATCCGTTTTCCGCCGTCGGCCACCAGCTTGGTGCTGCCGCCTGCACCGGCGGAGAGGATGGTCTGGACTTCCTCCATGATATAGATGTTGTAATATCCCTCGTGGCCCGGCTTGCACCAGCCCACGTTTTCCAGGTTCTGCAGAGTATTCTTCTGGCGGTAGAGGTAGTAGGGCCGGTAACCCGCCTCGGCCAGCAGGTTGCACTTTTCCAGCATGGCGGCGACATCGGCGTAGTCGTTCTCCTTCTGGTCCTCAATGACGATGCGGGAAGCGCGCTTGAGGGTGAGGGTGTGCACGGTGATGTTCTCCGGGTCCAGCGCGATGGCCTGCCGCAGGCTGCGCTCAAAACTTTCCACCGTGTCGCCGGGCAGGCCGGCGATCAGGTCCATGTTGATATCATCATGACCGGCCTTGCGCGCTTCGGCATAGCAGTCCAGAATGTCCTGCGCCGAGTGCTTGCGCCCAATGCCCGCCAGCACCTCGTCCGAGAAGGTCTGCGGATTGATGGAGATGCGGGTAGCGCCGTATTCCTTGATGACCGCCAGCTTTTCGGCATCCGTGCAGTCCGGACGGCCTGCCTCCACCGTATATTCCACGACCTTCGAGAGGTCAAAATTCGCCCGGACCGTGCCCATCAGCTGCCGCAGCTGGTCGGCAGACAGGCTGGTGGGCGTGCCGCCGCCGATGTAGATGCTGCAAAGGGTAAGCCCCGCCTTGTCAGCCTGAATGCGGATCTCTTCCACCTCTTTGCACAGGCAGTCCACATAAGGCTGCACCATCTTGCGGTCGCGGTCCAGATTGCAGCTGACAAAGCTGCAGTAGCTGCACCGGGACGGGCAGAACGGGATGCCGATGTACAGGCTGTAGGTCCCGGGTTCATTGCCCACTTTCAAAATTGGCTCCTGCAGGTCGGCAATGGCCTTGGCCATCTGGTATTTCTGCTGGGAGCAGTCGAACCGGTCCAGGAAAAAGTGGTCGATCTCCGCTTCCGTCCAGCCTGCGGCGCGCTTGTCGTGGATGAGCCGCACCGGGCGCACACCGGTCATTTTGCCCCATGGCGGGCGGATGCCGGTCCAATCCCGCAGCAGATCATAGGTCAGGCTGGCAAGGCTGAATTCCGGGGTCTCGCCGCCCTGTTCCACAGGCGCGGGCAGCGGTGCGTGTCGTTCAGCACTTCTGCCGTCCTGACGCACCAGTGCATGCAGGCCGTCCGGCGTTTTTTCTGCCCAGACGCAGTCCTCGGCGTTCTCCGGTGGGGTGAGGGTGAGCGGTGCCATGGGGTAAAACAAACGCACCAGATGCTCCACTTCGTAGCCGGAAGGCAGGCCGGTAATATAAATCTTCATGTTGTTCACTCTTTAAAATAAATCATTGTTGCCGCGCACAGCGCTGCGGATGAAGTAATTGTTGTCCAGTTCATCGCCAAAGGTGGAGAACTCGCCATGGCCGGGCAGCACCTGCGTGCCGCGCGGGATGGGCAGCTTTGCCAGTTTACGCAGACTCTCGGCCATCTGTGCACTGCTACCGCCCTCCAGATCGGTACGGCCGATGCTGCCTGCAAACAGGGTATCGCCGCAGAAGAGATACTCGCCGCACAGCAGCACCACGCCGCCGGGCGTATGGCCGGGCGTGTGCCAGACTGTGAACTGCAGCTCGTCTACCGAGACAGTCTCCCCTTCTGCGTAGCCGCAGTCCGCTGCGCTCAGCGGATACATGCGGTCGCCTGCAAGGTCGGCAGCCTCACAGTAGAGCTTTGCGTTCCACTCGGTGCGCAAGGCTTCGGCGCTGCCCACATGGTCGTAGTGGCCGTGGGTGCACAGGATGGTGGTGAGCTGCACATTGTTTTCCTTTAAAATTTTATCGTAGGTCTGCGCATCTGCCGCCGGATCAATGACCACGGCATGGCCTGCGTCGGAAATGAGCAGGAAGGTATTGGTATACAGCGGCGCAGCGCCCGGAATATGAAAAGCCTGCATGGCGGTCACTCCTTTTTCTTCCACTCGTCGGTATCGATGATAATGGTGCAGGGTCCTTCGTTCACAAGAGCCACCTGCATGTCCGCGCCAAACTCGCCGTGCTGAACATCCTTCAGGCCCTGTTTGTTCATCTCTGCAAGGAACAGCTCGTAAGCATCCACGGAGAGCGGCGGCTTTGCGGCCTTGATAAAGCTGGGCCGGTAGCCTTTTTTCGTGTCGCCGTAAAGGGTGAACTGGCTCACCACCAGAGCCGAATAGCCAAGGTCCTTTGCGCTGAGATTCAGCTTGCCCTCTGCGTCCGGAAAGATGCGCAGGCCCGCGCATTTATCGGCAAGCTTGGGCACGATGTCCAGACTGTCGGTATCCCTGACACCCAGCAGGATCATAAGGCCCGGCCCGATGGCCCGCGGCTCACCGCCGTTTACCCGCACACTGGCGGAAGACACCGCCTGAATGACTGCACGCATGTTTTAGCTCCTTGTCACCTTGAGCACGTCCTTCACCTTGGAAAGTCTTGCGACCACACGGTTGAGGTGCTCGGTATTGTTGATGCCGATGGTCAGACTGACCATGGCGCAGTTGTTTTCCACCTGACGGGCGTTCACCGCATAGATGGGCACCCGGATATCCGCCAGCGCAGCCAGCACATCCTGCAGCAGCTCGTTGCGGTTCAGCGCGATGATCTCAATGCCGGCCTTATAGCTGTCCTTGACGCTGTCGGCCCAGTACGCCTTGACCCAGCGGGGGGCGTTGGTGGGATCCTTCATGCTGGAAATGGCGTTCACGCAGCTCTGCTTGTGGATGGAAACGCCAAAGCCGCGGGTGATAAAGCCCACGATGGGGTCGCCCGGCAGCGGGCTGCAGCACTTGGCAAACTTGATGGGGGTGTTATCGAAGCCTTCCACCACCACGCCGTCGGTAGCGTGCACACGGCTCAGGTCCACCTTGGGCAGGTCTTCCCCGGCCTTTTCCTCCGAAGCTTTCAGCTTCTGCCACTCCTCCTTGAGCTTGGGCAGGCAGTTGGCAATGGTCATGCCGCCGTAGCCGATGGCGGCATAAAGCTCCTCGGCATTGTTCTGGCGCAGGCGGCGGGAACAGCTGTTGATAAAATCGTCCAGCTGGTCGTCCGGAAGGATGATCATTTCCCTGCGCAGCTCACGGGCCAGTGCATCACGTCCCTGCGTGATATTTTCCTCGCGGCGCATCTTTTTGAACCAGTTTCGGAT
The DNA here is from genome assembly GCF_009679665.1 of Faecalibacterium sp. BIOML-A4. Taxonomy (NCBI): domain Bacteria; kingdom Bacillati; phylum Bacillota; class Clostridia; order Eubacteriales; family Oscillospiraceae; genus Faecalibacterium; species Faecalibacterium sp. BIOML-A4. The sequence goes on along the minus strand of NZ_WKZG01000001.1, from coordinate 164,371 downwards.
CTTACTCTTCGCTTCGCTGGTGCGCACGATCTTGAGCCAGTCGCGGCTGGGGCCTTTGTCCGCCGGGCCAAGGATCACTTCGATGATCTCGCCGGTGGAAACGATGTGGTCGATGGGCACCATGCGGTTGTTCACCTTGCAGCCCACCATGCGGTTGCCCACCGCCGAATGGATCGCATAGGCAAAATCGATGCAGGTAGCGCCGGTAGGCAGGTTGATGACATCGCCCTTGGGGGTAAAGGCAAACACTTCCTCCGGCAGCAGGTCGCTCTTGAGGTCGTGCAGCAGATTGCCGGAATCCTCGCTGACGCGCTGGTTTTCCAACAGCTGGCTCACCCATGCCAGACGTTCGTCCAGCTTGTCGTGGCCATCCAGACCTTCTTTATACTTCCAGTGGGCCGCAACGCCGTACTCGGCCTGCTCGTCCATCTTGCGGGTGCGGATCTGCACCTCAAAGGGGATGCCCTCGTGGCCGATGACGGTGGTGTGCAGGCTCTGGTAGCCATTGGGCTTGGGAGTGGAGATATAGTCCTTGAAGCGGTTGGGCAGCGGATGGTACATATCGTGGATGAGGCCCAGAGTGCTGTAGCACTCGGCCAGCGTATCCAGAATGACACGCACCGCATAGATATCGTAGATCTCATCAAAGGACTTGTTCTGCATGATGGTCTTGCGATAGATGCCGTAAATGCTCTTGACGCGGCGCTTGATGGTAGCGCCCTCAATGCCGCTTTCGGCCAGCCTCCGCTCGATCACACCGGACACCTTTGCAAGGAACTCCTCGCCTGCACGCTCACTGAGCATCCGGCTGATCTCCTCGTAGCCCACAGGGTCAAGGTAATGCAGGCTGCGGTCTTCCAGCTCTTCCTTCACGTTCAGGATGCCCAGACGGTTGGCGATGGGGGCATACACCTCCATGGTCTCGCGGGCTTTATCGCGGCGCTTCTGTTCCGGCCATGCATCACCGGTGCGCATGTTGTGCAGCCGGTCGCACAGCTTAATGATCATCACGCGCACATCGCGGCTCATGGCCAGCAGCATCTTGCGCAGGTTTTCAGCCTGCAGTTCCTCAATGTTAGAGAACTGGATCTTGGTCAGCTTGGTCACGCCGTCCACCAGCAGGGCAACTTCCTCGCCAAAGGCGGCTTTCAGGTCGTCCAGTGTAGTGGGAGTGTCCTCCACCACATCGTGCAGCAGGGCCGCAGCAATGCTCTCGGAGTCCATACCAAGATCCAGCACCAGCCGTGCCACAGCCAGCGGATGGCAGATATACGGCTCGCCGCTGCGGCGGCACACCCCCTTGTGGGCAGTGTTGGCAAGGTCATATGCCTTTTTGATCATCTCCATATTGTAGGAGCGGCCACTGGCCTTGATGGCCTCACACAGCTTTTCCCAGGTAACGATCTCCGGCCGCACCTCCGAAGGCAGCGCGCCTTCCGGGGCATCGGCCAGCTGTGCTGTTGCAGAAACGGTAGCCGTTTCCTGCACCGGTACCGGCTGATGCAGGTGGGTCTTTGCGGAGTAGAGATCTTCTTCCCGCACCGGCTTGGGTGCCGGGACCGCAGCTTTCTTTCCCTCTGGCATTTTACATTCCCTCCAAACATTTCAGGATCGGGGCATCCGCAAGGTTCTTTTTGCCCTGCGCAGGCACAAGCTCCAGATATTTTGCCCCACCCTTTTCCACAGCGGCGATCAGGCCCACCTGTTCCAAAGCCGTCACTGCCACCAGTGTTTTGCCTGTATTTTCCTCGCCCAGTTTTGCGCACAGCGGCTGCAGATCTTCTGCGTGCCAGCGGCGCGCCTGCAGCTCACGGTACACTGTGACGATATCACTGCGCTCAGGCGTAATAAGCTTTTTCTGTTCCTCAGTCAGGGGCGTGCCGCGGCGCAGCGCCACCACAAAAGCAGCCTGCTCCGCAAGCGTTGTGCCCAGCCCTGCCGGATGCAGGTCCAGAATGCGGCCCGAAAGCTGTGCGCCCCGGGGCGAATCGTAGACCGAAAGGTTCAGCGCAGCATCCACCACATCGCCCATGGCATAGGGCAGCCGTTCCGGCGGCATACCGAACCACACGGCATACACGCTGGCATTGCCCTGCCGCAGGCGCAGGCGGCTGTGCCTGCCCTCCGATACCGGGTATACCCCATCCAGCACGGCGTTCTGCAAAAGGAACACCGGGGTCGGGTTCTCGGCCCCATAGGGAGCCAGCTGGTCGAGCTTCCGCACACTTTCCACGGTCACACGGTCCAGATGGATGGGCAGGTCGCACTCCAGCGGGGTGGTATGCAGCACCGGGCATTCCCGTGCTGCCCAGTCGTTCAGGCGGCGGCGCAGAGCGGGCAGATTTTCTTCCCGCACCGAAAGGCCCGCAGCCATGGCATGGCCGCCGTAGCGGATGAGCAGATCTGCGCAGGCACCAATGCAAGCATGCAAATTGAAGCCCTGCACGCTGCGTCCGCTGCCCTTGCATTCGCCGTGCTCGTCGATCGTCACCACGATCACAGGCCGGCCGGTGCGTTCCACCAGCCGGGATGCCACGATGCCAATGACACCGGGGTGCCAATCGCGGCCCCACAGCAGCATCACGCGGTCTTCCAGCCGCTCCGGTTCCTGTTCCAGCAGTTCCTGCGCGGCCTTGAAGATCTGCAGCTCTGTCTCCTGACGCTTTGTATTGATCTCGTTCAGTTTATGGGCCAGCTCTGCGGCGCGGTCCGGGTCCTCACACATCACCAGCTGCAAAGCCGTAACAGCGTTGTCCATGCGGCCAGCCGCATTGATGCGGGGCGCAATGGCGTAGCTGACATTTTCTGCGGTGACCGGTTTGCCCGCAAGGCCCACCTCTTCCAGCAATGCTTCCAGACCCGGACGGTCCGTGTTCTGCAGCTGGCGCAGGCCCGCCTTGACAAGGGTGCGGTTTTCGCCGGTAAGCGGCATCACGTCCGCCACAGTACCCACAGCGGCAAGGTCGCCGCAGTAGTCCAGCATTTCTTCCGGCGGGCAGCCATCCAGTGCGGCACACAGCTTGAACGCCACGCCCGCACCGCACAGGCCCTTGAAGGGACTGGTGTCGTCCTCACGACGGGGGTCTACCACGGCAATGGCCTTGGGCAGAGTTTCCGGCGGCAGATGATGGTCGGTAATGATCAGGTCAATGCCCAGTTCAGCGGCATAATCGGCTTCTTCCACAGCAGAAATGCCGTTATCCACCGTCACGATCAGCTTGCAGCCCTTATCGTGGATGGAACGGATGGCATTGCGCGAAAGGCCGTAGCCGTCGCCCTCGCGGCTGGGCAGCATACATTTTACGGTAGCCCCCATGCCCTTGAGATGCTGGTACAGCAGGGCCGTGGCCGTCACGCCGTCCACGTCATAATCGCCGAACACCACAATGGTCTCGCCCTCGTCAATGGCCCGCCAGATGCGCTCGCAGGCCTTGTCCATATCGGTGAGCAGCGAAGGGTCGCTCAATTCTTCCTCACCGGCAAGCAGGGTCAGTGCTTCGGTAGGGTCGGTGATGCCGCGTGCCGTCAGCACGCCCGCCAACAGGGCATTTTCCTTCTGCTGGGCGGCAAGGGCGGCCGCATATTTTTGCTCGCTCCACGGCTCGTCGTTCTGTGCGTTATATTCCAGTTCTTCGGTGGCCTGCTCCGCAATCGCCTGCGTCAGCTCCCGCAGCGCGGCACGGTCCAGCGGCTTCAGATTCCATGCACGGTAGGTCATTCAAAATTTCCTCCCGTCAGGCCGTCGTTGGCCAGCATTCCCTGCAGGGCGGCGATCTCAGAAGAGACATCCATCGCTACATCCGAGAGCAGCGTATCATACAGGGTGTCGTAGGCCTGATTCAGCGTGTGAAGGATGCCCGCGATATCGCGGCGGATGGTCTCGGCGTTTTCGCCCTGCTGGCCCTGCACATCGTTGTAGGTGTGCAGCAGCTTGAGGGTGGTGGGAATATAGTATTCCGCAAAGCGGCGGGCCTTGGGCAGGCTTTCCGGGTGTGCTTCCAGCCAGTCACAGATGGCAGTGGTGGTGGTCTGCATATGGTCCAGCTCTTCGCGGCCCTGCGCATCCTGCATCAGCTGTTTTTCCTGCTGCAGCACGGCGGCAAAGCGGCGCGCTGTCTCAAGATTGAGCGGCACATCGTCTGTTTTTTCTGTCGCCGGTTCCGGCTGCGGCGGTGCCTTGGAGGCTGCGGCAGCTTCCTGCGCGGCACGGTAATCCTCAGCAGTCAGGTAAAGCTTTTCCGCTTTTTCGTCCACCCATGCACTCAGCCAGCCATTGCGGATGAATCTGCGCACCCGCTTGAGGGCACGGGCCTTTTTCTCGTCCACGGCTTCCAGCGGCAGGCCCTTTTTGCAGTCAAAGCCTTCTGCTGCCTCGGCCAGACGGAGCAGCGTCTTGCTGGCCTTCAGGCGGGACGCACCGGCAGTGATCATCCACACGAACACGGCGGTGACAGCCGCAAAGCACCAGCCGGTGATCCGCACCGCCCCCAGCGCAAAGCTGCCCATGGCTGCAGCATTTTCAGCCATAAAGCTGTCCTGCAGAAGGGCCTGCAGAACCGCCGCATTGGGCGTAAACAGGCCCGCCGCACCCAGACAGGAAACCGCCGTGATGCCAAAGATCACCGTAAACGTGATGCCGACTGCCAGCAATGCGCAGCCTGCGCTGTACCGCTTTTTGGCACTGGCACGGATCTCGTCTGCCGGGGTCGTCTCCGCCTTGCCGAACATCTGCCGGAACCAGCCGGAAACACCTGCGGCCTGCGCGTTGATATTGTCCTCATTCAAGCCCTGTTTTTTCGTATTCTGCGCATTCTGGCGGCTGCGGTAGTATTCCTCCCGGCTGCTGCGGAACGCCTTTGCCGCTTCGCCAAGGCCAAAGTTTGCAGCATTCACCGCCGCACGGCCCACACCATAGGCGCGGTCGCCAATGTCCTCCCCTTTGCCCTCAAAGCCATGGGCAAAGGCATCCGACACGGTATCGCCAAAGGCGCGCAGCTGGTTTTCCAGCTCCTGCTGCACCTGACGGCCCTCATTTTCTCTCATTGTATCGTTTTCACGATCGTTCATCAAATTCTTCTCACCCTTCTGCCGGTGCATACCGGCTGATGATGGCGCGGGCCACCCGCAGGCCATCCACGGCGGCGCTCATGATGCCGCCCGCATATCCGGCACCCTCGCCGCAGGGATACAGACCTGCCAGCTGGGTGCATTCAAAATTTTCTTCCCGCTTCAGCCGCACCGGGCTGCTGGTGCGGGTCTCAAGACCCGTAAGGATCGCTTCCGGCGCGGTATAACCCGCAATTTTGCGCTCGTAGGCGCGCAGGCCCGCCCGCAGCGTTTCGGCCAGCTCCTGCGGCAGCAGTGTGCCGAGGTCTGCCGCAGCAACGCCGCGGTCATAGGTAGGTTGCACGCGTCCAATGTTCAGCTGGCCGCGCCCTTCCAGAAAGCTCTGGATGTTCTCTGCCGGAGCGGCATACTCCCCTGCACTGCGCCCAGCGGCGTAGGCTCTGGCTTCCAGCTCCCGCTGGAACGCGATGGCCCGGCGCGGATCGTCTGCAAAGTCCTTGCCTCCCACGCTCACCACCACGGCCGCGTTGGCATTTTTGCCATTGCGGGCGTGGAAACTCATGCCGTTGGTCACTACACGGCCTTCCTCGCTGGCCGATGCCACCACCTGCCCGCCGGGGCACATGCAGAAGGTGTAAACGCACCGCTCCCCCACATGCTGGGAGAGTTGATACTCGCCCCGCGGCAGAGCCGGATGCCCGGCAGCCTCGTGATATAAGCTCTTTTCGATCTCACTCTGCAGATGCTCGGCGCGGAAGCCCACGCTGAACGGCTTGCATTCCAGCTGCAGGCCGCCGTCCATCAGCATCCCGAAGGTATCGCGGGCCGAGTGGCCCACCGCGAACACCAAAGCTTCGCAGGCAAAGGTGCCATTTGTGGTAAAAATGCCGGTGAGCTGACCATTTTTCTGTTCAAAGCCGGTCAGGGCCGTGTTGAAATGCACCTCACCGCCCAGAGCTTCGATCTCCTTGCGGATAGAGGTGATCACACCGCGCAGCAGGTCGGTGCCCACATGGGGCTTCTGCTTCCAGGCGATCTCCTCCGGCGCACCGTGCTGCAGGAACACCTCGGTAACAAAGCCGCACAGCTCATCGCCGATGCGGGTGGTCAGCTTGCCATCCGAAAAGGTACCGGCACCGCCCTCGCCAAATTGAATGTTCGCATTCACATCCAGTTCGCCGGTAGCAGAAAAATGTTCCACCGCCTTTACGCGCTCGTCCAGCGCCGGGCCGCGCTCCAGCACAATGGGCTGATAGCCCTGCCGGGCCAGCAGCAGCGCTGCAAACAGGCCCGCCGGGCCAAGGCCGCACACCACAGGCCGATGTGCCAGTGGCTGGATGCCATTCTGCACCGAAAAATCCACCTTCTGCTGCAGAGAAGCATCACCACAGCGGGCTGCAAAAGCCGCTTCCTCGGCAGGTTCTTTCAGGGTGACAGCCACGGTATACACCAGCTTGGGCTGGCCGTGGCGGGCATCCACCGAGAGCTTTGCCACGCCCAGATGCTGCACCTTTCCGCGCGGGATGCGGGCGGCGTGCAGGGCTTTTTCAAATGCCTGCGGCTCTCCGGCAGAGAGCGGCAGACGGATGTTGCGAACCAGAATCATGTTATCGTGTGTTCCTTTTTGTTTCAGTTGCTTTCGATGCGGCACTGCAGCACATAGCTGCCCAGTGCAAAGATCTTGCCGTTGGAGGGCACATACAGGCGGCAGGCGATGTTCTGCTCGCCGGTCGCCACCGAGAAATCCTCGGCATCGATCTCAATGACCACCTGCTCCGGGGTCAGCGTTTCGATCGCGCCCTTGGGGCCGCAGAGCGTTACATTCATCAGGCGTTCGGTCTGCACCGTCAGCTGGTAGGTAGAGGGCAGGTTGACCACCTGCACGCAGGTATTGGGCAGGTTCATGGTCTTGGTTCCCAGATTGGAGCAGTCAAAGCTGACCGTTATGGTGGAAATGTTATCCAGCAGATAGATGTCTGCGGGCAGGTCGATGGGCAGCTCATAGCTCTTGTTCAGTGCAAAGGTGGAAAGGTCGATATTGCCGATGGGCAGCGTGGACAGCATATCGATCTTATCTGCCGGACCTGCCACCTTGAGCTGCTTGCGGCTGAGTGCATATACCAGCATCGAATCATCAAAATCACGCGGTGCATTGATGAAATTCACGTCCACCGGCAGCGTTGCCATCTTGTACACCTGCAAGGTCACATCCACGCTGTTCTCTTCCAGCTCCGTGTACTCAAACTTGACTTCCTTGCCGCCGGAGGTATAGAAGCGCAGCGGCGTGTTCAGCGTGATGGACTCGGTCAGTTCGCCGCTGTAGGTCACCTCTGCAGTGCAGGTAGCAACTTTATTCAGCTCACTGCTGGGGCCGGAAAGGGTGATATTCTCCTTGGAAACATCCGTACTATAAAGGATATAACCGTCCGCGATGGTCAGGTAGTTGGTGGTAATGGTCACAGGCAGGGTCTTTTCCTCCACCACGTCAAACACCACATCCACCGTGTTGTCATTGCCTTCCATGGTCACGGTCACACCGTTCAGCAGGCCGTTGGCACCGCGTACCAGCAGGCGCAGGGTCTTTTCGCCGCTGTCGCGTACGCTGGAAAAATCCGGGTAGACCACAAAGTCGGAAGCCGTCAGCCCGCCGATGGTGTATCCGTCGCCGGAGATTTTCAGGTTCACGGTCTTATCCTCGGCGCTGACGATGCTCAAGCCCCGAGAGGTGTAAGCAGCGGAATCGTAGGTATAATCCACCGGCACATTGTAGATGGTGTTGCTGGTGCCGGGCTGGACGATGATGGTGACCACCATCCATGCAACGATGGCACCCAGCACCGAAAGTGCCAGCCGGATGCGGCGGTCGTCCAGAATGTTTTTCTTATGGGCGACCGCAGGCTTTGCGCCATTTTTCTTGTTGGGTTCGTTGTTCATTGCGCATCGTCCTCCTTCTGGCTGACCCATTTCCACAGACGGTCCAGCTGACCGCGCCAGCCGCTGACCGTCGTCTTTTCGGTGGTGGTCTCCTTAGGGATCATCTCATCCACCAGACGGGTATACAGGGTCTGGCGGTCAAAATGGCGGATCAGCACGCCGTTCTTTGCCATGGAGATGATGCCGGTCTCCTCGCTGACCACGATGGCGATGGCATCGGAATTTTCGGCAATGCCAAGGCAGGCGCGGTGACGGGTGCCCATATCCTTGCCAAGATCCAGATTGTTGGAAAGCGGCAGCACACAGCCCGCGGCTTTGATGCGGCCATTCTCAATGATGGCAGCACCATCGTGCAGGGGCGTGCCCTCGTAGAAAATGGTGCCCAGCACTTCCAGATTGACCGCACTGTTCACCGGCGTGCCGGTGCGCACGATCTCCGAAAGGTTCGTGTGGCGTTCCAGCACAATCAGTGCACCGGTCTTAGTCTCAGAAAAGCGCTCTGCCGCATCGCAGATGGCAATGATGGCGCTGCGCCATGCACCCTTCAGGCTGGGATCGTTGTAGCGGCCTTTGACATTGAACAGCTTGGCGGCCCACTGGTCGGTCTGGCCCATGCGCTCCAGCGCACGGCGGATCTCCGGCTGGAACAGCACCACCAGCGTCAGCAGGCCCACCTGCAGCAGTGAGTTCAGCAGCCATGTGACGGTACGCATGTTCAGCGTTTCTGCCACCAGATAGACGGCCATCACCAGCAGCGCACCCTTGAACAGCTGGCCGGCGCGGGTGCGGTTGACAATGCCCAGCAGCTGGTAAATCAGGAAGGAAATGATGATGATATCCAGCAAATCGACCAGTTTGAAGGTCTGGAAATTTGCAATGATCGCGTTCAGAGTCATTGGTACACGCTCCCGTTTACAGTGTTTCGATCAGGGCAACAGCGTGGGCGGCAATGCCCAGCCCCTCACCGGTAAAGCCCAGATGTTCCTCGGTGGTGGCCTTTACGCTCACGGCATCCACCGGCAGGCCGAAGGCATCGGCCAGATTCTGGCGCATGGCCGGAATGTACGGCGCAAGCTTGGGCCGCTGACACAACAGCGTCGCGTCGATATTTTCAATGCGGAAGCCGTGCTCCTTTAAAATTTCGGCCACACGGCGGGCCAGCTTCAGGCTGTCGGCACCGGAGTAGGCCGGGTCATTGTCCGGGAAATGCTGGCCGATATCCCCCAGCGCAGCGGCACCCAGCACAGCATCCATCACCGCATGGGCCAGCACATCTGCATCCGAGTGGCCCAGCAGGCCTTTTTCAAAAGGCACTTCCACGCCGCCCAGGATCAGCTTGCGGCCTTCCACCAGACGGTGCACGTCATAACCATGTCCAATGCGCATTTTGTGTTCCTCTTTCTGTTCCGGGCGGGGCAAGTCCTCGCGGGTCGTGATCTTATAATTGGCGTAATCGCCCTGCGTCAGCTGCACGGCGCGGCCGGTCAGCTCGAACAGGCTGCAGTCGTCGGTGACAAGGCGGGCTTTTTCGGCATCCAGCTCTTCCAGCGCAGCAAGGTACTCTGCGCGGTCAAAGCACTGAGGGGTCTGCACCGCATACAGGGTGCTGCGGTCGGGCGTTGTGTACACAAGGCAGGCATCCGGCACGGTCTTTCCGTCGCCGCGCGCTGCAGCCTTGATGGTATCCTTTACCGGTACGGCAGGTGCAGCTGCGCCGCACCGGGCCGCTGCTTCCAGCGCTGCTGTGATGACGGCCTGACTGACGAAGGGTCTTGCCGCGTCGTGCACTGCCACAAGCTCCCCTGCTGCCGCCAGCACGCCGTTTTTTGCGCTCTCGGCGCGGGTGGTGCCGCCCGTTACGATCTGCACAGGCTTTGTGCAGTCTGCTGCCTGCTGCTCCACAAAGGCGCGGTTCTTACCGGCCACCAGCACGATCTCCGTGACAAGCGGATCCTGTTCAAACGCGCGGATGCTGCGGTGCAGCACGGTCTCGCCGCCCAGATCAAAGCTGAGCTTGTCAAAGCCCATGCGTGTGGAAGACCCCGCCGCCACCAGTACTGCGGATACTCTCTTTTCCAATTTCTTCACCTGCCCGATTCCTATAGTAAGCCATATTTTATTATAGCGTATAACTTCCCAAACTGCAACCAATATTCTACAGCAAAAATGCCCCTCTGCACACAGCAGAGGGGCACAAACTTGTTCTTGATGGAGTTTACTTCAGGATCGGCTCGATGGCAGCAGCCAGAGCATCCTTCTGTGCCTGTGCTTCAGCCAGATCCTTGCCCAGAGTGGTGAAATAGGTCTTGATCTTCGGCTCAGTGCCGGAGGGACGCACCACAACGGTCGCACCGTTTTCCAGACTGTAGATCAACACGTTTGCTGCAGGCAGGCCGGTCTCCTCGGGCTTCTTGTAGTCGGTCACCTTGACCACCTTGTGGCCAGCCAGCTCGGCGGGCGGGTTATCACGCAGCTTCTGCATGATGGAAGCCATCTTCTCCATGCCGGTCAGGCCGGGGAACTCGAAGCTGTCCACCTTGTTCAGGTAGCGGCCATACTGTTTATAGATCTCTTCCAGACGCTGCTTGATGGAGGAACCGATGCTGCGGTAGTAAGCGGCCATTTCACAGATCAGCATGGAACCGATGACGGCATCCTTATCGCGCACATAGGGGCCGGCCAGATAGCCGTAGCTCTCCTCGAAGCCAAAGATGAAGCGGTCCACCTCACCGGCAGCTTCCAGATTTGCGATCTGGTCGCCGATCCACTTGAAGCCGGTCAGCACGCTGCGCATTTCCACGCCGTAGTGTGCGGCAATGGCATCGGCCAGAGGAGTGGATACGATGGACTTGACGGCCACCGGGTTTTTGGGCATGGTGCCCTTCTCGATGCGGCCTGCGCAGATGTAATCCAGCAGCAGAGCGCCCATCTCGTTGCCGGATACCAGCTCATAGCTGCCATCCGGACACTTCATGGCAATGCCCACGCGGTCGGCATCGGGGTCGGTGGCCAGCATCAGATCGGCACCAGTCTTGGTTGCCAGCTCCAGACCCAGCTTCAGAGCCTCGAAAATTTCGGGGTTCGGGTAGGAGCAGGTGGTAAAGTAGCCGTTGGGGTACTCCTGCTCGGGCACGATGGTGATATCGGTGATGCCCATATCGTTCAGCACATGAGTGACAGGCACCAGACCGGAACCATTCAGCGGGCTGTACACCAGCTTCAGGCCGGCAGTCTTGCACAGGCCCGGGCGCACCTGACGGGCCTCGATGGCATCATACAGTGCCTTCTTGCAGTCGTCGCCCACAAAGCGGATCAGGCCCTGCTCCACGCCCTCGGCAAAGGAGATGTACTTTGCACCGGTCAGCACATCCGTCTTCTGGATCTCATCGTACACGATGGCAGCAGCAGCATCGGTCATCTGGCAGCCATCCGGGCCGTAGGCCTTGTAGCCGTTGTACTTGGCCGGGTTGTGAGAAGCCGTGACCATGATACCAGCATTGCACTGGTAGTAACGGGTAGCAAAGCTCAGTGCAGGCACAGGCATCAGAGCATCGTAAATGCGCACCTTGATACCGTTTGCCGCCAGAACGCCTGCGGCGGTCTTGGCAAAGATATCGCTCTTCAGGCGGCTGTCGTAGCTGATCGCCACAGTCTGGCTGCCGCCCTGAGTCTTGACCCAGTTTGCCAGACCCTGCGTGGCCTGACGCACAACATAGATATTCATACGGTTGGTGCCAGCGCCCAGAACGCCGCGCAGACCAGCGGTGCCAAACTTCAAAGCCACAGCAAAGCGGTCCTTGATCTCGTCATCATTTCCCTCGATCTTGGCCAGCTCCGGCTTCAGATCAGCGTCTTCCAGCTCTGCAGCCATCCAGCGCTTATATTCATCCAAATACATCTTGCACACCTTACCTTTTGTAAATTTTTCCGCAAAAAAGAACAGGTTTGGTTAAACCTACTTATAATATAAACTCTCCGCGTTCATGTGTCAATTGCGTAATCTGCAACAAGATTTGCAGTTCAAAACCGGCATATGGCACAAAATTCCAAGTTTTTCCCGGTAAAGTCGGGAACCATCCCGGCCTCGCCTGCATTTTCCAGCAGTTCATAACTCTGGCCTGCATCGTCCAGAACGTCCAGCCACTGCTCCAAACCGACGCTGTTTTCACACAGGTAGCGCAGCAGCTGCATTGCCCGGGCAAAACTGTCCTGCAGCAGCACCGCGCTGCGGCGCACCCGGCCATCCTGCTCCTGCCGCAGCTCCATTACAACGCCCTGCGCAGCGGCGGCACCGCAATATACAAGGGTGTGGGCATGCTGCAGCCCTTCCAGTTCTGAATATGTACGGATATAGCGGCAGTATTCTTTGCTCATCATGGAAAACTCTCTCCTCTCTATCGCATTGACATCTTTCCTGCCCTTTACTATAATGAATTCAGAAGTATTTTTGTGTCGAAGTATGACATAATCATCCAATATTTTCCACTTTTGCCAATTCTTTTCCGTCATATCATCCGCTGGGATAAGGGAGAACAACATGTATTCTGTTACCAGAAGCTTTGGTCTGAACGGCCTGAGCGGCTTTGCCGTGGCAGTGGAGGCCGACATTTCCGGCGGTCTGCCTGCCTTTTCCATCGTGGGCCTGCCGGATTCCGCTGTGCGTGAAAGCGCCGACCGTGTGCGCGCCGCCATCAAAAATCTGGGCTTCAAGTTCCCGGACCGGCGCATTACCATCAATCTTGCCCCGGCGGATGTGCGCAAGACCGGCCCGGTGTACGACCTGCCGCTTCTGCTGGCAGTGCTCACTGCCAGCGGCCAGCTGGAGGATGTGCCTGCCGACGCGGCATTTCTGGGCGAACTGGCACTGGACGGCACCTTGCGGCCGGTTTCCGGCGTGCTGCCCATGGCGCTGGCTGCAGCAGAAAATGGCATCCACGCCCTGTATGTACCTGCCGAGAATGCCGCCGAAGCAGCCGAGGCCTGTGCCGACAGCATGGCCGTCTACCCCGCCCACACGGCACGCGAAGTTGTAGATGCCCTGCGCGGCATCTCCCCGCTTGCCCCGGCGGCTGTTGTTCCCTTTGACCCTGCAGACGCATGGGCACAGGTGCCGGATTTTGCGGACGTGATGGGCCAGTCGCTGGCGCGGCGGGCTATGGTCATTGCTGCCGCAGGCGGACACAATGTATTGCTCATTGGCGCACCCGGCACCGGCAAATCCATGCTGGCAAAGCGTCTGCCCGGCATCCTGCCGCCGCTCACCCGCGAGGAAGCCGTGGAGACCACTAAAATTTATTCTATTGCAGGGCAGCTGCCGCAGGGTCGGGGCCTGATCTCTGCACGGCCTTTCCGCAGCCCGCACCACTCGGCCAGTGCCGCAGCTCTGGCTGGCGGCGGCGCACAGTTCCGGCCCGGCGAGTGCAGCCTTGCCAACTGCGGTGTGCTGTTTTTAGACGAATTGCCGGAGTTCTCCCGCGAGAGTCTGGAAGTGCTGCGCCAGCCGCTGGAGGACGGCCAGATCACCGTGAGCCGAGCGGCAGGCAGTGCCACCTATCCCAGCCGCTTCCAGCTGGTAGCCGCCATGAACCCCTGCAAATGCGGCTACTACGGCCACCCCACCCGGCAGTGCACCTGTTCGCCCAGTGCTGTGCGGCAGTACCGCAGCCGTGTGTCCGGCCCGCTGCTGGACCGCATCGACCTGTGCGTGGAGATGGACCCCATCGCCTTTGACGAGCTGCACGCCGTCGTCCCTTCCGAGAGCAGCGCCGATCTGCGCAAACAGGTGCTTGCCGCCCGGGCCATTCAGGCAAAGCGCTATGCCGCCCCGGGTTTTGAGGGTGTACTCTGCAACGCCCAGCTCACCGCCGGGCAGGTGCGGCGCGTCTGCCGCATGACCCCCGCCGCCGAGCGGCTGCTGCGTGCCTCCTACGACGCTTTGGGCCTTTCCGCCCGCGCTCATGACCGCATCCTTCGGGTGGCCCGCACGGTGGCCGATCTGGCAGGCAAACAGCTGCTGGATGAGGACTGTGTGCTGGAAGCCCTGCAGTACCGGGCACAGGAAAAAGTGGAAGTATAAAAGCTTCTTCGTCTTTGCTTCGCAGATCCGCCTTCCCCGAAAAGAGAAGGGTTTGTGCAGCTTACCGTTACGCGCAAAAAAGCCATCTGTATCTCTCCAAATGCTCAATACGAGCAGGAGATCACAGATGGCTTTTTATAATTGCTTTTTAGAATCTGCGCCATGTATCCGGCACGAACAGCACCAGCATCGGGAAGATCTCCAGACGGCCGGCCAGCATGTCGAAGATCATCACCAGCTTTGCGGGGTTCGTAAAGCTGCCAAAGTTCATCATGGGGCCTACCTGCGCAAGGCCCGGGCCGATGTTGTTCAAAGTAGCTGCAATGGCTGTGAAGTTCGTCACCATATCAAAGCCATCCAGACTGATGAGCAGGAAGGATACCACGAAGATGAAGAAATACGCGCCCATAAACACATTGGTGGTGCGAATGGTCTCGTGGTTGAGCAGCTTGCCGTCCATGCGGACGGGGGCCACCACCTGTGGGTGCAGCGCCTGCTTGAGCTCCTTGCCAAGGGTCTTGCCCAGAATGAGGAGGCGGCTCACCTTGATGCCGCCGCCGGTGCTGCCTGCGCAGGCACCAATGAACATGAGCACCACCAGAATTTCTTTGGAGAGAGTGGGCCACAGGTCAAAATCGCAGCTGGAAAAGCCAGTGGTCGTGATGATGGAGCCCACCTGAAAGGCTGCCTGACGCACCGCTTCGCCAAAGCTGTTATAAAGGCTGTAGATATTGGCCGTGATAATGCCAATTGCCACCAGAATAATGGCGAAGTAGCCGCGCACTTCCTCGCTGATGGCGCGGTTGAATTTGCGCAGCAGCAGCAGGAAGTAGGCATTGAAGTTGACACCAAACAGGATCATGAAGATGGTCACGACCCACTGGATGTAGGGAGAAAAGCTGGTAAAGCTGTCGTTCTTGAAGCCGAAGCCGCCGGTGCCCGCCGTACCGAAGGCCGTGAGCATGGACTCAAACAGCGGCATGCCGCCCAGCAGCAGGAATACCACCTCCAGCACGGTGAGTGCAAAGTAGATGCCGTACAGGATCTTTGCGGTAGACTGCACCTTGGGCACCAGCTTATCCACCTGAGGGCCGGGGCTTTCTGCCTTCATCAGGTTGACGTGGGAGCCACCGGTCAGGGGCAGCAGCGAGAGCAGGAACACCAGAACGCCCATGCCGCCGATCCAGTGGGTGAAGCTGCGCCAGAACAGGATGCCCTTGGGCAGATCCTCTACCCCGGGCAGGATGCTGGCACCAGTGGTGGTAAAGCCGGACACCGTCTCAAACAGGGCATCCACCGGGTTCGGGATGCAGCCCGTCACCACAAACGGAACGGCGCCCACGATGGAAATGACGATCCAGCTCAGCGAGGTAGCAGCAAAGCCCTCCCGCATATAGAACATCTTGCTTTTAGGCTTGATGCCGCGCAGGGCGTAGCCGATGGCGGCGCTGACTGCCGCCGTGATCAGAAACACGCCCAGCACGAACCATTCGCCGTAGATCCAGCTGGCCGCTGCGGGCAGCAGCAGCAGCGCACCCTCGATCAGCATGACATAGCCCAGCAGACGGAAAACGATCGCATAATTCATAGTCTGCCTCCGTCAACCCTCTGCGCCCTTGTCCAGAATATCGCGCAGGTCATGCAGACCATGCTCCAGCGTGACCACGATCACGTTGTCGCCCACCTGGATCTGGTCGCCGCCGCGCGGGATCAGGATCTGATGGCCGCGGGTGATGCAGCACAGCAGCAGATTCTTTTTCAGGTGCAGCTGGCTCAGGGGGACACCGGTGGCAGCGCTCTTCTCGTGGACGGTAAATTCCAGCGCTTCCACGCGGTCGTCCAGAATGCGGTACAGCGTCTTGATGTTGCTGCCCGCTTCGTTCTGCAGTGCACGCACATACTGCACGATGTAATCGCAGGTCATGTACTTGGGGTAGACCACGCTGCCCAGATCCAGACCGGCCAGAATATCATCGAACTCCAGACGGTTGACTTTGGTGACCAGCTTGCCCTTGGAGTGCTTTTTGGCAAACAGAGTCAGCAGCACATTCTCCTCGTCGATGTTGGTCAGGGCCACAAAAGCCTCGGTGGACTCCATGCCCTCCGAGAGTAGGAATTCGCGGTTGGAGCCGTCCTCGTTCAGGATCTGTGCGCCGGGCAGCTGCTCGGCCAGCTCCATGCAGCGGGCAGGGTCGCGCTCCACGATGCGCACACGCACGTGGTTTTCCAGCAGCTCCTGGCTCAGATAGAAGGCGATGGCACCGCCGCCCACGATGAAGGCATTGCGCACCGGGCGCACCGGCAGGTGGATGCGCTGGAAGAACTCGTGGGCCTTATCCTGTGTTGCAAGGAAGGTGACCTGATCGCCGTTCTGCAGTACAAAGTTACCGTTCGGGATGATCACGCCGCCGCTGCGCTCCACTGCACACACCAGAATGTCGCTCTTCAGGCGGGTGGGGATCTCGCGGATGGCCACGCCATCCAGCCCCTGCTCTGCAGTGAGTGCAAACTTGATCAGCCGCACACGGCCGTCTGCAAAGGTGTCGATCTTGCTTGCACCCGGGAAGCGCAGCAGATGGGAGATCTCCTTTGCTGCAGCCATTTCCGGATTGATGATGGCCGAAATGCCGATCTGCTTTTTGATAAAGTCCAGCTCATGACTGTAGGACGGGTTGCGCACACGGGCAATTGCATGACAGTGGCCCGCCTTTTTGGCAAACATGCAGCACAGCAGGTTTAGCTCATCCGAACCGGTCACGGCAATGAACACATCCGCGTCTTCAATGCCGGCCTCTGCCAGCGTGGTGATCGAGGAACCGTTGCCCACGATGCCCAGCACATCGTAGCTTTCAGTCAGGTGCTCTACACGCGCTTTGTTGGTATCCACAATGGTCACATTATGGTCTTCCTCACTGAGCTGCCGCGCCAGCGCAGTACCAACCTTGCCGCCGCCCACCAGAATGATCTTCATAACAAGTCCTTTCTCTTTCCGCGTCCCTTCTGCCGGGACAGCACAAATCCATCATAGTATACCATATCTCCTGCCAAAGTTCCACTGTTTTCCACATTATGCAACAAAAACCTGCCAAATGACGCAAAAAAGCCCCGGGAGATACCGTCCCGGAAGCTTTTATTTCATTTAATAGCGCGCCACGCCGTCCTTCGTTACAAGGGCATACACCAGCGGGGCTTCCTCCGGCTTCTCAGGGCCGTATCCAAGGCCGCTGCGGTACTCGGCGGCGGCAGCTTCAAACTTATCGGCTGCGCCGTAGAAGGTAGCCAGACTCTCGCCCTTCTTTACGTAGTCGCCGCGCTTTTTATGCAGGGTGATGCCGGCGGCAAAATCCAGTGGGTCGCCCTTTTTCTGTCGGCCCGCACCCAGCAGCACGCTGGCAGAGCCGATCTTCTCGGCATCGTTCGCCACAATGTAACCGTCTTGCTCTGCCAGCAGCTCAAAGCTTGCCGCGGGCTGCTCAAACAGGCTGTAATCGTCCAGCACGCGGGTATCGCCGCCCTGCGCCGCAAACATCTCCTTGCACTTAGCAAAGGCAGAGCCATCGGCGATCGCCGTCTCGGCCATGGCGCGGCACTCGGCAGGAGTGCCCTTATCGGCCAGCACCAGCATGTTCGCCGCCAGCTGCAGGCAGACCTCGGTCAGGTCGGCGGGGCCATGGCCCTTGAGCACATCCATGCTTTCCATGACTTCCAGACTGTTGCCAATGTTATGGCCCAGCGGGGTATCCATATCGGTGATCATGGCAGCCACCCGGCGGCCGTGATGGGTGCCAATGGATACCATCAGCTTGGCCAGCTCAATGCTCTGGTCTACCGTTTTCATAAAAGCTCCGGTGCCGGTGGTCACATCCAGCAGGATGGCATCCGAGCCGGAAGCCAGTTTCTTGGACATGATGCTGGATGCGATGAGTGGGATGCAGCTGACGGTCGCGGTCACATCCCGCAGGGCGTACATCTTTTTGTCGGCAATGGCAATGCCCTCGCTCTGGCCAATGACCGACAGGCCGATCCTGTTCACCTGCGCAAAGAACTCCTCCTGTGAGAGGGCGGTTCTGGTGCCGGGCACGCTCTCCATCTTATCGATGGTGCCGCCGGTATGGCCAAGGCCCCGGCCGCTCATCTTGGCGATCTTCACGCCGCAGGCCGCCACGATGGGGGCAATGACCAGCGTGGTCTTGTCACCTACGCCGCCGGTGGAGTGCTTGTCCACCTTGATGCCCGGAATGGGCGAAAGATCCACCATCACACCGCTGTGAGCCATCACATCGGTCAGCTCTGCGGTCTCCTCATCGGTCATGCCGCGCAGATAGACAGCCATCATCCATGCAGCCATCTGGTAATCAGTCACTTCTCCGCTGACATAGCCATTGACGATCTGCTCCAGCTCCTCACGGCTGTGCGTACCGCCATCACGCTTTTTTGCGATCAGATCATAAACGCGCATCGTATCACGCTCCTCGTTTTTTCAATAGTACGACATTGTAAGATATAGTATAGCAAAATTCCAAACAAAAGCAAGTATCATTCTGTAAACTTTGCCCAATTTTAAGCCAAAAAGGGCGCAGCCGCCCGAAAAAGCAGCTGCGCCCTTGTTTTGGGAACACAAATCGTCGTTTTAGCGGGATCCCTTGTCGTAGGGGATGCCCTCTGCCTTGGGTGCCATGCTGTTCTTGGAGGTAAACGCAAGAATGATCATGGACGCCACGAACGGCATCATGTTGTAGATGTTGCTGGACCAGTGCAGCTGTGCCAGGAAGGTGGAGTCTGCAATGTTTGCCAGACTCTTGAACACAGCAAAGAACATGGCTGCGCCAAAGATGTTGAAGGGCTTCCACTGGCCAAAGATCATAACAGCCATGGCAAGGAAGCCTGCGCCGGCCACGCCCACCTCAAAGTTCCAGGTCTGCACCGGGGGCACAATGTAGGCCATACCGCCGATCGCGCCCAGTGCACCGGAAATGACAACACCGGCATAGCGCATCTTGTAGACATTGATGCCCACAGAGTCCGCTGCCTGCGGATGCTCGCCGCAGGCACGCAGGCGCAGGCCAAAGCGGGTCTTGTACAGCACTACATAGCTGATGATCAGCAGAATGATGCCCAGCGGCACAAAAATGCTCAGCTCCAGCCCGCCGATGCTGAACAGGAAGGGCCTGTTGGTGTAGTTCAGCTTTGCACTGCCGCTCTCGCTGAAATTCTTGGCAAGGACCACCGCGATGGCCGTGGCCAGCAGGTTCAGGGCCGTGCCGCCGATAGTCTGATCCGCCTTCAGGTTGATGGAGGCAAAGGCCAGCAGCAGACTGTACACCATACCGGCCAGTGCCGCCACCAGAACAGAGATCAGCACCACGAGGAAGACCGGCATTTCGGCAGGCAACATGGTCAGGGTGAGAACACCCGCCACACCGCCAATGACCATGATGCCTTCCAGTGCAATGTTGATGATGCCGGAGTGCTCACTGAACATACCGCCCAGTGCCACCAGCATCAGAACGATGCCATACAGCAGCGTATATTTGATCAGAAGCAGCATATCACTTGCCCTCCTTTTCGGTTGCAGATTTTGCAGGAGCAGCAGGCTCTGCGTTCACATTGGTTTTATCGGCATTCTTGAACAGCAGTGCGTGGATCTTGCCGCGGAACAGCATGGAGAATGCACACAGGTAGATGATGATACCGCTGATCAGGTCCGAGATCTCAGTGGGGTAATACTTGGTGGAAAGGAAGGAGCCGCCCACCGAGATATGGGAAATGAAGATTGCCGAGAAAATGGTGCCAATGGGGTTGGAGCTTGCCAGCAGTGCAACGGAAATGCCGTTGAAGCCCATTGTCGGCAGGCTGGTGGAGTTCAGCGGGTTCCACTGGGACACATTGGACAGATAGTACAGGCCCGCACCAAAACCGGCCAGCGCACCGGCAATGGCCATGGAGAGGATGATGTTCTTCTTCTCGTTGATGCCGGCGTAGCGGGCAGCGCTCTTGTTCAGGCCCACAGCCTTGAGCTCGTAGCCGAAGGTGGTCTTGTTCAGCACCACCCAGATCAGAACTGCCACTGCTGCCGCCAGGAAGATGGCAATGGTGGTGCTGTTGGTCTGGAACAGCTTGTTCAGGCCGAAATCCGGGATGATGGACTGAGCGTAATCGGCGTTCTTGCTGATGTTGATGGTACGGGTGTTGCGCACATCGTACATGGGACCGGTGCCGTTCTGGTAAATGAGCTCATTGACCAGATACAGGCCGATCCAGTTGAACATGATGGAGGTAATGACTTCGTTGATGTTGAAGTAGGCCTTGAAGAAGCCGGGGATCGCACCCCAGATGCCGCCCAGAATGGTGGCTGCGATCAGACAGACGAACCACGGCAGCTTGAGCATGATGGCGCAGTACAGAGCGCCGTAAGCGCCCAGCGTGTACTGACCCGCCGCACCGATGTTGAACAGGCCGGTCTTGAAGGCAAAGGCCACGGACAGACCGGTCATAATGAGGGGAGCCGCATTTGCCAACTCCTTGCCGACACCGTAGGGTGCGTCATGGAAGCCGCCCTTCAGGATGCGCACAAAGCCGTCGCCCCATGCGTGGGCCGGGTTGATGGCCAGCAGCACCAGAAAACCGACCACAAGGCCGATCAGGATGCACAGCAGAGCAGCCAGCACACTGGTGATGGAGCTGTTCAGACTGCTGTGGGAAAGTTTTTTCTTGTTCATGTGTTATTTGCTCTCCTTTCCCTGCTTGCGTGCGCCTGCCATATACAGGCCCAGCTCCTGCACGGTGGTGGTCTTGGGGTCAAATTCGCCCACAACCTCGCCCTCGTACATCACAAGGATGCGGTCGGACAGGTTCATCACCTCGTCCAGCTCCAGACTGACCAGCAGCACGGCCGTACCCTTATCGCGCTCGGCCACGATCTGACGGTGGATGTATTCAATTGCACCAACGTCCAGACCGCGGGTTGGCTGGACTGCCACCAAGAGCTTCGGGTCCTTATCGATCTCACGGGCAATGATGGCCTTCTGCTGGTTGCCGCCGGACATGCTGCGCACGGTGGTCAGGCTGCCCTGACCGCTGCGCACATCGTACTGGGCAATGAGCTTATCGGAGTATTCGCGCACCTTATCGCTGCGGATAAAGCCGCCCTTCTGGAACTCGGGCTGCCAGTAGCGCTGCAGCACCATGTTGTTTTCCAGGCTGTAATCCAGCACAAGGCCGTGCTTGTGGCGGTCCTCCGGGATATGGCTCATGCCGTCCTTGGAGCGCTGACGGATGGACTCGTTGGTGATGTCCTTGCCGTCCAGTGTGATCTTGCCGCTGCTGATCTTTTCCAGACCGGTCAGGCCGTAGACGAACTCGGTCTGACCGTTGCCCTCGATACCGGCAAGACAGACGATCTCACCGGCGTGCACCTGAAAAGAGACATCCCGGACTGCGTCCTTCTTGTGCTGGGCGCTGTGCATGGTAACGTTTTCCACATCCAGCACCACCCTGCCGGGGTCTGCGGGCTTTTTGTCCACCTGCAGCTGCACATCACGGCCAACCATCATGCGGGAAAGCTCTTCCTTGGTGGTGTCCTTGATGTCCACGGTGCCCATATACTTGCCCTTGCGCAGAACGGTGCAGCGGTCTGCCACCGCCATGATCTCGTTGAGCTTGTGGGTGATGAACAGGATGGACTTGCCTTCCTTCTTGAACCCGCGCATGATCTCCATCAGTTCGTCGATCTCCTGCGGGGTCAGCACTGCGGTAGGCTCGTCGAAGATCAGGATCTCGTTGTCGCGGTACAGCATCTTCAGGATCTCAACGCGCTGCTGCATACCAACAGAGATATCGCTGATCAGTGCATCCGGGTCCACGCGCAGGCCGTACTTTTCGCTCAGGGCCATCACCTTTTTGCGTGCCTCGGCCTTCTGCAAAAAGCCCATCTTGTTGGGTTCCACCCCCAGAATGATGTTGTCCAGCACGCTGAAGCATTCCACCAGCTTGAAGTGCTGGTGCACCATGCCGATGCCCAGTGCGTTTGCATCATTGGGGTTGCGGATGACAACCTCCTTGCCGTTTTTGCGGATCTGACCAGCTTCCGGCTGGTACAGGCCAAACAGCACGCTCATCAGCGTACTTTTGCCGGCGCCGTTCTCGCCCAGCAGGGCATGTACCTCGCCTTTGCGCAGCTGCAGGGTGATATCGTCGTTTGCCTTGATTCCAGGGAACTCCTTGGTAATGTGGAGCATTTCGATCACAAAATCCTCTGCCAATCTGCTCACTCTCCTTTCGTGTCGTTTCGACACCGATACTTCTTTAAGTTCCATTATACCTGATTTGCGGCAATTTGCACATGTCTTTTTTGCTTTTTGGCAGAAAGCACAGATAATAGTATTACTTTTGTACTCTTTTCACGAAGAGTACGCTGCATTTTTCCCGCATTACGCCAATAGAAGACAGAAAAAAGCGGGACACCCCGTTACAGGATGCCCCGCTTTGAAAAGAACTATCGATCGTCCGCAGGCAGGCCTGCCGGACAACAGCTTACTGGATGTAGTTGACAGTGGTGAACTCGCTGACGGTGGGCTTGGTAGCGTCGTCGGAGCTGTTATCAACAGTGATCTCGCCGCTCTTGATCTTGCCCTTGACTTCCTCGTACTCGTCGGTGGTGAAGGACTCGAAGTTCCAGCTGTCTGCATCGGTGGGCAGGCCGATATAATCGCCGTCCTCCAGACCGAAGTTGCCATTGGAACCTGCGATGTCGTCCCAGCTGCCGGCATCGATATCAGCCAGAGCAGTGTTGACAGCCTCGGACAGGCCCTTCATAGCAGAGGTGATGAACGGGTTATAAGCGTAGGTGCCATCTGCAACGCCGTTTGCACCGATGTAGTTCTGGTCAACGTCAACGCCGATGACGTAGCCGTTGTTCTTCAGAGCAGCCTCAACAGCGGAGGTGTAGATGCCGCCGCCGCAGGCAAAGACGACCTGAGTGCCGTTGGAGTACCAGCCCTCCATACGGGAGGTGATGTTTGCATCGCCGTAGAACTGGCCGCCATAGAAGTAGTTGATCTCGATGTTCTGACCCAGCTCAGCAGCAGCAGCGTCAGCGCCCTGCACGAAGCCGTAGCCGTAACGGATAACAGCGGGAACAGCCATGCCGCCCAGGAAGCCCAGCTTGGTCTTGCCGTCCTTTGCGATGGCGTAGCCTGCCAGATAGCCTGCCTGCTCCTCCTTGAAGGTGATGCAGTAGCAGTTAGCAGGGATAGCGTCGGTGCCGATATCGCCCTGAGTCACATCGATGGCGATGAACTTGACATCGGGATACTGGTCAGCAGCCCATGCCAGAGAAGCGCCGTACAGGTAGCCGACACAGACGATCACATCAGCGCCGTCGTTGACAGCCTGACGGATCATGGTCTCGCGGTCCTCATCGGAAGCGTCAGCCTCGGGAATGTAGTACTGGCAGTCATCGCCCATGTAGCCGGAAACAGCAGTCCAGCATGCCTGGTTGAAGCTCTCATCATCGATCGTGCCGGTATCGCAGGTCAGAGCGACCTTGACGATCTTCTCACCGCCCTCAGCAGCAGAGGAAGCAGTAGAAGCAGCAGCGGAAGAAGCGGTGCTGGTAGAAGAAGCGGAAGAACCGCCGCAAGCGGTCAGAGCAGCGGCAGCGGCAGCGGCACCAGCCACAGCCAGGAAATTACGACGAGAAATCATCATAATCAAACTCTCCTTTTATTTTTAATAAAATTGCGTCAAACAAATAAAATGCGCAGAACTGCACATTTACTGGCTCAAGTATAACGGCAAGCCGTGTCAGATGCAAGCGAATTCCGATTACAAAATCTTTACAATAATTTTGTAAGTTTTTATCAAAAGTAGTATTTATGCACAAATTTGCCGTAGTTCCGTGCGTTCTCTGTGCTTTGGCACACAATGCACGTATTGCCGTCACTTTATTGTCCTGCAGTGCACCTCTGCGTTTTTATCCCGTCACTTCACGGCACGGTTGCCCGCCACATTGGAGGGGCCAAAACCGAAGGGCAGCAGTTCGTCCATGCTGCGCTCGATAAAGTCTTCCGGTGTCTTTGCCATGATAACGTTCAGTTCCGGCCCGCCGAATTCAAACAGAGCCTGGCGGCACACCCCGCAGGGAGAAGTGATCTGCTCGTTCACCTCGCCGCGGCGGCTGCCCACCACAGCAATGTCTGTGAACTCGGTCACACCCTCGGCCACCGCCTTGAACAGAGCCGTGCGCTCTGCACAGCTGGTGGGGGTAAAGGCAGCGTTCTCCACGTTGCAGCCGGTAAAAATGCGGCCATCCTTGGCGCGCAGGGCAGCGCCCACCATAAAATCGCTGTAGGGCACATAGGCTTTTTCCCGTGCAGCCAGTGCCATGCGGATGAGCTCCTTCTTTTCTTCCAGGGTCAGGTTTGTCATATCCGTCACTCCTTTTTTGGTTTTCAGGGGTCGAAAACAGCGCGGCAAGCCCTTTTGCAGGCAAACCGCGCTGAAATGCGTTTTTAACGCTTAGTATTCTGCACCCAGTGCTACCTTCATCATATCGGTAAAGCTCTTCTGGCGCTGTTCTGCCGTGGTGATTTCCGGCGAAACAAAGCTGTCGGAAATGGTCAGCAGGCAGGCAGCGTTCTTGCCCAGCACCTGTGCATTGGCAAACAGGGCAAAGCTCTCCATCTCCACGCACAGGCAGCCGCGCTCGTCGCGCAGCTTTTCCCAGTAGGTGGGCTTTGCATCGGAGGGCTGACGGTAGAACACATCCGAAGAGTGGATGTTTCCCTCGATGAGGGGGATGCCCTGCTTTGCGGCAGAAGCGCGCAGCTTGTCGTTCAGGCTCTGGCTGGGCAGCGTGATGTCCCCTTCAAAGCCGCTCTGCACGCGGGCATAGTTGCTTTCACTCACAGCACCGGCGGCCAGCACCACGTCAAACAGCTTGGCCTTGTCGGTATAGCTGCCGGCAGAGCCGATGCGGATGATGTTCTCTACATCGTAGAACTTGAACAGCTCATAGGAATAAATGCCAATGGACGGCATGCCCATGCCGCTGCCCATCACGCTGATGGGACGGCCCTCGTAAGTGCCGGTAAAGCCCAGCATGCCGCGCACGCCGGTCACCTGACGGACATCCTTGAGGAAGGTGTCCGCAATGAATTTTGCACGCAGAGGATCGCCCGGCATCAGGACGGTCTTTGCAAAGTCGCCTTTTTCAGCACTGATGTGAGGGGTAGACATAAGATCATCTCTCCTTTTCTGTTACATAATACAGCAGATGGGCCTTCTCCGGAGAAAAAGCCCTCTGCAAACTTACCTTTACCTATACTTTCTGCGGTTGAACACATTCTGCGGCGCGATGTAGCTGCCGTTGCGGCGGATCTCAAAGTGGCAGTGGTTGCCGCTGGAGCGTCCGGTGCTGCCCACATAGCCGATCAGCTGGCCCTGCTTGACCGTCTGACCAGAGTGCACCGCCAGCGACAGACAGTGCGCATACACCGTGGTGTAGCCGCTGCCGTGGCTGATGATGATGGAGTAGCCATAACCCGTACCGGCACCGGCCTTGTTGTAGCCGGCCTTGGTCACGGTGCCGCCCGCCGATGCGTAGATGGGCGTACCGGCAGCCGCACAGATATCCACACCCTTGTGGCTGCCGCCGTACCAGCGCGAGCAGTTCCGGTAGCCGGGCACCGGCCAAATGAACTGACCGCTGCCGGTGATGTAGCTGGTGCTGCTGGTCACCTTTTTGGTGCCCTTCACGATCTTTTCCGTGACAGGCTCCTGCACCACTTCCGTGCTCAGGATCTTCTGAGAAAGCTGGATGCCATCGGTGTTATAAACACGCTGCGCCGTGATCTGACGCAGGCCGTTCACACCGTTCTGCACCGTTTTCTTGGTACCCACCGTGTACTCGTTGGAGGTGGTGGTCTCGGTGGTATAGGGAATCTCCTCCTGCCAGGTTTCCACCTTGGTGATGCGCACTTCCAGCGTAGCTTCCTGCTTGGTCACGATCAGCTCATCACCGGCCTGAATGTTAGATTTCTCGTTCAGGGGCGCGCCCTTGAAATTGGTATTCAGTTCGCACAGCTCACGGAAGGTGAGGTCGTTTTTCTGGGCGATGCTCCATAGCGTGTCGCCTGCGCCCACTGTGTAGATCTTTTCCTGCTGCTGCACACCGGAAAGTTCCTTTTCCACATCCGCTTCGTCCTGAAAGCTGTCGTTGAAGTAGATGCCGTTTTCCAGCGTGACTTCCTTGTTGAAGCCCACGGTCACGTTGGAGTTCTCAGGGTCCTCATAGGGTTCCAGCAGGCTGCTCAGGTAGCTCTGCAGGCTGACACCATCGCTGCACACTGCGGTCAGCTCGCCATCCAGATACAGGGCCGTGCCCTCGCTGATCTCGTCGCTGGCGCTCTTCAGGATCGCGTCCGCCATCTCGTTTTCATCCATGGTCTTGTGGGCCACGGTAACGGTGTAGGTAGGCTCCACGGTCCACTTTGCATGGTCGGTGTCTGCGTAGTTGATACGCTCCTGCACCGCCTCACGGGCCGAGTTGAACACATCCTCATTGGCTACATAGCCGACGGTCTGGCCGTTCACCTGCACCTCCAGCGCATAAGGCTGGCGGACGGTATGGTTGAACACGGTCACCATAACGGCCAGTGCGCACACCGGCAGCACATACATGGCCATGCGCGGCAGTGTTTTCAGGTTGCGGCGCACGCCGCTGGCCAGATAATGTACGCTGGCTTTGCAGGCTGCGGCAAAGCCTTTTTCTTTCCGCACCCGTTGGGCGTGCACCAGCAGCGAACCGCAGCCCCGGAAGAACAGCCAGATCGGGCCGAACAGGTCCCGGAACATCTGCGCTGCCCCCGGGAACGCCATTGCCGCAGCATTTGCCAGCAGTGTCGTAAATGCCTGCCACAGCCACAGCCAGCCGCTGCGCAGGCCGCGCCCAACGCGGACGAATCCATACTCTGTAGAATAGCCCAGTGCATACAGCGTCTCCCCGATGACTGGCACGGCAGAATTCTGGGCAAGCTTTCTGCCAAAATCATTCACATGATTCTGGGTTTTACGGCGCAGCCGGTGCCGGTGCAAAAGCCCCATGCATTGCAGCTGTGCCCAAAGGGAGCGCAGCCTCTGGCCGCGTTTCGGTTTTACCGGTGAAGCGGGCTGCTGCTCCTTTGTCTTGTCTTCGATCAAAAGGTTTTTCTCCTTCCTTGCCGCCAATGCACACACGGTGCCGGGATAAGACGGCGGCGGTCTTGGGCGCACATGCCCTTTCCAGCAGGCTCATGCACACAACATTCTTATTTTATTATACACCCTGCCGTCTTTGAAACAAGCATTGTCACAAAATTTGGGCGGTTCTTTCACTTACTTTTCACCAAAAAGCTGTTTCATATCCTGCGGCAGCGGGCTTTCCGCCGCAGCAGTCTTCCAGTTATTTCCATTTGCCGGGCATTCCACCCGGATCCCGCCCTCCACCGGGGTGTACACCGGCACCCGGAAGCTCTGCCTTGCACAGTGCAGCGCCTGCCGCCCAATGCGCTCCCGGCTCCCGCCGTAAAGGTCATCCCCAGCCAGCGGGTGGCCGATGGACGCAAAATGCACCCGGATCTGATGGGTGCGGCCCGTTACCGGCACACAGGCGGCAAGGCTCAGGCCGTTTTCTGCTTTTAATATGGTATACTCGGTGCGGCTGGGCTTGCCGTCCGGGGTCACGCAGCGGCCAATGATGCTCTCCGCCTGGCGGCCAATGGGCGCGTCGATCACGCCCGGACCCAGCGGCAGCTCTCCCTCCACAACGGCATAGTAGAGTTTTTCCACATTCCGGGCCAGCAGCGGCGCAGCATAGGCGTGCTTTGCAGCCAGAACAAGGCCGCTGGTGTCCTTATCGATGCGGTTCACCGGGCGGAACACCGGGCTGATGCCCTGCTGCGCAGCCCATGCCGCATACCCGTTGGCAAGGGTATCGTAGGGGTAGTTCAGGGTGGGGTGCACGGCCAGATGCGGCGGCTTTTCCAGCACCACTGCAAAGGCATCCTCATAGACCACGTTTACCGGGATCTCCGGCTGCGGGGCCACGCCTTCCCCTTCCGGCGGCAGCTCAAAGCTGACCGTCTGCCCCGGGTACACCCTGCGGTTGGCAAGGACAGGCTCTCCATCCGCAAAAAAGCCGCTGCCCCGGAACTTGACTGCACGGGCAAGGTCGGTAGAAACGGCACACTGGCGCAGAAAATTGCGCAGAAGCACTCCGTTTTGGGTCTGCGGCGTATCGGGCACCGTAAAAAACAGCCGCATATGCACCCACCTCCTGCGCAAAAAAACATAAAAATATATAAGATATTATATCAAAAAAGGCTTCTACTTGCAAATCCTGCTTTTTTATGGTATCATGAGGAGCGGAAAACGAGTGGAACATACGGCGGCGGGGCGGCTTTGACCGCTCTGAGGAAAGTCCGGGCCTCACAGAGCACGGTAACTGCTAACGGCAGCCGAGGGTGACCTTAGGGAAAGTGCAACAGAAAACAAACCGCCGCAGCAATGCGGTAAGGATGAAACGGCGAGGTAAGAGCTCACCAGCGCATGGGTGACCATGCGGCTTTGTAAACCCTACCGGAAGCAACGCCTATATGGGACGTACAGCGCTGCTCGCGTGTCCCGAAGGCGGCACGAACCTGTCAGCAATGGCAGGTCTAGACAGATCGTCGTTTAATACAGAACCCGGCTTACGGTCTATCTCGTTTTCCATTTTTCAGTCTTTGATTCCCGCACATTTTTGTGTGGGATTTTTTATTTTTTGTCTTGCCCGCTTTCTCCGTCGGGCAGTGCGAGATGGAGAGAGCGCGGCTGTTTTGTTTTTGTCATTGTTCTTTTACTTCCCGTTTGGGTCTGTTTGTGGTATACTATGTGCACTGCAGGAAATTGCAGTCAACTAAGAAAGACAGGATGTGAAATCCTCCGATGAAAGATGGTTTTTTGAAAGCAGCCGCCCTTTCTCCCGCACTGCGGGTGGCCGACTGCGCCTATAATGTCCGGCAGATCACGGATGCTTTGCGCAAAGCTGCAGCCCGCGGCGTAAAGCTGGCCGTGTTCCCCGAGTTCTGCCTGACCGGCTATACCTGCGGCGATCTGTTTCTGCAGCGCACGCTGCAGACCGGTGCACTGGATGCCCTGAGCACCCTGCTTGATGAAACAAAAGCACTGGACGTTGTCACGCTGGTGGGCCTGCCGCTGCTGGTGCACGGCAAGCTGTACAACTGCGCCGCCGTGCTATGCCATGGCCGCATTCTGGGTCTTGTGCCCAAGACCTATCTGCCCAACTACGGCGAGTTCTACGAGAAGCGCCAGTTCACCCCGGGCAGCACCGAGGTGGAGCTGGTGGAGGTGTGTGGTCAGCAGGTGCCCTTTGGCACCTCCCTGCTGTTCCGCTGCCGCCAGATGCCCAGCTTTGTGCTGGGTGTGGAGATCTGCGAGGATCTGTGGAGCGCCCTGCCGCCCTCCACCTTCCACGCGCTGGCCGGTGCGACCGTGATCGCAAATCTTTCCGCCAGCGATGAGACCGTCGGCAAGGCCGAGTACCGCCGGGCGCTGGTGTCCAACCAGTCTGCCCGCCTGCTGTGCGGCTACCTGTATGCTTCCGCCGGGCACGGTGAGAGCACGCAGGACATGGTGTTCGCCGGCCACGACCTGATCGCCGAGAACGGCACCATCCTCTCTGAGAACGCTCCCTTTGACGGCGGCTGTGCCGAGACCGAGATCGACTGCCAGCGCATGGAAGCCGAGCGTGCCCGCAACACCAGTTTTGAGCTGAGCGGCGAGGGCTACCAGACCGTGGAGTTCGATCTGGAACCGACAGAGACCACGCTGACCCGCTGGATCGACCCCGCACCCTTTGTGCCCGGCGACCCCAAGCGCCGCGCCGAGCGCTGTGAGCTGATTCTGAAAATGCAGGCGGACGGCCTTGCAAAGCGGCTGGAACACGCCCACGCAAAGACCGCCGTTATCGGCATTTCCGGCGGCTTGGACAGCTGTCTTGCACTGCTGGTGGCTGTGCGTGCCATGAAGCAGCTGGGCCGCCCCGCCCGGGATGTGCTGGCTGTGACCATGCCCTGCTTTGGCACCACGAAGCGCACCCGCAGCAACGCAGAGATCCTGTGCGATGAGCTGCAGGTCTCCTTTAAAGAGATCGATATCGCCAACACCGTGCACAGCCATTTTGCGGACATCGGTCAGGACGAGAGCGTGCTGGATGTCACCTTTGAAAACGGTCAGGCCCGCGTGCGCACGCTGGAGCTGATGGATACCGCCAACCGCACCGGCGGTCTCGTGGTGGGCACCGGCGACCTTTCGGAGCTGGCGTTGGGCTGGGCCACCTACAACGGCGACCACATGAGCATGTACGGTGTGAACGCCGGTGTGCCCAAAACGCTGGTGCGCCACCTTGTGCGCTACGAAGCCGACATTGCCGCCACCGATGCTCTGCGCACGGTGCTGCTGGATATTCTGGATACGCCTTTCTCCCCGGAGCTGCTGCCCGCCAAGGACGGCGAGATCGCGCAGAAGACCGAGGACCTTGTGGGACCCTACGAGCTGCACGATTTCTACCTGTATCAGGTGCTGCGCTTCGGCTTTGGCCCGGCCAAGATCTTCCGGCTGGCAAAGGCTGCATTCGCAGGCCGGCCGGAGTACCCGGACAGCGTGCTGTACAAGTGGCTGCGCAACTTCTACTGGCGGTTCTTTGCCCAACAGTTCAAGCGCAGCTGCCTGCCCGACGGCCCCAAGGTGGGCAGCGTGACCCTTTCGCCCCGCGGCGACTGGCGGATGCCCAGCGATGCCTGTGCCGCACTGTGGCTGGCTGAGCTGGAACAATTACAGATCAAGGATTAACGCATGAAAAACAAAAAGCTGCTTACCGATCTTCTCTTTGCCGTGGTCATTCTGGCCATTGCCGCTGTACTGCTGGTGGTGCGCCGCGTGCACGCTTCCGGCTCCGGGCTGCGGGCCGAGCTGATCTACGGCGACAACAACACCACCATGAACCTGCCGCTGGACGTGGATGAGACCTATGATGTGGACACCGGTTACTATACCGTCCACATCCAGATCAAGGACGGTGCAGCCCGGTTCGTGGATTCGCCCTGCCCGGATCACATCTGTGAAGGCTTTGGCTGGCTTTCCAACGAAGATCAGACCGCCACCTGCCTTCCGGCCCGTGCAGTGCTGACCATTGTACCTGTTTCCTGACAAAAAGGAGTGGTTTTGAATGATGGATGAAAACGATCGTTCCCACGAAGATTACCGTTCTCTGCGGCACATCAGCCGCAAGGAAGGCTCTGAGGATACTGCGCCCATCGAGGTAGACAGCTCGGCGTTTTTTTCCGAGCTGCCGCCGGAACAGCCCAGCACACCGCCTCCGGCCCAGCCTCCCCAGAAGCCGCCGCGCAGCGGCCACAACACACCCGTACCGCCCAAGGCCCATCCGCCCGTGGATGGAGCCGTGGCAGTACCTTCCAAGTGGGGGAAAATTTTGCTGATCTTACAAGGTATTTTAAGCATTCTGACACTGGTGCAGCTGTGGCGCACCCAGATGCTGCCGGTGCTGTATCTGGTCATTCTGGCCGCGCTGCTGGCGCTTTTGTGGCTGCTGGTAAAGCGCTGTCAGGAGTACAATGTTCCCGGCAAGGTGGCCCGGGTATTTTCGGTGTTCCTGTGCGCTGCCATGGCGCTGGGCTGCTTCTGGGCCCAGCAGGGCCTTTCTGCCTTGGGCAGCATGACCTCTGGCCTGCTCACCGGTGCCGAGGCCAACAAGATCACCAAGGAGCCGTTTGTGATCTACCTCAGCGGCGTGGACACCCGCGGCGAGTTGACCGAAAATGCCCGCAGCGACGTGAATATCCTTGCTGCCGTGAACCCTGTCACCAAGAGGGTGGCCCTGATCAACACCCCGCGCGACTACTACGTAGACCTTGCCGGCACTGACAGCAAGGATAAACTGACTCACGCCGGTCTGTACGGCGTGGAAACCAGCATGGCCACACTGGGCAATCTGTACGGCGTCAATGTGGACCATTACATCCGCATCAACTTTGCGGGCTTCATCAGCATCATCGATGCGCTGGGCGGCGTGGATGTCTACTCCGATCAGGCGTTCACTTCTGTTGGCAGCCCCGGCTACTATGACCCCACCACCTTTGTGGAGGGCTGGAACCATCTGGACGGCAAGGCCGCTCTGGCCTTTGCCCGTGAGCGTCACGCCTTTGCATCCGGCGATATCCAGCGCGGCATCAACCAGATGAAGGTGATCGATGCCATGCTGAACAAGATCAAGTCCCCTGCCCTGCTGATGGGCTTTTCCAAGATCATGGATGCCGCAGCCGACTGCTTCGTCACCAGCTTTTCACAGGATCAGATCAGTGCGCTGGTGCGGATGCAGCTGAGCGACTTTGCCGAGTGGGATATTGAAAGCTATACCGTCACCGGCACAAGCTCCAGCAGCACCAAGTGCTACTCTGCCAAGGGACAGAAGCTCTACGTCATGAAACCGGATGATGCTTCTGTGAGCAAGGCCAGGGAAATGATCGCGTCCGTGCTGGGCGGTGAGGGCACCGTTGCCGACACCACCCAGAAGCCGGAAAAGACCGATGTGTTCACCCCTACCACCGACCCGAACGCTGCCGTTTCGGAGGTGCCTGCGGAGAGCGTTCCCGAAGAAGTGCCCGCCGACAGCCTGCCGGAAGAGACCGTCCCGGCTGACCAGCCTGCAGATGCAGAGCAGCCTGCCGACACCCAGCCGCAGGAGCCGGAGGTCCCCGCCGAGGGCGAGACCGGCAGCGGTGATACGGCCGGAGAAGCACCGTCCATCTCCCTGCCCACACAGGAAGAGGTGGAACAGGCTGCATCGTCCATCTACAATGCGGCTTCCTCCATCTGGGGTGCCATTCAGGATGCTGCTTCGCAGCAGAACGACGCGGCCTGACGATTTAAAATGTCCTCCGCGCAAGCTCCGGACTCTATCGCGGAAATATTATTTTATTTGCAAAACAGGAAACAACTGCGGTCGTTTCCTGTTTTGCTTTTTCACCAGAAAATCCGTGCCGATAAACTGCATAAAAATGCCGCCTGCATCTTGAACCAATGCAGGCGGCTTTCTCATTCTATAAAATCATTATGCCTTGATCTCGTTCCAGACGCTCTTGCCGTCCAGAGAGGAAGCATCCACATCAAGATACTCGCAGATGGTCTGGGCGATGGTGCCAAAGCACAGACGGGTGCCAAGGTCAACGCCAGGCTTCACGCCCTTGCCGCAGATCAGGTACGGCACATACTCGCGGGTGTGGTCGGTGGTCTTGGTATAGGACGGGTCGCAGCCGTGGTCAGCGGTGACCATGAGGAGATCGCTCTCCCGCATTCCGGGGATGAAGTCGGCCACGAACTTGTCAAACTCGGTGGCAGCGGCGGCATAGCCTGCTACATCGCGGCGGTGGCCGTAGAGCATATCGAAGTCCACCAGATTCACAAAGGCAAGGCCCTCAAAGTCGCGGGTCTGCAGTGCCTTGGTGAAGGCGATGCCATTGGTGTTGCCAGTGGTCTTGATCTTTTCGGTCACGCCCTCACCGTCGAAGATGTCAAAGATCTTACCCACAGCGATCACATCCCTGCCAGCATCTTTCAGCAGATCCAGCATGGTAGCGCGGGGCGGCTTGAGGCTCAGGTCGTGGCGGTTGGTGGTGCGGTAGAAGGTATCCGCAGTGTGGCCCAGGAAGGGGCGTGCGATCACGCGGCCCACGCCGTACTCGCCCTTGAGCATCTCGCGGGCGATCTCGCAGTAGCGGTACAGCTCATGCACCGGCACCAGCTCTTCGTTGGCGGCCACCTGAAATACACTGTCGGCACTGGTGTAAACGATAAGGGCGTTTTCTTTCATGGCCTGCTCGCCGTAATCCTTCAGTACCTGCGTGCCGGAGTAAGGCTTGTTGCACAGCACCTTGTGGCCGGTCTTTTCCTCAAACTCGTGGATCAGCTCATCCGGGAAGCCGTTCGGGAAGGTGGGCAGCGGCTTGGGGCTTACCACACCGGCGATCTCCCAGTGACCAATGGTGGTATCCTTGCCCATGCTCTGCTCCTGCAGGCGGGCAAAGGAGCCGATGGGCGCTGCGGTCTTTTCGCCTGCGGTCACACCATCAATGTTGAACATGCCCATCTTTTGCAGGTTGGGGCAGTTGAAGTTGGGATGTTTTGCAATGGCACCCAGGGTGTTGGTGCCCTCGTCGCCAAAGGCGGCGGCATCCGGCTCTGCACCGATTCCAAAGCTGTCGAGGACGATCAGAAAAACACGCTTTTCCATATCGTTTTTTCTCCATTTCTTCCGGGGACCTGCCCCGGATAAGTGACACTATCTTTACTTATCATTATAAGCAAATCCTGTGCCGGATGCAAGCTTTTTCGCCTTCCCGCAAATATCCGTCATTTTCACCAAAATGTTCGTCATTTTGTTCACGAATTGACCGGGCGTTTTTTCATTTTTAAACGTAAATGCGTCATTCCGTGGCAAAGATTTCTTGACCGCCTAAAAAATTCAGCCACAGCGCAAAGTTTTCCTTGCCCTATTGTATCCCAGCGGATATAATAATAGGTGGAAAAGTTTTGAACCACAGGATTTTTCCGCTTTTGTACCACAGCACGGGATTTTTCCCGTTGGCCACGTGCAGCTGTCTGTATGACAGCGGACAGCCTGCCGCAAAATAGAGAATGTGAAGTTGTAGTTGGAGGTAGTAAAAGTATATGAGAAAAACAAAGATCATCTGCACTCTGGGCCCGTCCACCGATCAGGAAGGCGTTCTGCGCGAGCTGGTCGCCAACGGCATGAATGTTGCCCGTTTTAATTTTTCCCACGGCTCTCACGAAGAGCATCTGGGCCGCTTTGAAAAGCTGAAAGCCATTCGTGAAGAGCTGGGCAAGCCGGTCGCCGCCCTGCTGGACACCAAAGGCCCCGAGATCCGCCTGAAGGACTTCAAGAACGGCACTGAAATGCTGGAAGCCGGCCAGACCTTCACCCTGACCACCCGCGAGGTGGAAGGCACCAAGGAGATCTGCTCCATCACCTATAAGGACCTGCCGCAGGATGTGCAGCCCGGCGGCACCATCATGCTGGACGACGGCCTGATCAAGCTGCAGATCATCACCGTGAACGATACGGACATCGTCTGCAAGGTGCTGAACAACGGCAAGATCAAGAACAAGAAGGGTGTCAATGTGCCCGGCGTGCATCTGTCCATGCCGTATATGAGCCAGCGCGACCGCGACGATATCATCTTTGGCGCACAGCAGGGCTTTGACTTCATCGCTGCTTCCTTCGTGCGCACCGCACAGGATGTGTACGATATCCGCAACCTGCTCAACGAGTATGATTCCGATATCCGCATCATCGCCAAGATCGAGAACCGTGAGGGCGTGAACAACATCGACAGCATTCTGGCTGCAGCCGATGCTGTCATGGTGGCCCGCGGCGATCTGGGCGTTGAGATCGACTTTACCGAGCTGCCCGGCATTCAGAAGAACATCATCGAGCGCTCCTTCTCCTTTGGCAAGCCCATCGTCACCGCTACCCAGATGCTGGACAGCATGATCGTGAACCCCCGTCCCACCCGCGCCGAGATCTCTGACGTGGCAAATGCCATCTACGACGGCACCTCTGCCATCATGCTCTCCGGCGAGACTGCTGCCGGTGCTTACCCCGTGGAGGCCCTCAAGACCATGTCTGCCATTGCTGAGCGCACCGAGCAGGAGAACCACGCCCGCTTTGCGCCCCTCGCCGAGAACACCGGCAAGATCAGCGTGAGCGATGCAACTGCACACGCTGCCTGCCTGACCGCCAAGGACGTGAACGCTGCCGCCATCGTCACCGTGTCCGAGTCCGGCAACACCGCCCGTCTGCTGAGCAAGTACCGCCCGGAGCAGCCCATCATCGCCTGCGTGATGAAGGAGCAGGTGCAGCGTCAGCTGGCCCTGAGCTGGGGCATCACCCCGCTGATGATGCCTCTGGCACACAGCACTGATGAGCTGATCGAAATGTCCACCTCTCTGGCCAAGGAGAACGGCTACCTGCACAACGGTGAGCTGGCCGTTGTGACCGCAGGCGTGCCTGTGGGCGTGTCCGGCACCACCAACATGATCAAGATCCACATGGTAGGCAACTGTCTGGCTACCGGTGTGGGCGTTGGCCGCGAGAATGCCGACGTGACCAGCGCCACCGGCAAGGCCTGCGTCTGCCGCACTCTGGAAGAGGTGCGTGCAAAGTTCAAGCCCGGCATGGTTCTGGTGGTGCCCTCCACCAGCAACGAAATGCTGAGCTATGTGCGTGATGCCGCCGCTCTGGTGGTGGAAGAGCCGGGCCTGAACAGCCACGCTGCCATTGCCGGCAAGGCCCTGCTCAAGCCTACCGTTGTGGGTGCCGCCGGTGCTACCAGCCACATCCGTGACGGTCTGATGATCGCTGTGGACTGCGCTCACGGCAGCGTGCAGCGCCTGCAGGCATAAGCCAAAGGAGAAGATCATGGAACGCATTGCAAGCTTCTGTGTTGACCATACCAAACTGGACCGCGGCATGTATCTGAGCCGTCAGGACGGCGATGTTCTCACATGGGACATCCGCATGAAAAGGCCCAATCACGGCGATTACCTGTCCACCGGTGCCGCCCACACGCTGGAGCATCTGTTTGCCACCTATGCGCGCAACAGCGCCTTTAAAGACAGCGTGATCTACGTTGGCCCCATGGGCTGCCGCACCGGCTTCTATCTGCTCACCCGCGGCCTGACTCCCGCCGAGGCACTGGAGCTGACGGTGGAATCCTTCCGCTTCATGGCTGGCTTTGAGGGCGCTGTGCCCGGGGCCAGCGAAGTGGAGTGCGGCAACTACCGCGATATGGATCTGCCCGCCGCCAAGGCCGAAGCCGCTGCCATGCTGCCGGTGCTGGAAGCACTGACCGGCGACGAGCTGCATTACTAAGCTATCTTCACCCTTCAAATTCATCATCATAAAAAAGCGCTCTCCCACCGGGTTTCCGTTGGGAGAGCGCTTTCGTTTTAGTTGTTCTTGATCGCATCCAGTGCCTGCCGTGCAGCACGGATGTTTTCTTCGCCCGTCTGCCATACCTCAAACTCTGAAAAGCCCGGCAGCCCCATGGGCACACCCTCGCGGCGGAAGGTCATGCGGCTTTGCAGCACCTGCTTGCCGGAAAGGTGGAACGCATGTGCCCCGGTCTGTGCGGCCAGTGCCGGGATGTTTTGTGCCGTGACACCGGCACCTACCAGAATTTCCACGCTGTCCCCTGCCCGCTCCACCAGTCGGCCGAGAAGCTCCGCTCCCTCTGGGGCACTCGCCGCCTGCCCGCTGGTGAGGATGGTACAAAGGCCCATGCTCCGGACCGTTTCCAGTGCCGCAAAGGGGTCGGCGCTGACATCAAAGGCACGGTGCAGGGTACACGCCACCGGACGGCCTGCCTTTTCCGCTGCCCTGCGCGCCGCCGCATAAATGGGCCGCATGGCCTCCGCATCCAGCTGCCCTTCCGGGGTCAGCACACCGGTCACGATACCATCCGCCCCGGCCTCCACCAGCTCTGCGGCCAGCTGTTCCATCTGGGCAAGCTCGTAGCTGTCGTAACAGAAATCTCCGAACCGGGGCCGCAGCAGAGCGCGCACCGGCAGGCCGGTCTCCGCCTTGACCTGACGCACCAGCGCAAGGCTGGGCGTTGTACCGCCCACGATCAGGTCGGCACACAGTTCCAGCCTGCTGGCACCGCCGCGCTTTGCTGCCAGTGCACTGGCAGTGCTGTCCACACATACTTCCAGAACAGAACGCATTTCAATTCCTCCCTTTTTGCCGGGCTTTGAACCCGGCATTCTGGTTTATTCTACCACGTTTTTCCGTTTTATAAAACCCTGTGGCAGCAAAAAAGCTGCGGCCCGGGTCTTATCCCTGCCGCAGCCTTTGTTGTTTTTTCAGATCAGACCCAGCGCCTTGAACTCCTTTGCAATGCCGTCCTCGTATACCGAGGGAGCAATGCGGTCGCACCGCTTTTTCAGGTTTTCGGAGCCATTGGCCATACACACACTGATGCCCGCCACATCGGTCATCTGCAGGTCATTATCGCTGTCACCAAAGCCGATGGTATCCGCCAGCGTGCAGCCCAGATGATCACAGATGGCCTTGATTCCGGTGCCCTTATCAAATTTGCGGTTGATGAGCTCACCATTCACAAAGCCATCGGTCAGGCTGTCCAGCTTGCTCTCGCAGAACACGAACTGGTCGGCATAGAGCTGCTTTGCCTCGGCAAGGTCGCTCTCGTGGTCGGCAATGAACACGATCTTATACAGCGGTTCCCCTTTGTAATCGGAAAGCGGCAGGATGGACATGCCCTCTTCCATGGCTTTGCGCCAGCGCTCCGCTTCGCTGTTCAGCGGTGCATCGTTCTTTTTGTGGATAAATTTCCACCTCTCAGCCATTTTGCTTCCGCCAAAGGTGGCATCCCGGGCTTCCAGCGTGCACTCCACGCCATTGCGTTCCAGCGCCGCGCGCACGCCTTCAGCCTGCTGCGGCTCCATGGGGATATCCACCAGAGTCTTGCCATCGCACAGCACATAGCCGCCGGCGCTGCACACTGCGCCCGCAAAGCAGTCGTGCCGCAGCAGCGGTTCGGTCATGCGGTGGTTGCGGCCGGTGCACAAAAACAGTTTGTGTCCGTTTGCTCTGGCGCGATCCAGTGCAGCCAGAGTGCTTTCCGGGATGAGCATATCACCCGGCGGCAGCAGCGTGCCGTCAATATCCAGAAAAATCAGCTTACGACCCATACTTTTATCCTTTATCATCAAAGGGAGCCTCGCTCCACGATCTGATAGCCCAGCGTCACCTGACGCACAGGCCCGCTGCTCCCATTCTCTTCCAGCATCTGCAGCAGGATCCGGGCAGCCTCCTGCCCCACCTGCTTCTGGTAAAAGCGCACCGTTGCCAGCCCCGGTTCCATCATGCTGCCAGCCCAGCTGTCGCCAACGCCTGCAAGACCCACATCCTGCCCCACATGCCGTCCTGCTTCCCGCAGGGCACGCATGGCGCCAAAGGCCACCGTGTCAGTCACGCAGACCACACCGTCCAGATCCGGGCAGCGCACCAGCAGTTCCTGCATACAGCGCTGGCCCTCCTCCATGGTAAAGGCGTTGCAGCAGATGCGGGGCATCTGTTCGCCGTTCAGTCCGGCAGCGTTCAACGCATCCTGCACGCCCTCACGGCGCTGCACGCCGGTGGCATCGTCCCGCTCTGTACCGCCAATATAAACGATCCTTTTGCGGCCATGGTCCAGCATCCGCTGGGCAAGTTCCCGGGCTGCAGTGCGGTCGTCGTTGTACACGCAGGCCACATCCTGAAAACGCTGGCCTGTTACCACCACCGGCACACGGCAGTTTTTCAGCGCCTGCGCCAGCTGAGGAGTATAATAGCTGCCCAGCAGGATGATGCCCGCCACGTGGTTGCGCTGCATGGCAGTCAGATAGCCCAATTCCCGCTGGGCGTCCAGCTCGGTGTTTCCCAGCAGCATCAGATAGCTCTTTGCATCCAGCTCACTGGCAATGCCTGCCGTGATCTGCCCCACCGACTGGGAGCCGATGCTGGGAGCGATCACCCCCACCTGATTCACTTTTCCGGTGCGCAGAGTCTGGGCGGCGGTATCCGGGCGGTAGCCGGTCTTTTCCACTACCTCGTGGATAACAGCCCTCTTCTGTTCGCTCAGGGGGCCTCCGTTCAGGTAGCGGCTGACTGCCGCACTGGATACACCCGCCATTTTTGCAATATCACTGATGGTCATTTGCAGTACTTCTCTCTTTTGGGATGCATTGTTATGTGTAAACGTTTTCATGCTTATTATAAACCGCTTTCACCCATCCCGCAAGATGCGCTTTTCCCGGTTTATTCCGAACGCATTTTTGTTTTTCTGGCAACTGTGTACAAAAGACGGCTTTTTTCTGAGAAGCAGGGCATTACAGGCGGTCAGGCTGCGCCCATGCTCCATGCACGCACGGCAAGCCCCAGCAGCAGGACCACCAGCAGAACGATAAACACGGTTTTATTGCCAGTTCTTCTCTGTTTCTTTTTGCGGCCTGCCGTGCTGCGGCTTTTGGCCGAGCTGCTGCGCGCTGTGGTGCTTCTGCTGCCGGAGGAACGGCTGCCGGCCGTTTTGCGGCTCTGGGCGCTGCG
This sequence comes from Faecalibacterium sp. BIOML-A4, assembly GCF_009679665.1. Classification (NCBI taxonomy): domain Bacteria; kingdom Bacillati; phylum Bacillota; class Clostridia; order Eubacteriales; family Oscillospiraceae; genus Faecalibacterium; species Faecalibacterium sp. BIOML-A4. Next base: position 124,049 of record NZ_WKZG01000001.1, on the reverse strand, counting down.
GTTCTGGCCCTGCTTTGTGCTCTGGCGGGCTGGCTCGTGCGCAGCCGTTTTTTCTTCCGGCGCACGGCTGGATGCGATCGGCTCCTTTGCGCCGCAGCGTGCCAGATAATTTTCTGCATCGCGGTAATAGCGGGCAAGCTCATTCTCGCGGAAAGCCGTGCCCACATAGCCGTCTTCCAAGCTCTCCACCGCCTCGTTGAACAGGATCGCCGCCTGAGCGGCATCGGTGTGATCGGTGGCGTGGGCGGCTTCGTTGCGGGCGGTGCGCACAGCATTGCAGGCGCGGCGGGCCGCACCCGGATTGCTGGTATTGCCCAGCAGGTCCAGCGGTTTGGCGGCATCCTTTTCCGGGTCCAGCAGAACCCGCATACAAATGGTGGTATCCAGCTGCTGCCAGCTGTTTTTGCCGGAAAGATCCGGCATACGGTCGTAATAGTCCGGGCTTTCCTGCTGGCGCTGTGCAACGTGATCCAGCAATGCACCCAAGCTGTGCGCACCGGGTTTGTGCTCCCAGTGCCAGCGCAGCAGGCGGCGGCTGATCTCATCGCAGGCAGTCTTGATCTCAAAGGCAGCCTGTAAGGCTTCTTCCGGCATAATGGTTCTCCCCTCTTCTGGCATACAAAAAAGCGGAGAAGGCACACCGCCCTCTCCGCTGCTGTTTGTGTTACAGCACGAACTGGTAATACACGAAGCCGCACAGTGCCACTGCTGCACAGACAATGGCAGTGATGGGCGGCACCCAGCGGATCAGCGCTTCGGCCACGCTGTCGCGCTCGTCCTCGTATTCTTCCTCGTCGTCATAGGCAGGCTCCGGCTGCTGAGATATCGGCTGTGCACGGCGGGCTGCAGCAGGCATCACACGGGTGCCTTCGTCCGCAGCTGCATGAGATGCCCTGCCCGGGAACTTTGTCCGCATTCCGGCATCCAGCACACGGGTCTGCTCTGCAGCAGGTTCTTCCGGCTGTGGTTCTGCTTCACGGCACGGTGCACCCATGATCCGGGTCGGCTCCTCCTGCACGGGCGCTGCGCCCATAATGCGGGTAGGCTCTTCAGCCTGCGGGGCAAGAGGCGTTTCCAGTTCCGGCTCGGTCTGGGCAGGCTGTTCCGGCTGCAGCAGGGTGTTCAGCGCGTTCTGCAGCAGGATGCGGTCGCAGCCGCACTCCGAGCAGTACACGGTATCCTCCTCCTTCGGGTGGAAGGCACCGCAGGCGCAGTACCAGCCATTTTCAAACACCTGCGGCTGATACTTCAGCTCCGGGCGGTTCATGCGGGTCTCCAGCGCCTTTTCCAGCTCAGCAGACAGGCGCTTGGGGGCAGGCAGGCGCACGCGCTTGATGCCGTCCAGATGCACCACCCGCTTGCCGTTGTACACGTTGCACAGCGAAACATCCACGCTGGTGATGGCCTTTGCGGTAACGAACACCGCATCGTCCATGCCAAACAGTTCGCCGGGCTTTACTTCCAAGTCACGGTACTCGAACCGGTCCTCGCACAGGATCACGCCGTCCACGCCCTTGCACTTGAAGTGGATCTCCAGCGCGGTCAGGGTCACCTTGGAAATATTCTTGAAGGTCAGGCAGACCGCGTGCTCCCCGCTGACATCACCCTTGAGCAGCTCCACGCAGACGAACTGCACCGGGCTGCCGGGGGTGTAATAGTTTGCGCGGGTCCGTGCGACCGGGTTAAAATTTTCCTCCACGACACTCGCTCCTTTCCATTGGGATCAAATCAGTTCTGCGGATCCTGTGCATCCGGCGTTTCCGGTGCAGCGGTCTCCGGCAGCGGCTGGGCCGTTTCGGCCTGTTCGGCAGGCTCAGCGGTCTCTGCAGGTTCAGCAGTTTCGGCCTGCTGAGCGGTCTCTGCAGGGGCAGCCTGCACGGTCTGAGCAGGCTGTTCCGGCTTCGGCTCATCGCCTTCACGCGGGGGCAGTGTGCCGCCCGCCATAATGGTGTTGAACTCCTGCTCGTTGAGCTTCTCGCGTTCCATCAGGGCCTGTGCCAGCGCGTGCAGCTGATCGATGTGCTCGGTCAGGGTGCGGCGGCAGGTCTCGTAGGCTTCATCAATGATATCCCGCATCTCGCCGTCGATCTCGGCAGCGGTGGTCTCGCTGTAGCCCTTGCCCTGACCCAGATCGCGGCCCAGGAAGGTTTCCTCCTGCGAGGTACCGTACACCACAGGGCCAAGCCGCTCCGAGAAGCCGTACTTGGTGATCATCTGGCGGGCAATGTTGGTGGCCTGCTGCAGATCATTGGAAGCACCGGTGGAGATATCCTCCAGGATCAGCTGTTCGGCCACGCGGCCGCCCAGACTGGAAACGATATCCTCGAACATTTCGCCCTTTGTCACGTAGCTGCGGTCTTTCTCGGGCAGGTACATGGTGTAGCCGCCAGCCTGACCACGCGGGATAATGGTGATCTCGTGCACACGGGGGTGATGCTTGCAGTAGAAGCCCGCCACAGCGTGGCCTGCCTCGTGGTAAGCAGTCAGCTTCTTTTCCTCCGGGGTCACAACGCGGCTCTTCTTCTCCGGGCCAGCCATCACCTTCATGGAAGCTTCCTCGATATCCTCCATGGTAATGGCCTTGCGGTTGCGGCGTGCAGCCAGCAGGGCCGCTTCGTTGACAAGGTTCTCAAGGTCTGCGCCCGCAAAGCCTGCGGTGCGCTGTGCAATGACCCTGAGAGAGACATCCGGGGCCAGCGGCTTCTTTTTGGTGTGGACCTTGAGGATCTCCTCACGGCCCTTGACATCCGGCAGGCCCACATAGACCTGACGGTCAAAGCGGCCCGGCCGCAGCAGGGCCTTATCCAGAATGTCGGCACGGTTGGTGGCCGCCATGACGATGATGCCGTCGTTGGCCTCAAAGCCGTCCATTTCCACCAGCAGCTGGTTCAGGGTCTGCTCGCGTTCATCGTGGCCGCCGCCCAGACCGGCACCGCGCTGACGGCCCACAGCATCGATCTCGTCAATGAAGATGATGCAGGGCATGGACTTCTTGGCCTTATCGAACAGGTCACGCACGCGGGATGCACCCACGCCGACGTACATTTCCACAAAGTCAGAGCCGGAAATGGAATAGAAGGGCACACCGGCCTCGCCTGCGCAGGCGCGGGCCAGCAGGGTCTTGCCGGTGCCCGGAGGGCCTACCAGCAGCACGCCGTGGGGGATGCGTGCGCCCAGAGTGTTGAACTTCTCCGGGCTTTTCAGGAACTCCACGACCTCTTTCAGCTCTTCCTTTTCCTCGTCCTCACCGGCAACATCGGCAAAGGTGGCTGTCTTTTGGTTCTCGTGCTCGTCCTTCACCTTGGCTTTGCCAACGTTCATGATCCCGCCGCCGCCAGCACCGCCGCGCATCATGGAGAACAGCAGGAAGCCGGTGCAGCCCAGCATTGCCAGATAGAACAAGATCTCCATCCATGGGATGTTTTCCTTGACAGGGGTATAATCGTACACCATGGGAGCATCCGGGTTTGCTTCGTCATAGGCGGCAATGTAGTCGCCCACATACTTGACGAACATAGATGCATAGGGCAGCTTGTAGCGCACAGTCACAGTGCCGTCGCTGTTCTTCTGCGCAGCAGTATCCTCATCCGAGGAGGACAGCATACCGCTCAGCAGTCCGCCGGTGGCCTGCGTGGTGCTCTGGGACGTGGTATCGGGCAAGGGCAGGTTGTTCTTGCCGCCTTCCTTGAGGTTCATGGTGATGACACCGGTGTTCAGGTCCAGCGAGAACTGCGTGACCTGCAGGCTTTCAAAATAATGCACCACCGTGGAATATTCCATGGAAGAGCTGTTGGCAGAGCCGGTGCCGCCCAGCACCGACCAGACCATCAGCACCGCCGCCAGCGCCAGAGCAAGGATCAGCGGATTGAAACGGGGTCTTTTGGATTGCAAAAAAATCAACTCCAGTTCTTGGATGAATTATAGTGTGAGAAATCACTTCTCGTAGACTTCAGGCTTGAGCACACCCACATAAGGCAGGTTGCGGTATTTTTCATCGTAGTCCAGACCGTAGCCCACCACGAACTCGTCCGGCACCTGGAAGCCCTCGTAGTCGGGCTGGATATCGGCCTTGCGGCGGCTGGGCTTGTCCAGAATGGTGCAGATCTTTACCGAGTTGGGGTTGCGCATCTTGAGCATGGGCACCAGATTCGAGAGGGTGACGCCGGTATCCAGAATATCCTCCACGATCAGCACATCCTTGCCGGACAGATCACCGTCCAGATCCTTGATGATCTTTACAAGGCCGCTGGTAACAGTGTTGCTGCCACCGTAGCTGGACACCACCATAAAATCGATGCTGCAGGGAATGCTCACCGCACGCATCAGGTCGGCCATAAACACCACCGAGCCCTTGAGGATGGACACCAGAACAAGGTTCTTGCCCTCGTAATCCTTGCTGATCTGGGCACCCAGCTCAGCAACCTTTGCCTTTAACTCTTCTTCACTGACCAGAACAGTCTTGATATCATCATGCATACTCATGTTATTTCCTCCCTATGTTCCATTTCCATCTGCAGCACCTGCGCAGTGTCTGCATCCGGGGCAAGGCCCTCGGCAAAGCCCGCACCGCAGACCCACAGTACTTCGCTGCCCGCCGCCAGCAGCGGCAGCTGATCGCGCTGGCTGGCCGGGATGCCCGTTTCGTTCATCCACTTGCGCAGCCGGTTGTGTACACTTCGCCCCGCCGGGCGGTAGACATCTCCCGGCTGGCGGGTGCGCAGGACAAGACCAGCATACAACGTAGTTATTCTAGCATAATCCGCCTGATTTTTTAAGTCTTTTTTATGAACGACTTGTATTTTTTCTTCAAAATCAGCCGTAAAAAGCCCTGCAGTCACCTTCCAGCCGCCCGCAAGGCAGTATTCTGCCTGTTTTTCCGGCTGAAAGGGCTGGCTTTCCGGCCGTTTGTCTTCCTGCTGCCGGGACCGTTCCGGCACAATCTCCTGCCAGAAGCATCCGTCTCCGGCACAAAAGCGCACCCGGTCAGTCAGCTGTACCGCACCGCTGCCGCGCCGCACAAGGCCGCACAGCAGCTGCACATATTTTTCCTCTGCGTCACGCACGGGAGCCGTCAGCGAATGCATGGCTGCTTCCAAAATAAGCGCATCCGCAGCGGAAAGTGGGTCCAGCCGCCACACCGTGCAGGCTTCCGGGCTTTTGATGGCAGCCTGTGCCGCATCCAGACGTGCAGCAGAAAGCAGCTCTTCGGCCTTCCGGGCAAAATAGGCATCCGCGCGGGCTGCCTTCTCGCAGAAGCGGGCAAGGTTTTCCACCGCTGCGCCGTTGGTGCTCTGCAGTGCAGGCAGTGCCGCACGGCGCACCCGGTTGCGGGCATAGGCATCGGTCGCGTTCGTCTCATCTGTGACCCATGCCTGCCCGGCTGCACGGCAGAAGCTTTCGGTATCCTGCCGGGTAAGGGCCAGCAATGGCCGCAGGTAGCACCCGCGCTTTGGCCGGATGCCTGCCGCACCGTGCAGCCCCGTGCCCCGGGCCAGCCGCAGCAGCAGGGTCTCAGCCTGATCATTTGCAGTATGGGCCGTTGCAACGTCATCTATCCCCTCCCCGCACAAACGCGCAAAGCAGGCATAGCGCAGGCGGCGCGCCCAGTCCTCCCCGGCATGTTCCGACGGCAGGCCCACTTCGTCGGCCATCTCTGCAGCATGGAACACCCGCAGCGGCACACCCAGCCGGGCGCATTCCGCCCGCACAAAGGCTTCGTCCCGGTCGGCGCTCTCACCGCGCAGGCCGTGGTTCACATGGCAGGCCGAAAGCACAAACCCGAATTCCGGCTGCAGGGCCAGCAGGATGCGCAGCAGTGCCATGCTGTCCGCCCCGCCGGACACTGCCGCAGCCAAGTGCAGCGGCTCACCCGGACAAAGCAGCTTTTCTCGCAGAGCAAACATGCGCACATGCGCCAGAATTTTTTCATTGTTCATCAGCGTTTAAAGTCCACATCCATAAAGCGGGTGTGGGCACCATCCCAGCCCAGCGGCACCGTGCTGGTCTCGCCGTGACGGTTCTTCGCCACGATGCACTCTGCCGTATCGGCATCCACCTCAGCGCCGTCCGGGTTCTGGCTGGCATAGTAGGAATCGCGGTACAGGAACAGAACGCAGTCGGCATCCTGCTCGATAGAACCAGAATCGCGCAGGTCGGAAAGCTGGGGCCGGTGGCTGGAATTGTTGCCCTGCTTTTCCACCGCACGGGACAGCTGAGAAAGTGCGATGATGGGCACATTCATTTCCTTTGCCATGATCTTAAGGTTTCGGGTGATGGAGCTGATCTCCTGCACGCGGTTTTCGCTGCGCTGGCCGGTGGTCATCAGCTGCAGATAGTCGATGACGATGAGGCCCACATTCGGGCGGGTGGGGTCCTGATTGACCCGGCGAATCTTCGCCTTCATCTCGGTGATGGTGATGCCGGAGGTATCGTCCATATAGATGGGTGCATCGTGCAGTTTTTCGGTGGCAAGGGCCAGATATTCCCAGTCCTCGGCGCGCAGGGCACCGGTGCGGAATGCCTGACTGTCGATGCCGGCCTCAGCAGAAAGGATGCGGTTGGTAAGCTGTTCCTTGGTCATTTCCAAGCTGAAAATGGCCACCGGCACCTTCTGTTGCATGGCCACGCGGGTGGCGATGTTCAGTGCAAAGCTGGTCTTGCCCATACCGGGGCGGGCCGCAAGGATGATGAGATCGCCGCGGCCAAGGCCGGTGAGCACCGTATCCAGCAGGCGGAAGCCTGTGGGGATGCCCTTGTATTTGTCCGCATCCGGGCCGCTGATCTTCTGCAGGTTGGTCAGGGTCTCCACCATGCTGGAGGAAAGCGGTGTCAGTGCGCTGGAATCGCGGCCGGAGCGGATCTCATAAATGCGCTGCTCCGCGTTTTCCAGCAGCAGGTCGGCATCCGGCTCATCTCCGGCATCCTGCAGGATGTCCTTTGCAACGCCCATCAGCTGGCGCACCAGATACTTTTCCTGCACGATCTGGGCATAGGCCTTCACGTTGGAAATGCTGGGCACCGTCTCGGCAAGGCCGGTCAGGTACACCTTTGCTTCGTCGGCACTGGGGAACACGCCGTCCGAGATAACAGCGTCCAGCAACGTCACAAAGTCGATGGTCTGGTCGGCGGTGAACAGGCGCAGCATTTCGGAGTAGATCTGCGCATTCTGCCGGGTGTAGAACATCTCCGGCCGGATGATCTCCACCAAGTCGGTGAGCGTTTCCGGTTTGAGCAGCACCGCACCCAGCACGCTCTGCTCTGCCTGCATGTTGTAGGGCAGGTTGATGCCCACGCTTTCCAGATTCAGTTCATTGGAATAATGTCGTTCGTTCGGCATGGTAGTTTATCCTTTTGCATCATTTCGCTGAAAAGCCAAAAAGCGCCCCCTGCTGTGAGGGGGCGCAGATGGCAGAAAAATCAGGCCTGTTCCACTTCCACCATGATCTTGAAAGAAGCGACCACACCAACGTGCAGACGGACCTTGCCGTTGAACACACCGGCATCCTTGATGTCCTTGGTCTCCAGCTCGATCTTCTTCTTATCGATGGGTGCGCCTGCCAGCTGAGCCAAAGCATCGGCAACTTCCTTGCCGGTGACTTTGCCGTGCAGACGGCCGGATGCACCGCCCTTGGCCTTGATGGTCACGGTCTTGCCCTCGATCTTTGCGGCCAGATCCTTGGCAGCAGCTACGGTCTCAGCCTCGTGGAAATCGGCAGCAGCTTCCTTGCTGCGGGCAACGTTCACAGCGCTGGCATCTGCCACAGCGGCCAGCTTGCGCGGGAACAGATAGTTGCGGGCGTAGCCGTCGGAGACCTCGTGGATCTCGTCCTTCTTGCCAATGCCCTTGATATCCTGCTTGAGAATCACTTTCATGATGTTATCCCTCACTTCTCACCGGAAAACCGGTGCAGTTGTTGTATTTATAGTATAGCGCATTTGTCGCTTTTGAGCAAGAGGAAGCGCGCATTGCAGCATTATCCTCAAGTGAACTCCCCCAGTCTGCTTCGCAGACAGCCCCCTCTGAGATGGGGCCTTTGGCAAAACCGAAGGCTTGTCCTTTTCGCCAGAGGCTCCTTCTTTGAGACAGACTCCCCCGGCCGGGGGAGGTGGCACAAAGTGCCAGAAGGGGAACAGCTGGCATCACGCAGGTGATGACGGAAGGAGTTTTCTTATTTCAGTTCCTTTGCGGCCACGTCCAGAGCTACCTCAATGACCTTGTCCATGTCGTAATACTTGTACTCACCCAGACGGCCGCCAAAGATCACGTCCGGCTCCGCATCGGCCAGCTTCTTGTACTCGGCATACAGGGCACCGTTCTTCTCGTCATTGACGGGGTAGTACGGCTCGTCGCCCTTCTTCCACTCAGCGCTGTACTCGCGGCTGATGACCGTTTTGGGCTGGGTGCCGAACTCAAAGTGCTTGTGCTCGATGATGCGGGTGTAGGGAGTTTCCGCATCGGTATAGTTGACCACCGCGTTGCCCTGATAGTTGTCGGTGTCCAGCACCTCGGTCTCAAAGCGGACGCTGCGGTACTGCAGAGCACCCAGCTTGTAGCCAAAGTAGGCATCCACCGGGCCGGTGTAGACCACCTTCTCGGCCAGAGCGTTCAGATTTTCGCGGTCGGCCAGATAGTCCACATTCAGCCGCACCTCGGTGCCGTCCAGCATCTTTTCCACCATGGCGGTGTAGCCGCCATTGGGAATGCCCTGATACAGTGCGTTGAAATAGTTGTCGTCGTAGGTGAAGCGCACCGGCAGACGCTTGATGATGAAGGCCGGCAGTTCGGTGCAGGGGCGGCCCCACTGCTTGCCAGTGTAGCCCTTGATGAGCTTTTCGTAGATATCGGTGCCCACAAGGCTGATGGCCTGCTCTTCCAGATTCTGCGGGTCGGTGATGCCTGCTTCCTTCTTCTGCTCCTCGATCTTGGCCTTGGCTTCGGCAGGGGTAACAACGCCCCACATCTTATTAAAGGTGTTCATATTGAAGGGCAGGTTGTAGATCTCGCCGTGGTAGTTTGCCACCGGGCTGTTGGTGTAGCGGTTGAACTCTGCAAACTGGTTCACATACTGCCACACAGCCTTGTTGTTGGTGTGGAAGATATGTGCACCGTAGCGGTGGACGTTGATTCCCTCCACCGGCTCCGTGTAGATATTGCCTGCAATGTGGCTGCGCTTATCGATCACAAGGCACTTCTTGCCTGCCTTTTTTGCTTCCTGTGCAAAGACCGCGCCATAAAGGCCGGCACCAACGATCAGGTAATCGTACTGTTTCATGGGTGTGATCCTCTCTGTTCCGTTTATTTTCCTTCTACATCGCCCTTTTTCTGCGATGCATAGTATTTGTCGATGGCACCTTCGATGCGGGCACGGGCTGCTTCCGGCGTGATATGCTTGAGCTGTGCTGCTGCCATGGTCTGGTGGCCGCCGCCGCCCAAAGATTCCATGATCACCTGCACGTTCACGGCACCCAGACTGCGGGCCGAGATGTTCACGCCTGTGCCCACCTGCACTGCCACAAAGCTGGCATCCACGCCCTGAATGGTCAGCAGATCGTTTGCCGCCTGTGCAATGGCCACGCGGGCTTCCGGTGCCACCTCGCCGCTGACGGAGATCGCGCAATTTTTGTACATGCGTGCTTTTTCCACCAGATCTGCCTTGGCATTGTACTCCACCATGGTCACATCGAACAGTTGGCGCACCCGCTCCGTCTCCGCGCCATAGCGGCGCAGCGCAGCGGCGGCTTCAAAGGTACGCACACCGGTGTGCAGGGTAAAATCGCGGGTATCCAGCATGATGCCGGACAAAAGGCCCTCGGCCTCCACACGGTTGGGCTTGTCGTCGCGCTCGCCCACGTACTGCAAAAGCTCCGTGACCAGCTCACTGGCCGAGGAAGAATACGGCTCATGGCAGACCAACGCCGGGTTCTCGATGTAGCCCACGCCCTTGCGGTGGTGGTCGATCACAGCTACCTTGCCGCATTTTTCCAGAATATCCTTGCTTTCCACAAGGCCCACCTGATATGTATCCACCACAATGCACAAGGTGCGCTTGGAGATGATGGGCAGTGCGTCCTTCGGGTCGATAAAGTCGTCCTTCTGGCCTGCACGGCACAATGCATCGATCAGGCTGCCCGCAAGGGTAGCGTCACGCCGCACCGCGATCACCGCCGGGACATCGCATATTTTGCAGATGCGCAGCACGCCCTCGGCGGAGCCGATGGCATCCAGATCGCTCATGCGGTGGCCCATGATGACCACATGGTCGGCTTCCTTGATCAGCTTTACCAGCTGATCGGCCACGATGCGGCTGCGCACCTTGCTGCGCTTTTCCACGCCGTGGCTCACGCCGCCGTAGAACGTAAAGCCGTCCGGTGTCATTTCAGCGGCCTGATCGCCGCCGCGGCCCTGCGCCATATCCAGCGCCTGCACGGCCATATCCTGGGCTTCCCGCAGGGTCTTGGCCCCGCGGCCAATGCCGATGGACAGCGAAAGGTTCACGCTGGGATCCAGCGCACGGATCTTGTCCAGCACATCGTAGCCGCGGTTGGCGAACTGCTCCATCTGGCGCTCTTCCACCACAGCGATATAGCGGCCGCTGGCCACACGGCGCAAAAAGCCGCTGCCCCGGCCGATCATATCCTCCAGCGTGCGGTTGATGCCTTCCAGCAGGCGGGCACGCTCGCTGTCCAGCATGTCACCGAACACATCGTCGTAGCCGTCCACCAGAAACACCAGATAGCCCGGACGGCTGGCTTTGTATTCCGCCTCCACCTTGCGCAGGGCGGTTTCCTCGTTCAGCACCAGCAGGGTCATGCTCTCCGCATCGCCGGGCACCGTGGAGCTGTGTACGCTCCACATGCCGTCCGCGAGGGTCAGCAGCTGGCCCTCCTGCTTGCGGCACTGCTGCAGATCAAGGCCGGGCAGCACCTTCTGCACGCGGCTCACCAGCGCATCCTGCCCGTTCAACAGGCGGGTGCGGAACTGTGCATTGTACCACAGCACCGTCTCACCGGAAAGCAGCGCGGCCGGCTGAGAGAGCGGCTCCAGACTGAACTGCAGCTTGGAGCCTTCAAAGCTGCCACCGCACATCCACCGGGCCACCCACTTGCGCAGCTGGCAGCGGAACAGCACCACCACAACGCCCCACAGCACCACCAGTGCCAGCAGCGCCGGCCATGCCGTGGGCCGCTGGATCAGCAGCACCAGCACCAGCAGGCCGCACAGCACGGCCAGACTGGCGGTGAGCATCTCCAATGTCCATCTTGGTTTTTGTTTCATCAAATCTCCTGCCTTCCGCCGCATTGTTTGCGGCAGCGTGCCCGGATCAGACCTCCATCAGGATGGGAAGGATCATCGGGCTGCGCTTGGTGCGCCGATAGATATAGCTGCTCAGTGCCTCGCGCACGCGGGTCTTGACGCTGTTCCAGTCGCGCACATGTTCATCCACGCAGCGGTCCAGCGCATTTTCCACGATGCTCTGTGCACCGTCCATCAGGCTCTCATTCTCGCGCACATACACAAAGCCGCGGCTCACAAGGTCCGGGCCGGCCAGCACCTTGCCGGTCTTGCTGTCCACGGTGGCCACAATGATCACCAGACCGTCCTCGGACAGGTGCTTGCGGTCGCGCAGGACCACATTTCCCACATCGCCCACGCCCAGACCGTCCACCATGACGGCACCGGCAGTCACCGGCTCGCCCAGCTTCATCTCATCCTGACTGAGGACGACATTGGAGCCATTCTCCGCAATGAGGATGTTGCTGGTGGGGATGCCGAGGCTTGCAGCGGTGAGGGCATGCTTTTTGAGCTGCTTGTACTCGCCGTGCACCGGCAGGAAATACTTGGGCTTCGTCAGGGTGAGCATGAGCTTCTGTTCTTCCTGACAGGCGTGGCCGGAAACATGCACATCGTACATGCTCTCGTAAATGACCTCTGCACCCAGCAGCAGCAGACCGTTGACGATCTTGGTCACGCTCTTCTCGTTGCCGGGAATGGGATTTGCCGAAATGATAATGAAGTCGCCGGGGCCCACGCGCACCTGACGGTGGCTGCAGGATGCCATACGGGAAAGGGCACTCAAGGGTTCGCCCTGGCTGCCGGTGGTAATGAGCACTACCTGCTCCGGAGGATACTGGTTCAGCTCATCCACGCTGATGAGGGTGCCCTCCGGGATGTGCATATAGCCCAGCTCCTGCGCCATGGCGGTGTTGTTCACCATGCTGCGGCCGCTGAATGCCACCTTGCGGCCATCCTCCACGGCCAGATCGATGATCTGCTGCACGCGGTAGATGTTGGAAGCAAAGGTGGCAATGATGATCCGCTTGTTGCGGGCACGGGCGAACAGATTGCGCACGCCTGCAGCCACCTTCTGCTCGGTGGCGGTAAAGCCCGGACGCTCGGAGTTGGTGGAATCGCTCAGCAGGGCCAGCACGCCGCGCTGACCGTACTCGGCCAGCGTGGACAGGTCGGTGACGCCGCAGGCCAGCGGAGTGTAATCGATCTTGAAGTCGCCGGTCTGGATGATGGTGCCAGCCGGGCTGTCGATGGCAAAGGCCACCGCATCCGGGATAGAGTGGTTCACATGGATGGGCTCAATGGTAAAGCAGCCCAGCTTGATCTTCTGTCTGGGGGTGATCTCCACGAACTTGGTCTTGCCTGCCAGACCGAACTCCTCCAGCTTGTTGCGGATCAGGCCGCAGGTCAGGCGGGTGCCATAGATGGGCAGGTCAAGTTTCTGCAGCAGATACGGGATGCTGCCGATGTGGTCTTCGTGGCCGTGGGTGATGAGCAGGCCCTTGATCTTATCCTTGTTCTGCACCACAAAGGTGAAGTCCGGGATGACCATGTCCACGCCGTACATGTCGCTGTCCGGGAACACAAGGCCGCAGTCCACGATGATCATGTCGCCGTTGCACTCGTACACGGTCATGTTCTTGCCCACTTCGCCCAGACCGCCCAGCGGGTAGATGTGGATAGGCACAGCGGCCTCTCTGGGCTGCTGCGGGCGGCGGGGCCGACGGTTATAATAAGGGCGGCGGGTGGTGCGGGGGCGCTTTTCGCCCGTCTGCGCGGCGGGTGCGCCGGTGCTCTGAGCAGCAGCTGTTGCCTTGCTGCGTGCGGAATTATTGGTATTTTCTTTCGACTGTGCCATTCTGACCTCCAAAATAATTACAGCGCAGGCCGTCCCCGCTTGTGGGAACAGCCGCGCTGTGCATGGGAAGCACCTTGAAAAATCGCATCGGCTTCCGTTGGATGCACCGTATAGAATTTATTTCTCAGCGTGTTTTTTGCAAACCGCTGCCTGTTCCGTAAGAGGTTTTGTGCCAGATAGGTCCATCTGCTCGATGCGACCGTGGCTTTTCTGTTGGAACGCCCGGGCACACGCCTGCGGTGCGCCCCTATACGCATTTTGTTAGGATAAGTATAGTATTTCCCGGCGTTTTTGTCAATTCCAAGGTTTGGCAGCTCCGGCACGGAATATACATTCGCACTTGACAGAAGCCGGAAAATAGCGCTAAATAGAAGCAACTCATTTTAGAAGGAGAACCGCATGAAGCAGGTCGAAGTGTACACCGACGGCGCATGCAGCGGCAATCCCGGCCCGGGCGGCTGGGGTGCCGTGCTGCGCTACCGTTTTAACGGCAAAGTTTACGAGAAAGAGCTGAGCGGCGGCGACGACAGCACCACCAACAACCGCATGGAGCTGACAGCCTTTATCGAAGCACTGCGCCAGCTCAAGGAGCCGTGCGAGGTACGGCTGTGCTCCGACAGCCAGTATGTCATCAACGGGCTTCAGAAGGGCTGGGCCAAAAACTGGCAGCGCCGGGGCTGGAAAAAAGCAGATGGCTCCCCTGCCCTGAACCCGGACCTCTGGGCACAGGCACTGGAGCAGGAAGCCCGGCACAAGATCACCTATGTCTGGGTCAAGGGCCACGCAGGCCACCCGGAGAACGAACGCTGCGACCAGCTGGCCGTGGCCCAAAGCAAAGCACATGGCGGGAGGCAGGGAACATGAGCGACACATTTTTGCCCGGCAGTGGGTTCGACACCTACGAGAGTCAGGATAAGGTTCTGGTGCAGATGGACGGCAGCAGAGAATGCGCCGTAGCTGTGCGCATTTTACAGCAGCAGGGCTTTGCCGTGGCGGGCGCTGCCGTGCGGCTGGCAGCAGAACAGACCGCCGATGCGGAAAACTCCAAAAAGGCAGCAGAGGCCCTTGGCATCGAGTGCATCGTGCTGAACGCCGAAGCACTGGCCGGGCAGGACGCAGACGTTCTGGGCGAAGGCGGCACGCCGCTGTTTGCCGCCCTGCTGACGGCTGCAGACAAGCTTGGGATGCAATATGTGGCAACCACTCACCGTGCCCGGGTGGAGACCGGTGCAGACGGCGTGCACACCGTCTGCCCGCCCGCAGGCACCGGCAGTGATGACAGCACGATTCTTGCAGCTCTGCCGCAGGAAACGCTGGCACGGCTGATCTTGCCGCTGGGCGATTTTGCCCCGGAAGATGTGGCGGAGATGGCCGAGGATTTTAAAGTTTAACCGTACGTTTCAAATGGCCTCCGTTGCACTCTGGCCATATTCAGCGGAAACATTATTTTTATATTAGAATTCCGGAAAATCCGCAGATTTTCCGGAATTCTTTTTTTACAGGCAAGGCCGCTGCGGCACACGGCATCTGCTGTTTTTGCTTCCTGCGGAAACAGCCGCACGGCGGCAGAAATGCATTCTGCGGTTCGGACCCCATTCCCGTGAAAATGAAAATCGGGAACATCCGCAGATGTTCCCGATTTTCGCATTATCAATATAATTTCCGCTGAATATGGCGCAGCACACGCGGAGCCATTCCAAATCGTTTTGTCAGTTCTGGGGATGCACGATATCGCGCCAATCCAGATCGCCGCGCTCCAAGCCGTGGATCAGTACCTCGGCAGTGGCAATGTTGGTGGCCATGGGGATGTTGTGCACATCGCACAGGCGCAGCAGCGTCATTTCGTTGGGTTCGCTGGGCTTTGCGTTGATGGGATCACGGAAGAACAGCAACAGGTCGATCTCATTGCAGGCGATGCGGGATGCGATCTGCTGGTCGCCGCCCTGCACACCGGCCAGAAAGCGTTGCACCTGTAAGCCGGTAGCTTCTGCGATCAGTTTACCGGTGGTGCCGGTGGCCACCAATTTATGCTGGCTCAGGATACGGCAGTAAGCCGTACAAAACTGAACCATCAGCTCCTTTTTGGAGTCATGTGCAATGAGTGCGATCGTCATCCGTTACCCTCTCCTCTTTCTTCACGATGCGGACCCACTTGTAAAAAGTCCTTCGGTTGAAATGATATCACAAAATCCAATCTTTTACAACCGGTTTTTATACAAAACATTCAATTTTGTTTTCTTTTCAGGGATGTTTCCATTCAAAACCCCGCTGCAGTGCCCTTTCCCGTGTCGGTTTTGTCTCCCGTTTTCAGTTCTCCGGCGCAATGGCATCAGGGTTCTGCTCGGTGTCTGCGGCGGGCTGTTGCTCGTCCTGCACGGCAGGCTGGGCTTCCCCTTCTGCTGCCGTTTCCGGCGCAGCGGTGTCTGCGGCGGGTGTCATCTGTGCAGGCTGGGCTGCGGCATTGCCGGTGGTCTGGCCTGCAGCGGCCTGCGCTGGGTCAGTGGTCTGCGCCTGATCTTCCTGCTGGGCCTGCTCGGCTTCCTTTTCCGCTTCGGCCTGCTGGGCAAGGCTGCCATCCTTCAGGGCAAAATAGGCATTTGCAATATCCACCACCAGATCACCGGTACGGGCACCATAGCCTCCGTACTCAATGCTAATGCCAATGGCGATCTGCGGATCATCCGCCGGGAGGTAAGCCACCATCATGGCGTTCAGATAGTGCTTGCCGGGCGCATAGGTCTCGCTGCGCTGAGGTGTACCGGTCTTGCAGGCGATCGGCACCGGATAGCTGGAAATTTTGCCGCTGATGGTGCTGGGCACCTGCTTCATGCCCTGCCGCACCAGCTCAAAGGTGTTACCGGTGCCTTCGATCACATCCATGACCTCGGGCTTGGTCTCGCTGAGCACCTCGCCGGTGTTGGTGTCCAGAATGGCCTTGACGAAATGGGTGCGGTAACGGGTGCCGTTGTTGGCCAGCGTTGCCGCGTAGGTAGCCAGCTGGATGGGCGAGACCACCGTGTTGCCCTGACCGATGGCGGCCTGCACATCCAGCGATGCCGTATAGTTGGAGTCGCTCTTGGTGGTCAGACGGCCCACGGCCTCGCTCACCTCCACACCGGTGCGCTGGCCAAGACCCAGCTTGTAGGCATAGGCATCGTACACATCGCTGGTCAGGCGGCGGCCAACATCATAGAAGAAGATGTTGCAGCTCCACTTGATGGCCGTTACCACATCGATGTTGCCGCTGTGGCCATGGCGGGTACAGCGGGGGTGGTAATCCTTGAAGTAGTTGTACACGCCGTTGCAGTAAACGGTAGAATACTGGTTGATGAGGCCGCTGTCCAGTGCGGCCACCGCCACGGCGGGCTTGAAGGTAGAACCCGGCGTATACAGGCCCTGCAATGCGCGGTTGAACAGCGGCAGGCTCGGGTCGGAGCTGTACTCGCTGTAGTTAGCAGCATACAGGTTCTGGTCATAGCTGGGATAGTTGGAAGCAGCCAGCACACTGCCGTCCTTCACGTCCAGCACCACCACCGCACCGGCGGCAGCTTTCATGGTGCCGGTATTGTACACGCGGTTGATCATATCAATGTTGTCCGCCAGTGCCTTGTCCACGGCACGCTGGAAGTTGCTGTCAATGGTCAGCTGCACGGTATGGCCCGGCTCCGGCACAGTGGTGAGCTTTGTATCCACGATCACGCCGTCCGAATTGCGGGTGATGGTCTCCACGCCGTCCTTGCCGCGCAGCTCGTCCTCATAAACGGATTCCAGACCAGAAATGCCCAGAACATCGTTCATGTTATAGCCTTTTTCCCGCAGCGGATAGGTCACCTGACCGTTGGAATCGGTCACCTTCCACTTTTCCGCCGTGATCTTGCCCACACGGCCCAGCACCGCCGGGATGATATCGCTCTGGTCGTAGCTGCGGGCGCTGGTCTCCACGATCTCCACACCCGGCAGCTGCAGGCTGTGCTCCTTGATGGTGGCCACCGCGAGGGTGCTCACGTTCTCCGCCATGACAAAATTGTTCACATTGGAGAACGCCTGCCGGTCCATCTCGTAGTGGATGCCGGCCAGCACACGCTGCCATTCCGGCGAAAAATCCTGCAGATCGTTCTTTTCCACCAGCATTTCCATTACATCGTTGGCGGTGGCGTACTGCTGCAGACCAAGCGTTTCCTTCATGTCTGCCAGCTGCTTCTGGTCGCTGGTGGACGTGTCATCGTCCGTAAAGGCGTAATTGCCTGCTGCGTCCGCCTGACCGATCAGCAGCGTATCATTCCAGCTCTCGCCATTCGCACGCAGCAGCTCCACGATCTGCTGCAGCATGGTGTCCAGATCCCGGTCGCCCATCAGCAGTTTGTTGAGGACCACATTGTAGCTGGTGGTTGTGGTGGCAATGCGCCGCCCGGCGCTGTCCACGATATCGCCGCGGGCCGCCGTGACCGTAAAGTTATAGTCGGTGGTATTGGTGGCCTTGGCCTTGAAGTCGTCGCCGTTGACCAGCTGCAGAAAGATCAGCCGCATCACGTACAGGCCCATGATAACACATGCCACTGCAATGAGCAGGATCATCCGGCGCGCAACGGTTTTTCGTTCGTTTTGGTTCATCCGCGTTTCCTCCGGCGGTTCAGACTACGCCGTTGTCGATTTTGAATGCGCTGTAAATGTGCCGCACCAGACTGAACAGCACCAGCGACGGCACCAGCGTCATCATGGCCGAAGGCAGCACAAAGGTCAGCCAGCGGCTCAGCGCCCAGCTGTAGCCGGGCATGTAGTAGAAGAACAGCCAGTCCAGCGAGAGTACCACAAGGGCCGTGCCGGTGCTGATGAGCGCAAAGTTCCATGTGCTGCCCTGCAGATACACCTGAACCAGCACCGAAAGCGCAAAGCAGAGCAACAGCAGTTCCAGCGCCAGCATACCCACGGTGCGCCCGGCGGTGTAGTCCCACAAAAGGCCGCTCACGGCACCAAACAGCGCACCTGCAAACTCGCCTTCATACACGGCCACAGCCAGACACAGCGGCAGAATGAACAGCGGCTTTGCCTGCCCCAGCTGGAGCAGGCCGGGGGTCGTCTGCAGTGCCGCGCACACAAACAGTGCCACCGCGTAGCAGACCCATTTCAGGATCTGGCTGCAGCTGCGCATGCGGCGTGATTCCATACAAATGCGCCCCCTTAATAGTCGGTAATAACGAATACGTGCTTGACCGTGCGCGGGTCTGCACCCGGGCGCACCACTGCAATGGAAGATTTGCCGCTGACTTCCGGCTCCACCTTCTGCACGGTTCCCACCAGCAGATCCGGCGGGAACACTCCTCCAAGACCGGTGGTGATCACCTGATCGCCCATCTTCGTCTCAGTGGCGCGTTCCAAATTGGTCAGCACGCACAGGCCGTCACCGGCATAATCGGTGCTGCCATTGATAATGCCGTTTTCCCGCGTGCGGGATACCACGCCCGCAGCGCTGAAGCTGGGGTGCAGAATGGTCATCACCTTGCAGCTGGTGGTGTCGGCTTCCACCACCATGCCGATCAGATAGCCCTTATCGCTGATCACGGCATCGTTCACGGCTGCGCCGTTCACCGTGCCGCAGTCCAGCGTAAAGCCTCCGAACTCATCCAGCGGGTCGCGGCCGATCACAAAGGCAGAAATATAGCTTGCTTCGGTGTTGGAATCCTGAATGCGGGCCAGTGCCTTGTAGGCTTCGTTCTCCGCCTTGATGCGGTCATAGTCCACTATCTGCTGGCGCAGCTCAGCATTCTCCGCTTCCAGCTGTTCGTTCTGTTCCATGACCTCATCGATGCTGGTGTATTTTTCCCACACCGAGCCAATGCCGCCGCTCAGTGCCGATGTGACCTTCTGGAGCGGCATCAGCACCACGCCCAGCAGTTCCTGCGGGGCAGCAGTCAGTCGTCCGTTGGCACCGGCATAGGCCATGATGCCCACCAGAAACACCGCCACGGCTACCAGTATCTTAAATTTCCATGTGTCAAAAAAATCCTTCAAGGGAGTACCCTCCTGTTTCGGGTGGATGCCATGCCATAAGAAAAGCGCGGACAGCCCTGCCATCCGCGCAAGAGACATTGTTTGCAGCGGAAATCAGCGCAGACGCTGCGCAAAAGAGCCTTTTTCCGCAAGTGTGGGCCTTGCCCGTGTTACATGTGGCCGCCGTCGGTGTCCAGCACGTCATGCAGGACATCCACATGATCCAGCACCGCACCGGCACCCTTAGCCACGCAGTCCAGCGGGTCTTCCGCAATGTGTACGTCGATGCCGGTCTCGCTTTGGATCAGCTGATCCAGACCGCGCAGCAGTGCGCCGCCGCCGGTCAGGGTGATGCCGCGGTCGATGATATCCGCACTCAGCTCCGGCGGGGTGCGCTCCAGCGTTTCCTTGATGGCGCTGGTGATCTTGACCAGGCATTCCAGCAGAGCTTCGCGCACATCCTCAGAGTGGACGACGATGTTCTTGGGCAGGCCGTCCACGAGGTTACGGCCCTTGATCTCCATGGTCATTTCGGGGTCCAGCGCATAGGCGGAGCCGATCTCGATCTTGATCTGCTCTGCGGTGCGCTCACCGATCAGCAGGTTGTACTTGCGCTTGATGAAGGCGATGATGGCCTGATCGAACATATCACCTGCCATGCGCACGCTGCGGGAGGCCACGATGCCGCCCAGAGAGATCACAGCGATCTCAGCCGTGCCGCCGCCGATATCCACGATCATGCTGCCGGTAGGCTCGCTGATGGGCAGGCCCGCACCGATGGCTGCTGCCATGGGTTCCTCAATGACGGACACCTGACGGGCACCGGCCTTCAGGGTAGCTTCGCGCACAGCGCGGCGCTCCACCTCGGTAACGCCGGACGGGATGCAGATGACCACGCGGGGGCGGGAGAACATGCTGTTGCCGCATGCCTTCTTGAGGAAATTTTCCAGCATGTTGGTGGTGATGTCAAAGTCAGCGATCACGCCATCCTTCAGCGGACGCACAGCCACGATGCTGCCGGGGGTACGGCCAATGACAGCCTTTGCCTCGGCACCCACACAGCGCACCTCGTCGGTCTTGGTATCCACAGCCACGACCGAAGGCTCCCGCATGATGATGCCCTTGCCCTTCATATATACCAGAGTATTTGCGGTACCCAGATCGATACCTACATCTTTAGAAAACAGGCCCATTGTAAAAATTCTCCTTATGCTTCCCATTTTATCTATAGCGCCAGAACATCCGGCAGCCCTTTTGTGCCGCCTTTGCGCAGAATAACACGGTTCTATTATAGCCGCAAGGCAATGATTTCTCAAGCGTTTGCGCAAGTTTTCTTCGTTTTTTCCAGTTTTATCACACAAAATGTGCCAGCAGCTGTACGGTGCGGCTCACCGGCAGACCCATGATGGTGTAGTAGTCGCCCTCAATACGGTCCAGCCAGAGGGCCGCCCGTCCCTGAATGGCATAGGCACCAGCTTTATCGTAGGGTTCGGCGGTGGAAGCGTAGAAGTCGATCTCCTCTTCACCCAGCGGGAAGAAGGTAACGCGGCAGCTGTCCACAAAGCTTTCAGTGCGCGCACCGTCCGAGATGCACACGCCGGTGTGCACCTCGTGGGTGGCACCGGAAAGGGCGCGCAGCATCCGCTTTGCGTCCTCTTCGCTGTGGGGCTTGCCGAACACCTCGCCGTTCACATCCACCACCGTATCACAGCCGATGACCACAGCGCCCGGGTGCTGGGCCGAAACAGTAAGGCACTTGCCTCGGGCCAGCTGTTCCACCAGATGGGCAGGCGTAGCGGCCTGCACCGCACTTTCGTCAAAGTCACTGACGCAGACGGTGAAATTGGTGGTATATAAGGAGAGCAGCTCCCGCCTGCGCGGGCTGCCGGAAGCTAAGATCAGGTTCATGATTCCATCTCACTTTCCGGTAGAGCCAAAGCCGCCCTCGCCGCGCTGGGTATCGCCCAGCTCTTCGGCAGGCACAAAGGCAGCGGTGTACACCGGTGCGATGCACAGCTGGGCCACACGCTCACCGGGCTGAATGGTGTAGGCTTCCCTGCCCAGATTGACCATGGGCACCTTCAGCTCGCCGCGGTAATCGCTGTCCACCACGCCCACGCCGTTGGCCATGCACAGGCCGTGCTTGATGGAAAGGCCGCTGCGGGCGTACACCAGTGCCACGCTGTGGGGGCCGGGCAGCTCGATGGCAAGGCCGGTGGGCACCAGTGCCCGCTCCATGGGGGCAAGGGTGAGCGGCGCGTCCAGTACGGCGCACAGGTCGGCGGCAGCAGAGCCGGGGGTTGCGTAAGAGGGCACCTTGGCACGGGTGTCCAATACCTTATATTTTACTGTGATGGGTTCCATAGTATACCTCGTTTTGATTTTATAGCAGCTCCTTCAGTCTCGCATACGCTCGACAGCTCCCTCAGGGAGGCGGCATTGCGTCAGCAATGACGGAAGGAGTTTCAGTTTGTACCTTTAAAATACAACCCACGGGTAAAATCACCTTCAAAGGGTGCATGGGTGCGGATCATCTCCAGAATTTTGGCCGCTTCCTCCCGGCTTTCCAGCGTGAAGTAAGCCACACCGTAGTCCACCGTCAAAGCGCCCGGCTTATCCCCCATATAAATAGGTACAGGGTTATAGATGGTGCGCACACCAAGGCCGCACCGCACTGGGAACTTCTTGGCCTTGCGGTCGGTCAGCACGCCGGTCTTGTCGCAGTGGGCGCAGTCGTGGACGTTCTGCAGCGGGCAGGCACGGGTGATCATCAGCGGCATATGGCCGTACACCAGCACGCCGGTGGGCACCGGCCTGCCGTTATGGGTGGGCGCAATGGTGCTGATGTCGCTGTCCTTCACCTCGGGCAGGATGAGCATGGAGCCAAGGCCGTTGTCCGCGTAGAACTGCGCGGCCAGCTGGTTCGTGATGTTCAGGCCAAAGCTTCCGCTCATGGGCAGGCCCCTGCACAGGCGCAGGTGGGCGATATTGCTCACCTCATAGCCTGCAAAACCGGCATCCTGAGTGGCCGCGATGCGGCGGGCGGTATCCTCTTCCAGCTTGCCAAACATGACCCGGGGCAGTTCCAAAAGGGTCTTTGCCCGCCATTCCCGGGGCACGCGGTCGGCCTGCGCAATGGGCAGGATGAGATACTCGATGCCGTCAAGCGCCCGCTCCGGCACCTGCTCCCAGCTCTCAAACCGGGCACGCAGGGTACGGTGGGGCGGCAGGGTGCGCAGCGGCAGGGCAGGCACATGCTCCTCGGTGGTGGGCCACGGGCGCAACACTTCCCGCTTTTTGAGCAGGGCATCCAGCGCTTCGCGGCGCAGCTCGTTCACCGCACCGCCCGGGATAAACCACGGCCCACCGTCCATTTCCACGGTAATATCCTGATCTTCCACCGCAAAAGGCGTGCCGCCGGTCTTGGCAAGGCTGCGGTGCAGGCTTGCGGTGGGATCAGTACGGGCAGGCTGCGGCTCTGCATCCCCATAGGCAAAGGCCTTGCTGCCGTCTGCATCGGTGACAGTGAGCTTTTCGCCACCCTCTTCAATTTCCAGCTTCATCTTTACCGGCACGCGGCTGCGCTCACGGCGGTAAAGCTCCCGCAGCATGGGCAGGGTCTTTTTGGTCTGCTCTGCGTCTGCTTCGCTGCGCACGCCGAACATGGTGCCGTCGATTTTTCCATCCAGATAGCCGGAGGTGAAGCCGGAACGGCTGAAAGCATTCTTCAACAGGTCGCGGTCGTAGGCGCGGCCCTCGCGGCCTGCAAGACAGGCGCTGACTGCCGCCGCCACATACTCCGGCGTGCGCAGACGGCCCTCGATTTTTGCCGATGCCACGCCAAGCGCCTGCAGTTTGTCCAGCTTATCAATGACCGAATTATCCTTTAAGGACAGGTGGTGCAGGCGGCCCGGCTTGCCCTCCGGCAGGGCATTTGCCTCAAACGGCAGGCGGCACGGGCCGGCACAGGAACCGCGGTTGCCGCTGCGTCCGCCCAGAAAGGCCGACATGTAGCACTGGCCGCTGACGCACATGCACAGCGCGCCGTGCACGAAGCACTCGGTCTCGATGCCGCAGTGCTTTGTGATATGCTCCACCTCGGGCATGCTCAGCTCACGGGCCAGCACCACGCGGGTGAAGCCCAGCTCCTTGAGCTCCAGCGCACCCTGCAGGCTGTGCACGCTCATCTGGGTGGAGCCGTGGCGCGGCAGCTGCGGTGCAATTTTACCGATCAGCGTTGCCACTGCCAGATCCTGACAGATGACCGCATCGGCACCGCTGGCTGCAACGGCACGGATGGCCTGTTCCAGCGCGGGCAGCTCGCCGCCATAGACGGTGGTGTTCAGCGCCACATGCACAGCCACGCCCCGCGCATGGCAGAAGGCGACCGCATCTTTCAGCGTATCCGCGTTAAAATTGTTGGCACTGGTGCGGGCATTGAAACCCGAAAAACCCAGATACACTGCGTCGGCACCGCTGAATACAGCGGCACGCAGCATTTCTTCGTTGCCCACCGGGGCAAGGATCTCGATCTTTGACATACTTCTCCTTTATCCTGTAAACGGCTTATTCCGCCTTGTCCGCTTCGCCCTCGGCAGCAGACTGCTGTACCGCCTGCTGGGCGCGCTCCTCGCGCCGGGCTTCCTTATTGCGCATTTTTTCTAGCTGTTCGCGCAGGGCGGCAGCTTCCCGCCGCAGCACCTCATTCTCTGCTTTGACCTTATCTTCCGCCAGCTTTGCGCGGGTAGCATCCGCAATGTAATCCTGGATCTGGCTGCGCATATTCTCAGCACTGCCGGTGCTCTTGCGGTATTCGTCCAGATAATCCATGGCGCAGAACACCGCCGCCTTCGTCACCGAAAGATTCGCATTATCGTCCAAAAGCTTGGTGATGTCTTCATCCAGCTTTTTCGCCAGCGACAAAATATATTTTTCCGGGTCCGTCGTAGCAATGGCATACGGCGTACCTGCAATGTTCACCCGTACCTTGTTGACCATATCTGTTTCCCCTTTTTATCCTTTTCTGCCCGCAGCGGGCAGTGATCTTCTGATTTTTGCCGGGAAACGGTACCGTTCCCGGTACCGTTTTTGTGTCTTGTCACCCGCCGGGCGAGTTACCCGGCACATTTCTCCCGGAGTTTGTCCCCGAAAATGTTTCGGAACACAGCTTTCTCTCCCTATTATAATATAAATAAGCATCAAGAAAAAGTGTATTTTTTGAAATTTTGGCATATTTATCAGAAAGTTCAATAAAAAAATGTCAGTTACGGAAAAAATCCCCTGATTCCTTGCATTTGTCATTCTGCCATATTATAATATCTTTGTTATGTTGGCGGCAGAGCAAGTGAGGGAAAGTGCCTGCAGGCGCCAATTATTTCAATTATTTTAGCAAAGCTGAAAACTTATGCGGATAGGAGTACCTTTATGACATCGAAAGAATTCGGTAAACTTCTTCAGGACAAGCTCACCAGCGAGTACGGCGTGGAGCTGAGCGTTGCTTCCAACCAGCAGATCTACCGCTCTCTGGCTCTGATCTGCCGCCAGATGATGAGTGAGAACCACAAGAAGTTCCAGTCCAAGGCCATTGGCACCGGCACCAAGCAGGTGTATTACCTGTGCATGGAGTTCCTGATGGGCCGCAGCCTGAAGACCAGCCTGCTGAACCTGGGTCTGGACGAGGTGGCAAAAAAGGCCCTGTCCGACGCTGATATCAACATTGACAGCATCTTTGAGGAAGAGCCGGATGCAGGTCTGGGCAACGGCGGTCTGGGCCGTCTGGCTGCCTGCTATCTGGACGGCATGGCCACCACCGGCATCTGCGGCACCGGCTACTCCATCCTGTACGAGTACGGCATCTTCAAGCAGAAGATCGTGGACGGCTGGCAGCAGGAGCGTGCCGACAACTGGCTGCCCGGCGGTCAGGTCTGGCTGAAGAGCCACCCCGATCAGGCTGTGGAAGTGCGCTTTGACGGCGAGATCCACGAGAACTGGGACAACGGCTTCCACTATATCCAGCACACCAACTACAACAGCGTCATGGCTGTTCCCTCTGATATGTATGTGCAGGGCTACGACGGCAAGGGCGTTGCAAAGCTGCGCCTGTGGCAGGCAAAGGCCCCGGACTTTGATATGTCCAGCTTCTCTCTGGGCAACTACAACACTGCAATGAGCAAGAACGCCAATGCAGAGCTGATCTCCAAGGTGCTGTACCCCAACGATAACCATGTTGAGGGCAAGATCCTGCGCCTGCGCCAGCAGTACTTCCTGTCTGCCGCATCCATCGGCGATATCGTCCAGAACCACCTGTCCAGCTATGCGACCCTCGAGAACCTGCCCGACAAGGTGGCCATCCAGCTGAACGACACCCACCCCACCCTCGCCATCCCCGAGATGATGCGCATTCTGCTGGATGAGTGCGGCTTTGGCTGGGACAAGGCATTCGACATCTGCCAGAAGGTCTTCTCCTACACCAACCACACCGTCATGGCTGAGGCTCTGGAAAAGTGGAACGTGGATATCTTCAAGATGACCCTGCCCCGCATCTACCAGATCGTGGTGGAGATGGACCGCCGCGCCCGCGCAGAGCTGGAGAAGGTCTTCCCCGGCGACAAGGGCAAGATCGACTATATGGCACTGATCGGCGACAATCAGGTGCGCATGGCAAACATCTGCGCCTACACCGCCAACAGCATCAACGGCGTGTCCAAGCTGCACAGCCAGATCATCAAGGACAGCGTCTTCCACGATTACTACCTGTTCAAGCCGCAGGCCTTCAAGAACGTGACCAACGGCATCGCTTACCGCCGCTGGCTGCTGGCCTCTAACCCCGGCCTGTGCAAGCTGCTGGACGAGACCATCGGCGACGGCTACAAGCATGATGCTTCCGATCTGTCCAAGCTGAACAAGTTTGAGAACGACAAGACCGTTCTCAAGCAGCTGAACGCCATCAAGCTGGAAAACAAGAAGAACTTTGCCAACTATCTGTCCAAGAGCACCGGTCAGGTCATCGACCCGAACTCCATCTTTGACTGTCAGGTCAAGCGTATGCACGAGTATAAGCGCCAGCACCTGAACGCGCTGAACATCGCTGCTCAGTACCTGTACCTGAAGGAGAACCCCAACGCCGACTTCATCCCCAAAACCTATATCTTCGGTGCAAAGGCTGCTCCCGGCTACTACATGGCAAAGCAGATGATCCGCATGATCTGCAAGCTGGGCGACCTCATCAACAATGACCCCGCTGTGCGCGACAAGCTGCGCGTGGTCTATCTGGAAGAGTACTGCGTCTCTCTGAGCGAGCACCTGATGCCCGCTGCCGAGGTCTCTGAGCAGATCTCTCTGGCAGGCACCGAGGCTTCCGGTACCGGCAACATGAAGTTCATGCTGAACGGCGCTATCACTCTGGGCACTCTGGACGGCGCAAACGTGGAGATCGCAGACGCTGCCGGCAAGGAGAACGAGCTGATCTTCGGTATGCTGACCCCCGAGGTGAACAACCTCAAGCAGGTGGGCTACCACCCCAACGCCTTTATCACGGGCGACGACGTGGCCAACTACACCCTGAACTTCCTGGAGCGCGGCTGGAACGGCGAGAACTTCCACGAAGTGACCGAGAACCTGCGCACCAGCGACCCGTACATGGTCATGGCCGACTTCAAGGATTACCGCCGTGCACAGGCCGACCTGCAGAAGCTGTATGGCGACCGTGAGAAGTGGGCACAGATGAGCCTGAAGAACACCGCCAACAGCGGCATCTTCAGCGCCGACCGCGCCGTGCTGGACTACGCACGCGACATCTGGTACGCTTCCCCGGTGCCCATGGGCAAGTAATTTTCCCTTAAAAAATCCATCTGCCCCGGCGGCGTTTGGCCCGCCGGGGCTTTTTTGAGAAAGGACGACCCTGCTTTGTCTTGTCTGTTCAATAGCTACGACCCCTATTTCAAGCAGCCCTTTGGCGCACTGCGGGCCGGTCAGACCGTACGCCTGACCCTTTGCATCCCGGAAGAGCTGGGCTATGTCGATCCTCATCTGGTGCTCCAGAAGGAGGGAAAATATGACGTGCCGGTGCACTACCGCATGAAGTTCGACGGCCAGACCCCCCAGCAGAACCACTTTTCCGTGGAGCTGCCGCTGAACGACCCGGGCCTGTACTTCTACTACTTCGACCTCTACACCGACTTCCGCCGCATCTACCGCGGGCCGGACAACTGCGGCGTTGTCAGCTGGCAGGAAGGCGAAAAGTGGCAAATCACCGTCTACGATGCCGGTTTCCAGACCCCGGAGTGCATCAAGGGCAAGGTGTTCTATCAGATCTTCCCGGACCGGTTCTGCGAGGGCATTGAGAACAAGCCCATGCCTTTCCCGGACCGGCTGTATCAGGCCGACAAACACGCCGAACCCTTCTGGCAGCCCAACGAGACCGGCGGCCATCTGAACGAGGACTATTTCGGCGGCGACTTGGAAGGCATCCGCATCAAGCTGCCCTATCTGCGGGAGATGGGGGTGGATTACCTTTACCTCAACCCCATCTTTGAGGCGCACTCCAACCACCGCTACAACACCGCCGACTATCTCAACGTAGACCCGCTGCTGGGCACCAACGAGGAGTTCGAGGTGCTCTGCCGCGAGGCCGCTAAGTACGGCATTGGCATCGTGCTGGACGGTGTGTTCAGCCACACCGGTTCCGACAGCCGCTATTTCAACCGCGAAGGCCGCTATGGTGACGGCGGTGCTTACCGCGACCCCAACTCCCCCTACCGCAGCTGGTACGATTTTGACCCCAAGTATAAGGGCGGCTACCGCAGCTGGTGGGGCTTCGAGACCCTGCCCGAGGTGAACGAAGAGACCCCCTCCTATGTGGAGTTCATCACCGGCGAGGGCGGTGTCATTGACACATGGCTGCGGCGCGGTGCCGCAGGCTTCCGTCTGGATGTGGCCGACGAGCTGCCGGACGACTTTATTGAAAAGATTCGCGCCGCTGTCAAGCGGGTCAGCCCGGAGAAATTCCTGCTGGGCGAGGTGTGGGAGGATGCCACCACCAAATACGGCTTTGGCCAGCGCCGCACCTATCTGCTGGGCAAGGGGCTGGACAGCGTGATGAATTACCCCTTCAAGAACGCTGTGCTGGACTTTGTAAAGGGTAAGCCCGCCGAGCAGGCCATGGGCGAAATTCTGTCCATCTGTGAGCACTACCCCGCCCCTGCCATGGACACTGCGCTGAACTTTCTCTCCACCCACGACACCGAACGCGCCCTCACCGTGATCGCGGACGAGCCCGCCAACGGCCGTGGCCGCGAGTGGCAGAGCGGCCGCTGTGTGACCGGCGAAGCCTACGAGGAGGGGATGCTGCGCCTGCGCATGGCCTATGCCATCATCTACACACTGCCCGGCGTGCCCTGCCTGTACTACGGTGACGAGATCGGGATGCAGGGCTACCGCGACCCCTTCAACCGTGCCTTCTTCTGCTGGGACAGCCACGAAAAGCGCCTGAAGCCGGTGCTTGCTCAGCTGGCGCAGCTGCGCCACACCTGCGAGGCCTTCCGCACCGGTGAGCTGCGGGTGCTCCGGGCGCAGGACGGCATCCTGCACTACCAGCGCGTAGGCGAAGCGGAAACCGCCGAGGTCATCGTGAACCGCTCGGAGCACATCATCGTGGAGCCGCTGGCTTCCGGCAAGCACACGGAGGTGAACCCCATGGGCTTTACCATCGTGGTGGAGGAGAACGGGCATAACCCGAACCACAGCTATTACGATATCCAGTAAAAACGATTTGAATGCCCGCCGCGTTCGCTCTGGGCACATTCAGAGGAATTTTTATCTTTTATTTTCGCAACAACGGGCAGCCTGCGGGCCGCCCGTTGTTGCATTTTCACACAAAGGGCCGTATCCGCAAACTACATCTTGCACTGCTTTTCATTTATTTTGTTCTTTATTTCGTTTTCTGCGCAACGTTCCAGCAAAAAACGCTTGACCTTCCACCCGGGGGATACTCTATAATAGGGGCATAAGGAGGGAGAACCATGAATTCTGTTCCATTTCTCTGGCTGGCTGCCGTGGTGGGCTTTTTGCTGTTGGAGGCTTCCACCTTCAGCATGACCTCCGTCTGGTTCGCCGTCGGCGCAGCTGCCGCCCTGCTCACCTGCCTGTTCACGGATTCGTTCCGGGCGCAGGCCCTGGTGTTCATCGTGGTAAGCATTCTGTGCCTGCTGGCGTTCCGGCCGCTGGCTGCAAAACTGCGCCAGAAAATCACCCCCACCAATGGCGACCGAAACCTTGGCCGGGAGGCCACCGTGCTGACCACCGTCACCGCCGACCTGCCGGGCCGTGTGCGACTGGACGGCGTGGACTGGAATGCCCGCTGCGCCACTCCCGGCGACATTCTCACCCCCGGGCAGCGCTGCCGTGTGACCGAACTGCACAGCACCCTGCTCATCGTGGAGCCCGTATTGACCGAAAGCCGCAGAGCGTGATCTGCGTTCTGCGCTGAAACGTTGCACCCATCTGAAAAAGGAGAACCACTATGGTCATGTTTTTTCTGATCCTCGCGCTGGTCTTTGTCGTCCTGCTGGTGATCATCACCAATATCGTCATCGTGCCCCAGTCCAAGGTGTATGTCGTTGAGCGGCTGGGCAGCTACTCCGACACATGGTCGGCAGGCCTGCACATTAAGATTCCCTTCATCGAGCGCATCGCCAAAAAGGTGAGCCTGAAGGAGCAGGTGGCAGACTTTCCCCCTCAGCCGGTCATCACCCGCGATAACGTTACCATGCAAATCGATACCGTGGTGTTCTTTCAGGTGATGGATGCCAAGCTCTACACCTACGGTGTCAACCAGCCCATTGCGGCAATCGAAAGCCTGTCCGCCACCACCCTGCGCAACATCATCGGCGAAATGGAGCTGGACCACACCCTGACCAGCCGCGATGTCATCAACGGCAAGATCACCGCCATCCTGGACGAAGCCACCGACAAGTGGGGCATCAAGGTGAACCGCGTGGAGGTGAAGAACATCATCCCGCCGCGTGAAATTCAGGAAGCCATGGAGAAACAGATGAAGGCTGAGCGCGAGAAGCGCGCCGTCATCCTGAAAGCCGACGGTGAAAAGCAGGCCGCCATTACCGCCGCTGAGGGCGAAAAGGAAGCCGCCATCCTGCGCGCGGATGCTGTGAAGCAGCAGCGCATTCTGGAAGCCGAGGGCGAAGCACAGGCCATTCTGGCCGTGCAGAAGGCCAACGCCGACGCCATCCGCCTGTTGAACGAGGCCATGCCCAGCGATAAGGTTCTGGCCATCCGCAGTCTGGAAGCTCTGGCCAAGGTGGCCAACGGCAAGGCAACCAAGATCATCATTCCTTCGGAGCTTCAGAATCTGGGCGGCGTGGTGCCCAGCATCAAAGAGCTGATGACCGACCCGAAGGACGCAGAATAAAATTTAAAATTCCGGTTCACCGTCTGTGCTATATGCAGGCGGTGAACCTTGTTTTGCACGATAAAGGAGTTCTTCTATGATCTATGATACCCTGAACAACCTGCCCAACTATCTGGGCGTGAGCGACAACCTCGACACCGTCATTGAGTATATCATGGCGCGGGACATCACCACCCTGCCCGCCGGACGCACCCGCATCGACGGCGAAAAGGCTGTGGTCACTGTGAGCACCGTCACACCGCTGACTTCCGATAAAGCGCTGTTCCAGCGCCACGACAACCACATCACGCTGGAGACCGATCTGGACGGCAGCGAGCTGTTTGAGGTGAGCCTTGCAGAGCTGACTCCGACAAAGCCCACCGACGAAGCCACCGACACCACCGTGGGTACCGCAGGCACCAGCATTGCCGGAATGCTGTGCGAGGGGCGGTTTGCCCTGTATCTGGCCGGAGAGCCCTATAAATCCGGCCTGAAGGCGCAGGGCTGCGGCAAACTGAAGAAAGCCGTGTTCAGCATCGAGCTGGACCCGGACGAAGAGGACGAGACCGAGGAATAAGCCGAGAGAGGGCATTTATATGGGATTTTTTGCTGTACTGGCTGCAAGCCTGTTTGCCGTGTTCCTCTTTACCGTGTTCGGCGGCTATTCGCTTCTGCTCTGGTGTCAGCAGTCTCTGTGGATGGTGGTTCCGCCTGCGGTGGTGCTGGCTGTTCTGGTGTGGACGTTCCTGAAAATGGACGACAAGATCACCGCTCTGCAAAAGCGGGTGGAGGAGCTGGAAGCCGCACAGAAAAACGCCGAAAAGCCCGAAAAATAAATACAGCGCCGCCCTTGCCGGAGAAGATTTCCCGGCAGGGGCGGCGCATTTTTTACAACTTACTTTTTATCCTGTGGGTCATCCAATCCTTTGAACATCACCATGCCCAGAATTGCAAAGCTGGCGCCCAGCACAAAACCGACCGTTCCAAGTGTCACGCTGAACAAAACGCCCATGGCAACGCCGAACAGGATACCCGCGATTTGACTTTTCTTCATTTTACTGCTCCGCCTTTCCGTACCATGCAACGGACAGCCGCCAAGAGAGGGAGTACAGCCCCAGAACGATCAGTACAATGCCCAGCAGAGCCAGTGGCGGAACGCCCTGCGGCAGAAGGTTCCGGGCCAGGCCGTCCTCATTGGCGTACATGCCAAACCCCATCAGAGCCGCAACCAGGCCGACCATAAGATAAAACGCATATTTTGCCTTTTCGTAGCCAAAACGGTAATTCAACGGCAGCAGAACGGCACTGTTCAGCAGCGTTGTCATGCCTACCTGCACCAGCGTGGAAACCACAAGCGCATGGTCCACAGCTGTCCAGTGCAGGCTTGCCACGCCAAGGGCTGCGGCGGCGAAGAGTTCCGCCAGCACCAGCCCGCACAGACCAACGATGTATTTGCTGCCCACCAGCTGCTCTTTTGTGACCGGAAGCGCGGCACTGTATTCGCTGAATTTGCTGGCCTGATCATAGGCCAGCAGGGTCATGGGCATCATGCCCATCAGAAAGCCCGCATATACAATAAAGAAATTGGCCCCATTCATGATGGTAACCACGCCTGCGCCCATCATGACCACGGCGGCCACAATGACACCTTTGGCATAGTGCCATATCTGATAAGCATCCTTTAGCAGCAAGCCTTTCATTCTGCACACTCCCCTTTCACCATCAGTACAAACAATTCCTCAATGCTCACCGGGGTAAGCTCTGCCCCGGCAGGCAGGGCGTCCCGGCGCACAAGCGCCTCTGCCCCGTAGGGGGTGACCCGCTTGCCGTACACCCGTACATCCAGTGCCGCCAGCTGCGCCACCGTGCCGTGCCACAAGGCATATTCTTCCCGCAGAGCATCTTTTTCTTCGCACAGCAGCAGTCTGCCCTTGTGCAGGAAGGCGATGGTATCGCACAGCTTTTCCAAGTCGCTGACGATGTGGGAGGAGATAAGGATGGAGTGTTCCTCATCCCGGGCAAAATCCAGCAGCATGTCTGTCACCTCGTCCCGCACCACCGGGTCCAGCCCATTGGTGGCTTCATCCAGCAGCAGCAGCTTCGGGTGGTGGGAAAGCGCCACCGCAATGCACAGCTTCCTCTGCATTCCAGCGGAGTAATCCTTATACTTTTTGTCCGGCGGCAGGTCAAATTTCCGGCAAAACGCCGTGTAGTCACCAGCGTCCCAGTTGCGGTAGATGCCCGCCATCACCTTGCCCACCTCCACAGCGTTCAGGCACAGGGGAATGCCATCACTGCCCAGCACCACACCGATTTCTTCCTTGGTGTGTACAAGGTCGGTGCGGCTGTCCCTGCCAAGAATCGTCACGGTGCCGCCGTCCCGCTGCACCATGTCCAGAATCAATTTGATGGTGGTGCTTTTGCCTGCGCCGTTTTCACCGATCAGGCCGCAGATGGTGCCGCCGGGCAGTGTCAGATCCAGCGGTCCGAGGGTAAAGTCCTTATAGTGCTTTGTAAGTCCCCGCAGTTCCAGTGCGTTCATGTTCAGCCCTCCCACAGCAGTTCCAGCATCTCCCGCAGCTCTTCCCTGCTCAGCCCGCAGGATGCGGACAGCTTCACAGCTTCGGTAAGGTGCGCTTCAATTTTTTTCAGGTTCTCTTCCCGCAGCAGCTCGGTGTTTTTAGGGGCTACAAAAAAGCCCTTTGCCGGTACTGCGTAAAGGAAGCCCTCTTTTTCCAGTTCATCGTAGGCACGCTTTGTGGTAATGACGCTGATGCGCAGATCCCGTGCCAGCCCCCGGATGGAGGGCATGGCCTCGTCCGGCTGCAAAGCCCCGCTGATGATCTGCTGCTTGATCTGGTTGTAGATCTGGTCATAGATAGGCGCGCCGCTTTTGTTGTTGATAAACAGTTCCATCGGCTGCTCCTTTGGCTCTTGTGTTTTGTCTGTATATGCACAGTATATACAGCAAATACGGATTTGTCAAGAGAATGCGCAAAAAAATACACCCGCCGTCCAAACCGGACAGCAGGTGCATTTTTTAGGTTTTACAGTGCCTTGATGGCGGTCTTGATGCGCTCGGCGGCCATCTTGGTCTTTTCGGCGTCACCGAAAGCGGTCAGGCGGAAGTAGCCCTCGCCGCACTCGCCGAAGCCCACGCCCGGGGTACCGACCACGCCGCAGTTTTCCAGCAGCCAGTCGAAGAACTCCCAACTCTTCATGTTACCGGGGCAGCGCAGCCAGATGTAGGGGCTGTTCTTGCCGCCGCAGTACCACACGCCGCACTCATCCAGTGCGTCCGCGATGACCTTGGCATTCTTGCGGTAGTAGTCCAAATTCTGCTGGATCTCGGCCATGCCGCTCTCGGTGAACACCGCAGCTGCAGCGCGCTGCACCACGTAAGGCACACCGTTGAACTTGGTGGTCTGGCGGCGCAGCCACAGCTTATTGATGTTCATTCCCTCGCGCTCCAGCTCCTTGGGCACCACAGTGTAGCCGCAGCGGGTGCCGGTGAAGCCTGCGATCTTGGAGAAAGAGCAGATCTCAATGGCACACTCCCGTGCACCCTCGATCTCGAAGATGCTGCGGGCGAGGTTCTCGTCGGAGATGAAGCACTCGTATGCAGCATCGTACAGGATGATGGCATTGTTCTTCTTGGCGTAGTCCACCCATGCCTTGAGCTGGTCGCGGGTGTAGGCGGCACCGGTGGGGTTATTGGGGCTGCAGATATAGATGATGTCAGCCTTCACATTCTCATCCGGCATTCCCAGGAAGCCGTTCTCCTGACTGGTGCGGCTGTAGATGATCTTGCGGCCATCGGTCACGTTATCGTCCACGTAGGTGGGATAAACGGGGTCCGGCACCAGCACGGTGTTGTCCACATCGAACAGGCCCAGTACGTTGGCCAGATCGCTCTTTGCACCATCAGAGATGAAAATTTCATCCTCTGCCAGCTGGGTGCCGCGGCCTGCGTAGTAGCCCTGAATGGCCTGCTTGAGGAAGGGGTAGCCCTGCTCCGGGCCATAGCCGTGGAAGCCTTCCTTGGTGCCCATCTCATCGGCTGCATCGTGCATGGCCTTGACCACACACTTTGCCAGCGGCTGGGTCACATCGCCAATGCCCAGACGGATGATCTCCTTCTCCGGGTGTGCCTCCTGATAAGCGGCCACCTTGTGGGCAATGTCCACAAACAGGTAGCTTGCCTTCAGCTCGTTATAGTGTTTGTTCATCTTCATAGTACTTTCCCTCGCTTCTGTTTTGGTATGACCCTCTCAGTCATCTCGCGTCCGCTCGATGCCAGCTCCCCCGAGTGGGGGAGCTTTTTTGTTGTGAAGAAAAACTTTTCCTCTTGATGTGGAAAAGCTCGCCCTTCGGGAGAGCTGTCGCCGTCAGGCGACTGAGAGGGTTTTCGTTTTCCTTACACTTCTGTCGTGCCCTCGCACACGGTCTCGGCGGCGCCGGTCATCAGCAGCTGTCTGCCGGGCAACACCCGGATGGTCAGCACACCGCCGCGCAGCTGCACATGGATGTCCTCGCCTGCCGGGCAGATGCCAAGCTCGGTCAGAGCCGCCACGGTGGCGCAGGTGCCGGTGCCGCAGGCCCATGTCTCGCCGCTGCCGCGCTCCCACACCCGCATCTTCAGGTGGGTGGCATCCACCACCTGCACGAACTCGGTGTTGATGCGCTCCGGGAAGTTTGCGTGGTGCTCAAAGGCCGGACCGATCTCTTCCAGCTTCAGGCTGTCCACATCCTCCACCACGGTCACACAGTGGGGGTTGCCCACACTGATGCAGGTCACATGCCACGTTTTGCCGTCCGCGGTCAGTTCTTTGTCCACAAGCGGTTCTTCGCCCATGTTCACAGCAGGCAGGCTGGCAGGCATGGCACTGTAAGCGCCCATCTCCACCTGCCACAGGCCAGCACCCTTGTGGGTGACGGTCTTCAGGCCGCTGAGGGTATCAATGGCAAGGGTCTCTTTGGCAATGCCGTGGGTGTACAGCCATTCAGCCACGCAGCGGATGCCGTTGCCGCACATCCTGCCCTCACTGCCGTCGGCGTTGAAAATGCGCATCATGCCGTCCGCACCCGCTGTCTGCGCAGCGCAGATGCAGATGATGCCGTCCGCACCAATGGAAAAATGCCGCCGGGACAATTTTTCGGAAAGGGCTGCAATGTTCTCCGGCACACCGCTTTTGCGGCAGTCCAGATAGATATAATCGTTAGCGCAGCCCTGCATTTTGGTAAATGAAAGCTTCATGCTCAAAACTCCTTCATGGGACTTGTGGTCAGTCCCTATAAACTCGCTACTCTATAATGATAAGAAACCGGGGCGCTCCTGTCAAGCGAAAATGCACCTTTCCGGCAATTTTTCGCAAAGGAATCTGTCAGAATGGAAAACAGGGCTTGACAATACGCATGGCATGGGATATAAAAAAAGAGAGAGTTTTGTACAGTCCGGGGCCGCGCAGCATCTGCGGGTGCATCCGTCACGGCAGCCGCACGCACGGCACCGGTGTACAGGACAGGCAAAACAACTGCAAAAAGGAGACCACAGGAATGGATACTTTTGAAAAAATCCGTGCATTGCTGGCGGAGCAGCTGGATGTTGACCCGGCAAAGATCACGATGGACAGTGACATCATGAGCGATTTTGAGGCCGACAGTCTGGATATCGTGGATATGGTGATGACGCTGGAGGATGAGTTTGGCATTGAGGTGCCGGACGATGCCATCGAGTCCCTGCGCACCGTGGGCGATGTGGTAAACTTTGTGGACAGCCACGCGCAGAACTGATTCAGTCAAAAAGCCCTGCCTTCTGGTGCGGCACCCGGCCGCACTGCATGGACGGGGCTTTTAATATGGTTCGTGCGGAACGCAAGCCGTTTGGCGCACGGCCTTAGGAGGAAAAAGCAAAAATGGCAAAAGATTCAAAGAAGCTCGTACAGGCGATCACCAGCCAGGAAGAGAACTTCGCACAGTGGTACACCGATATCTGCGTGAAGGCAGAGCTGGTGGAGTACTCCAGCGTGAAGGGTTTCATCATCCTGCGCCCCTACGGTCAGGCCATCTGGGAGCTGATCCAGAAGGACATGGATGCCCGCTTCAAGGCCACCGGCCATGAGAACGTGGCAATGCCCGTGCTGATCCCGGAAAGCCTGCTGCAGAAGGAAGGCGAACTGGTCAATGGCTTCGCGCCGGAGGTGGCGTGGGTCACGATGGGCGGTTCCGACAAGCTGGAAGAGCGTCTGGCCGTGCGTCCCACCAGCGAGACCATGTTCTGCGACCACTGGTCCCGCGTGCTGCACAGCTACCGTGAGCTTCCCATGAAGTACAACCAGTGGTGCAGCGTTGTCCGCTGGGAAAAGACCACCCGCCCCTTCCTGCGCAGCCGCGAGTTCTGGTGGCAGGAAGGCCACACCATCCACGAGACTGCCGCCGAGGCTGAGGCTGAGACCCAGCAGCAGCTGAACTGCTACGCAGATGTCTGCGAGCAGGATCTGGCCATCCCCGTGGTGAAAGGCCGCAAGACCGACAAGGAAAAGTTTGCCGGTGCCGAGGCTACCTATACCATCGAGGCCATGATGAAGGACGGCAAGGCCCTGCAGAGCGGCACCAGCCACTACTTTGGCGATAAGTTCAGCAAGGCTTATGACGTGACCTTTACC
Source organism: Faecalibacterium sp. BIOML-A4 (assembly GCF_009679665.1). Lineage (NCBI taxonomy): Bacteria > Bacillati > Bacillota > Clostridia > Eubacteriales > Oscillospiraceae > Faecalibacterium > Faecalibacterium sp. BIOML-A4. Next base: position 86,844 of record NZ_WKZG01000001.1, on the reverse strand, counting down.
GGCCGCGACAACCAGCTGCATCATCCGTTCCAGACCAGCTGGGGCGTTTCCACCCGTCTGGTGGGCGCTATCATCATGACCCACGGCGACGACGACGGCCTGATCCTGCCCCCGGCAGTGGCCCCCATTCAGGTGGTCGTAGTGCCCATCGCAGCCCACAAGCCCGGTGTTTCCGAGAAGGCTGCCGAGCTGGCCGAGAAGATCAGCAAGTATGCCCGCGTGAAGCTGGATGACAGCGACAATGCACCGGGCTGGAAGTTCTCCCAGTGGGAGATGAAGGGCGTGCCTCTGCGTCTGGAGATCGGCCCCAAGGATCTGGAAAAGAATCAGTGCGTGCTGGTGCGCCGCGATACCCGCGAAAAAGTCTTCGTCTCTCTGGACGAGCTGGAGACTGCGATCCCCGCACAGCTGGAGGCCCTGCGCAAGGACCTGTACGAGCGTGCTCTTGCCAACCGCGAGAAGCGCACCTGGGCTGCCACCACCATGGACGAGGTGAAGGAGCTGGCCAAGGCAAACACCGGCTACATCAAGACCATGTGGTGCGGCGACCTTGCCTGCGAAATGAAGATGAAGGAAGAAGTCGGCCTGTCCAGCCGCTGCATGCCGTTTGAGCAGGAACACCTGAGCGATGTATGCCCCTGCTGCGGCAAGCCCGCCAAGACCATGGTCTACTGGGGCGTGGCGTACTAAGTATTCCTTTTGATAACAGCATAAAAGCTCCCGGAGCATTTCGATGTTCCGGGAGCTTTTTCTTGTTTGCAGAACTCCTTCCGTCATCGCTGGCGCGATGCCATCTTCCTCGACGAGGAAGGCTTGACCGCGCAGACAGGCTCCCTCTCTGAGGGAGCTGGCGAGCGAAACGAGACTGAGGGAGTTTTACCGCTCAAATGTGGTGCTCAACGTGGTCTCCCAGCTTTCACCCGGGGCAAGGCAGGCGGCAGCGGCACGCTGGCTCCACTGCTGCGGGTCAGTCTCGGCGGCGGGCAGGCTGTGCCACGGCTCAATGCACACAAACCGCACCGGCTTTGCAGGGGCCGACCAGATGAGCGCGTAGGGGTAGCCTTCCACATTGCAGGTGATCTTGCGGCCGGTGCCCTTCTCATAGATGCCAATGGTCTTGGTGCGCAGGCCCGCCATGCAGAAGCTGTCGTTTGCGAACAGATCATCCGTCAGCTGGATGGCCTGCTGGTTCTTCCACTGATAATAGCACTTGCCAGACAGCAGGCCGTTCGGACGGGCATCCAGAATGACCGGGCTTTCCGGCTGGTCGAACCGGAACTCGTAATCCGTGGTGGTGTGCTGTGCATCAAAGGGGATGTTGAACGCCGGGTGATAGCCGATGCCAAAGCGCAGCTCTTCGGTGCCGGGGTTGCGCACCGTCAGTGTATGGTGCACGGTCTTGCCGTCCAGACGGAAGGTGCTGGTGAGCACAAAGTCGAAGGGGAAGCGTTCGGCTTTGATGGCATCATCCGAGCGCAGCTCCAACTGGATGGTATCGCCCTCGGCCTTGAGCAGGGTGTGCTCCATGTCGCGGGCAAAACCGTGCTGACCGCCCTTGTACGTTTTGCCGTCCACCTCAAAGGTACCGCCGGGCAGCTTGCCCGTCCACGGGAACAGAATGGGAGCGTGGCGCTTCCACACAGCCGGGTCGGCCTGCCAGAGCAACTCTTCCCCCGCCGCATTTTTCAGGCTGACTGCTTCGGCACCGTGGGTGTCCACGGTCAAGATCAAAAATTCGTTGTGAATGGTTGCCTGCATTTTCAGTATCTCCTTTGTCCTTCTTATTTTCCGGGGTCTTCTGCTTCCAGTATACTCCCCCGTGTGCCAAAAATAAAGTCCCGCCCAGTTTCAGCAGAGCTGTGCCAGCGGCAGGGTGACTGCAAAGGTAGTGCCGTTTTCGCTGCTGCGTTCCACGGTCACACTGCCGCCATGCAGCACGGCGATCTCCCGCACAAGGGCAAGGCCAAGCCCAACGCCGCCCATCTCCCGGCTGCGGGACTTATCCACCCGGAAAAAGGGCTGGAAGATGCTCTCCCGGCAGTCTGCGGGGATACCCGGGCCGGTATCTGCAACGCGCAGTACAGCGGTCTGCTTTTCCTGTTGCAGGGTGACGCGCACCGCACCGCCGGGGCGGTTATACTTGATGCCGTTTTCCACCAGATTGAACACCAGCCGGTAGATCAGCGCATCGCTGCCCACCATGCCAAGTTCCTCGCAGTCCTGCTGCAAAGAGATATTGTTTTTCTGGGCAAGGGGGGTCAGGTCGGTCAGGATCTCCTCCACCAGCGGCGCAAGGGCGATCTGGTCGGTGCGGGAGACTGATTGCAGATTGCTCATCTCTAATAAAGTGCGCACAAGAGCGGTCAGGCGGTCCAGCTGCTCCCGCAGAGAGCGGATCAGCCCGGCAGTTTCGGCGTCCATGGCCGGGTGCTCCTCTGCAAACAGTTCCAGCTTCGTCTGCAAAATAGCCAGCGGGGTGCGCAGCTCGTGGGCGGCATTGCCCGCAAACTGCCGCTGCAACTCAAAGGACTGCGCCAGACCATCCAGCATCCGGTTCACCGACCGGCTCAACTGCCCGAATTCCTGCACAGTGTTTTCGTCCAGACGGGTGGTGGCGATGCTGTCCTGATCGACCTGCTGCGCCTGCTGCGCAAGCTGCTGTAACGGTTTCAGCGCTCTGCCGCTGACAAAATAAGCAATGGCAGCGCTGACGATGGTGACCACGACGGTGATGCACCAGCCCTTGCGGCCAAAGACCACCTTTGCATCGTAGACTTCCTGCGAAAAATGCGCCAGCAGACTGGACATTTCCTCCTGCGGGATCTCGATGGTCAACGGATCCGCACTGCCGGGCTGGTACTGCATCATAAAGCCGTTGAGGGCATCCATGCCGGTAACGCCGGTGCGGTATAAAAGCAGGTTCATGCACACGCAGGCGCAGGCGATGAGCAGCGCGGTCAGCAGGGTGATGCGCCATTGCAGGGACAAATGTTTCATTGTACCTCGCCTCCGATCTCGTAGCCTTCCCCGATGCGGTTGCGGATGGGGTCGTAGCCCAGCGCCGCCCGCAGCTTTTTGCGCAGGGCAGAGATATGCACCCGGATGGAGTTGCTGAAGCTGTCTACACTGCCATCCCAGACGTGCTCGATGAGTTCTTCCTGACTGACCGGGCGTCCCTGATGCAGCAGCAGATATTCCAGTACGCCGCTCTCCTTCCGCGTCAAAGCAAGGGTCTGACCGTCCACAGCAGCAACGCGGCTGCGGGTGTTGAAGCTCAGCCGTCCGCAGCACAGACAGACGTCTTGCTGAATAAATTTGCGCCGGGTCAGGCTGCGCACCCGGGCTTCCAGCTCTGCAAGGTGAAAGGGCTTGGAAAGGTAATCGTTCGCCCCGGCATCCAGCCCCTCCACTTTATCTGCGATTTCACTGCGTGCCGACAAGATCAGCACACAGGTCTCAAGGTCGTGCCGGCGCAGGGTGCGCAGCACCTGCATTCCGTCCACCTTGGGCAGGTTGAGGTCCAGCAGTACAAGGTCGTACCGCTCTGCTGCCAGTGCCTCCAGCGCGGCCTCGCCGTCTGCACAGGCATCCACCTCGTATCCGGACAGCCGCAGCTTTCGGGCAATATCCTCCCGCAGGGAGTGCTCGTCCTCTACCACCAAAAGGCGCATCTTTGTTTTCCACCTTTCCCATAAAAATTGCGTTTTTTCTTCATTATAACAGATTATAGCAGACGGTGTTAAGATTCGTGTTAAGATTTTCTTAGCAGAGATTTTATCACGCATGGTGTATACTGATGCCATCAAACAACAGGAGGCTATGATGTTCATGACAAAAAAACAGGCGCAGCTGCTTTTGCTTGCCGCCGGGGTTCTGATGCTGCTGTTCGGCTTATGGCGGGGCGAGGCAGACACCGTATTTTCAAAAGCCATCCGGCTGTGTATGGAGTGTGTGGGCATTGGATAAGAAAAAGAAAAAGCTTTCTCCCCTTGCCCGCTTCCGGGGCTTTATACAAGCCGGGGCTACCCTGCTGACCAATCTCCACCTACCCAATTTTGCAAAAGGAGCGCTGTATCAGGGCGGCGGAAAATACGTCTGCGTGCCGGGGCTGAACTGCTATTCCTGCCCGGGCGCGGCCGGTGCCTGTCCGGTGGGAGCATTCCAGGCGGTGGTGGGCTCTTCCAAGTTCCGCTTTTCCTACTACATTACCGGCATCCTCATCCTCTTTGGGGTGCTGCTGGGGCGGTTCATCTGCGGTTTCCTCTGCCCATTCGGGTGGTTTCAGGAGCTTTTGCACAAGATCCCATCCCCCAAGCTTTCCACCAAAAAGCTGAAGCCGCTGCGCTATTTAAAGTATGCGGTGCTGCTGGTCATGGTGGTGTTGCTGCCTTTGCTGGCGGTCAATGAGCTGGGCATGGGCGACCCCTTCTTCTGCAAGTATCTCTGCCCGCAGGGCGTGCTGGAGGGTGCCATTCCCCTCTCCCTGACCAATGCGGGCATCCGCGCTGCGCTGGGCAAGCTGTTCACATGGAAGGCCTGCATCCTGCTGGCGGTCATCGTGGGCAGCGTGGTATTCTACCGCCCCTTCTGCAAGTGGCTGTGCCCGCTGGGCGCGTTCTATGCGCTGCTGAACAAGGTCTCGCTGTTCCAGATGCGCGTAGACACCCACAAATGCGTCTCCTGCGGAGCCTGTGCAAAGGCTTGCAAGATGGACGTAGACATTACCAAGACCCCCAACCACGCCGAATGCATCCGCTGCGGGATGTGCATGAAAGCCTGCCCCACGGACGCCATTCAATACAAGTTCGGGCTGGGGGACCAATCAAATACCGAAACAACAAAGGAGTAAAACCATGAAGATCCATCGTATCGCCGCACTTTTTCTCAGCCTTGTGCTGGCTTTCAGCCTTGCCGCCTGCGGGCAGGGCGCATCTTCTGCATCTTCTGCATCCTCTTCTGCCGCTTCCTCTGCGGCAGCAGAAAGCAAAACCGAGGAGCAGCTGCTGGCCGAGGAAAACGAGATCCTTTCTGCAAACGATGCTCTGTGGGAGAAAGTGTTCTCATCCATGGACAAAAACGTGACCGAAACCACGATCAGCGCCAACTACGGCGATTTTCTGCTCAGCGCTGTGGAAAAGGCCAAAGATCAGTTCTCGGACGAGGAGTACAAGACCCTGACCGCAGATGCCGAAAAGATTCGTGCCATCGAGGAGCAGATCGCCGCTCTTGCCCCCGCAGAGGATGCCGCTTCCAGTGCCGCCGCACAGGGCACCGCCTTCCCCAAGTTTGAGGGCAGCGATTTAGAGGGCAACCCGGTGGACAACAGCCTGTTTGCGGGCAACGCCTTTACGGTGGTGAATTTCTGGTTCAACGGCTGCAAGCCCTGCGTGGAGGAGTTGGACGACCTGAACGCCCTGAACGAGAAGGTCAAGGCACAGGGCGGTGAGGTCATCGGCATCAACACCGAGACGCTGGACGGCAACCAGCAGGGCATTGATGCCGCCAAAAAACTGCTGGAGACAACGGGCGCAAGCTACCGCAACATCTACTTTGCCTCCGGCAGTGAGGCCGGCAAGTTTGCACTGAACATCATGGCCTTCCCCACCACTTACGTTTTTGACCGGGACGGCAACGTTGTGGGGCAGCCCCTGCTTGGCGGCATCGACAAGGAAGAAAACCTTGCCGCTCTACAAAAAAATATCGACGCCGCCCTTGCCAAGGACAGCGCCAAATAAACTTTTCTCCCCTGCCGCCTTCGGGCGGCTTTTTTATTTGCGGTGTGCATTGCCATGCACGCCCGGGTGCCGGACGGAATACGCTGTGAGAGAAGCGATACCACTTTTACAGCAAAGGAGCATCCGCCTATGAAAAACACCGGCATTCTACGCATTCAGGCTTTCGGTGCCCGTCAGTCCTCGCCCATCGAGGGTGTTCTCGTCACCGTGTCCGGCAACGGCTTTACCGCTCAGCGTATCACCGACGAGACCGGCACCGCTGCCGACCTTTCCATTGAAGCCCCCTCCTGTGCGCTGTCCCTGCAGGAGGACAACACCATCCGACCCTATGCCGTTGTGGACCTGACTGCCGCAAAGGCAGGCTTCCGCACCGTGCGCATTCAGGGTGTGCAGATCTTTGCCGGGCAGGTCACACTGGCCCAGCCGGAGATGATCCCCGAGACCGAAGAGGATCGCGACGTGGTAAACCCGCCCATAGTCATCCCGGAGCATTCACTGTTCACCGGCGATGGCGGCAGCGGCCCGGACCCCATGGAGAACTGCGTGCCCCGGGTGCTGGACAGAGTCATCATTCCCAAAAACATCACGGTGCATCTGGGCAAGCCTGCGGCATCCGCCCGCAATGTGACTGTCTCCTTCCGGGATTATATCGCCAATGTTGCATCCAGCGAAGTCTACCCTACCTGGCCGGAGCAGGCCCTGCGGGCCAACATCCACTGTCAGATCTCGCTGGCACTCAACCGCATCTACACCGAGTGGTACCCCAGCAAGGGCTACACCTTCAACATTACCAACTCCACCAGCTACGACCAGTATTACGTTCACGGACGCACCGTGTTCGATGTGATGGTGCGCATCACCGACGACATCTTCAACACCTATATCCGCAAGACCGGCACCGTAAACCCCTACTACTCTGAATACTGCGACGGTAAATCGGTCACCTGCCCGGGTCTCAAGCAGTGGGGCACCGTGACGCTGGCCAATCAGGGCCGTAACGCCTTGCAGATCCTGAAGTATTACTACGGCAACGACATCGAGATCATCCGCACCTCGAACATCCAGTCCATCCCCCAGAGCTACCCCGGTTCGCCCATCCGGCAGGGCGACAGCGGCACAGCGGTGTTCACCCTGCAGCGCCAGCTGAACCGCATCACCAAGGACTATCCCTTCCTCGGCCTGCTGACTGTGGACGGCGTGTTCGGGGCCAAGATGGCCGCCACGGTCAGGGCGTTCCAGAAGCAGTTCAACCTGACCGCCGACGGCGTAGTCGGACGACAGGCATGGTACAAGATCAGCTATATCTATGTGTCGGTCAAGGATCTTGCGGAGCTGACCAGCGAGGGCGAGGTGTCCAGCGGCACTCTCTCGGACGGCACATGGGGCGGCACCGTACTGCGCACCGGCTCCACCGGCAGCGCCGTGGAACAGCTGCAGTTCTGGCTGAATACGCTGGCACAGTATGAGTCTTCCATCCCATCGTTAACAGTGGACGGCGTTTACGGCACTGGAACGGCCAACACGGTGCGGGCCTTCCAGCGCAAATACGGCCTGACCGTGGACGGCGTGGTGGGCCGTGACACATGGACCGAGCTGTACGACCAGTTCCGCAGCATCCAGTCCGACAACGGCACCCCCAATGCCTACCCCGGCACCGCCCTGCGGGAGGGTGCAAGCGGACAGAATGTGCGGCTGGTGCAGTTCTGGCTCAAGATCGCGCGCACGGTGTACTCGAACCTGAACAACATCACGGTGGACGGCAAGTTCGGCAGTGCCACCACAGCGGCAGTCAAGCGGTTCCAGACCTACTTTGGCCTGACCAGCGACGGTGTGGTGGGCCGCACGACATGGAACAAGCTATACGAGGTGTACAACGACATCGCCAATAAGCTGCTGTCGTCCAGCCTGCGCCCCGGCGAGTACCCGGGCGTGCTGCGCAAAGGCTCTTCCGGCACAGCGGTGCGGGAGCTGCAGTTCTACCTCTACCTCATGAGCGCCTACGAGAGCAGCATCCCGGCCATTGGCATCGACGGACAGTTCGGTGCTTCCACCGAAGCTGCCGTGCGGGCCTACCAGCGCTTTGCGGGGCTGACTGTAGATGGCATCGTGGGACGTACCACATGGAACAGCCTGTACGACAAGGCGTCCACTCTGCGGACATCCGGGCCGGTGGTCACCCTGAAACGCCTGCCCTACCCCGGTGCCCCGCTCACAGTGGGGTCTTCCGGCAGTGCAGTGCTGTACTACAGCCTGCTTTTGCAGCGCATTGCCTACTACTTTACCAGTGTGGAGAAGCCGCCCCTCTCCGACCAGTACACCGACGAGACTGCCGTCGCCACCCGCAGCGCACAGGAGCTGCTGGGCCTGCCCGAGACCGGCATTGCGGATGCCGACACATGGACAGCTGTGGAAGCGCTGAGCCTGCAGCTCGCCGCCGAAATGCCCAACCCCGACCGCAGCATCGGGCATGGCCCGGTCTACCCGGGCCGGGCCATCGGCGCGGGCAGCGTGGGGCCGGACGTGGCGCAGGTGGAGACATGGCTGAACGGACGTTCCTGCCTGTACTGCACCGAGGGCTATGTGACCGAGAACCGCTGCTTCGGCCCGGAAGAGACTGCCGCCGTCCGGCTGGCACAACAGCGGGCTGGGCTGCTGGTGACCGGCACCGTGGACCGTGGAACATGGGCCGCGCTGCAGGCCCAGAGCTGCCCACACTGCAGCAAGGAGGAATGAGCGATGGCACGACTTCTGATCTACGATGCCTACGAGAACAAGGTATACACCTATGCAAACCTGAACGAGAACGACCCCATGCCCTACAGCACCGGCACCACCCTGCGGGTGCGGGAATTCCGTGGAAAATCCGCCAGCCCCACCCTGTGGACCACCATTGCGGCCATGGAAGCGTGGAACCTGACCCGCCGCAAGTACGGCAAGGGCATCCCGGTGGGGTATGCCTTCCGCCGCATCTGGGAGGGCGGCCACGGCACCCGCAGCCAGCACTACGCGGGCGTATCCTTTGACGTGGGCCAAAGCCTGACCCAGACCGCCCGCACGGCCATCTACAACGCAGCCCGGGGCACCGGGGCATGGGGCTATGTGGAGCCGCTGAGCCAGACCCCCACATGGGTGCACATGGACCGCCGCTACGGCACGCCCGCCTGCAGCGGCACCACAGCAGGCTACCCCACCCTGCGGCGCGGAAGCCGCGGCTGCTATGTGATGATTCTGCAGGACGCGCTTTCCACGCTGGGCTACCAGACCGGGAGCCGCATCGACGGCATCTTTGGTGCCCGGACGGAGGAAGCGCTGAAAGGCTTCCAGCGGCGCACGAGCCTGCGTGTGGACGGTGTGTGCGGCTGCAACAGCTGGAAAAAGATCAGCACCGCCGTCATCGGCGTGGGACGGACAAAAACGACGATCGATTGATAAACCCTCTCAGTCTCGCTTCGCTCGCCAGCTCCCCCGAAAGGGGGAGCTCTTTTGCATCTGATGGTTTGCACTCATAAAGCTCGCCCTTCGGGAGAGCTGGCACGGCGTCAGCCGTGACTGAGAGGGTTTTCTTCCCGTGAAACATCCTTCGCTTCCCATCACCGAAAGTTGAAACTTTCTCCCGCATCTGCCCTTTTCGTTGCGCGGTTTGGAAAAACGTGCTAAAATAGCTCTATTATTAAAATGGTTCATGTTGAAAACAAGAGGATTTGAGGGGTATTGTATCATGGAATTTTCCAAACGACTGGACTTGTTCGGCGACGAGATCTTCGCCGCACTGAACGAACGCAAGGTAGCTCTGGAAGCACAGGGCCGTACCATTTATAATCTGAGCGTCGGCACGCCGGACTTCGCGCCTGCCGAGCACATCCGCAAGGCCATGATGGATGCCGCTGCCGACCCGCAGAACTGGAAGTACAGCCTGCGCGACCTGCCTGAGCTGCTGGATGCCGTGTGCGGCTACTACAAGCGCCGCTTCGGCGTAGAGATCGCGCCGGATCAGGTGGCCAGCTGTGCGGGCAGTCAGGAGGGCGTGGGCCACATTGGTATGGTGCTGTGCGACGAGGGCGACACCGTGCTGCTGCCCACTCCCTGCTACCCGGTGTTCATCGCGGGCAGTCTGCTGGGCGGCGCAAAGCCGTGGTATTACCCGCTGACCAAGGAGCACGGCTTCCTGCCTTATGTGAAGGACATCCCGGAGGATGTGGCCCGCAAGGCAAAGTATATGATCGTCTCCCTGCCCGCAAACCCGGTGGGCAGCGTCGGCTCCCCGGAGCTGTACGCCGAACTGGTGGCCTTTGCCAAAAAGTATGACATTCTCATCATCCACGACAACGCCTACAGCGACATTATCTTTGACGGGGCCGTGGGCAACAGCTTCTTCAATACGCCGGGTGCCATGGATGTGGGCGTGGAGTTCTTCAGCCTTTCCAAAAGCTTCAACGTCACCGGTGCCCGCATCAGCTTTCTTGTAGGCCGGAGGGACGTGGTAGCTGCCTTCAAGAAACTGCGCGGCCAGATCGATTTCGGCATGTTCCTGCCGGTGCAGAAAGCGGCCATCGCCGCCCTGACCGGCCCGCTGGACATGGTAAAAACGCAGTGCGGCCTGTACCAGCAGCGCCGCGACGCTCTGTGCGGCGGCCTGCGTTCCATTGGCTGGAATGTGCCGGACAGTCACGGCAGCATGTTCGTGTGGGCACCCATCCCGGCAAAGTACGCAAAGAGCATGGACTTCTGTCTTGACCTTGTGGAAAAGAGCGGTGTGCTGTGCACGCCGGGTTCCAGCTTTGGCCCGCTGGGCGAAGGCTACGTGCGCTTTGCCCTCACCCTGCCGCCGGAGCGCATTGCCGAGGCGGTGCAGTCCATCAAGGCAAGCGGTATCCTGAACTAAAAAAAACGGGAACGTCCATGCGGCGTTCCCGTTATTTTTATGCGTTCACAATATTCTCTCCCGCGCCATCCAGCCATGTGCGCAGGTTGTTGGCAGTAATATCCATCAGCCGCTGCAGGGCTTCGTTGGTGGCCCACGCGATGTGCGGTGTCAGCAGGGCATTCGGCAGGCCGCGCAAAGGGCTTGCCTGCGGCAGCGGTTCAGTGCCAAAGGCATCGGCACCGTAAAAGCCAAGCTTCCCGTTTTTCAGCGCATCGGCCACGGCCTGCTCGTCCACCAGTGCACCGCGGGCGGTGTTCAGCAAGATCATGCCAGGCTTTGCCTTTACAAGGGTGGCCGCGTTGATCAGCCCCCGTGTTGCAGGTGTTGCCGGGCAGTGCAGGCTGAGCACATCGCTGCGGGCAAGCAGGGTGTCAAGATCCACGAACTCCACACCGTCGGCTTCGTACTCCGGCCGAACGGTGCGGGTGCACACCAACACCTCCATGCCAAAGGCCTTGGCAATGCGGGCGGTCTGCCGGCCAATGCTGCCGTAGCCATAGATGCCAAAGGTCTTGCCCAGCAGTTCCACCTGCGGCAGCAGACCGTAGGCCGCAGGCTCCTCGGTGCGCCATTGGCCGTCCTGCACAAGGCGATGGTAACGGTCGGCGCACTGGCAGATGGCCAGCAGCAGGCTGAAGGTCATCTGTGCCACACTGTAAGTAGAATAGCCCGGCACGTTGGCTACCGGCACGCCATGGCTGCGGCAGGCCTTCAGATCAAGGTTATCCGTGCCGGTGGCAATGATGCCCACCCACCTGAGCTTCGGGCACTGGGCCAGAACGGCTTCGTCGATGCGGCACTTATTCAGGAACACGATCTCCGCATCCCCGATGCGCGGCACCACCTCTTCCTGCGCGGTGCGCCCATAGCGGGTGATGTCCGGCACAAGCGCCTTCACACCCGACCAGTCCAGATCTCCCTGCTGTATGGCATAATCTTCCAGAACAACTGCTTTCATTTCAACTTCCTCACTTTCACATCATACGGGATACAGTGCCAGCACGGTGCCCTGCGGGCTTTCGCGGCTTTCCAGCGCGGCATAGCCTCGAGCCAGCAGGATGGCAATGTGCACCCGGTCGGCCAGCGGGAGCCATACCGGCGGCACATTCTGCGCAAGGCACCCGGCCTGCAGCAGGAAACACGGTGCCAGACTGTCCAGCGGACGGATAGCCCGCAAAGCAAACCCCTGACGCAGATACAGCGGGATCAGCTCTTCTGCCGCACATTCCACCACGGCCCACCGTGCCCGCTGCCGGGCAAGAAACTCCTGCCGGGCAGCAGCCGCAGCCAGCAGCGGTGCAAGGGTCTCGGCGGCATGGCCGTCCGGCCCGGCTGCCGGGGTCAAAAAATATCCACCTGACGTGCGGTTCCAGCCCAGAAAGCGGCGCAGCGCAGCCGCCGCTGCCACATCGGCATCCATGGGCAGCAGGATGCACCCGGCTCCCGGCACACCGTGTGTACTGTACACGCCCCACACCTCGCCTACCGTCAGCATCCGCAGCACCTCGCTGCGCGGACGGTACACACTGCTCACTTCGCTCTGCGCCAGCCGGCAGAATTCCTCCGCCGAAAGCCGCCTTACCTGCCGCGTGCGCGGCGGCTCACAAACCTGGATCATTTGGTTTCCCCCATTCTTTTTCAGTATGCATCCAGCATACCGGACCGGGGGCGAGAATCGGCGCGAAACAGGGCCGCTCTTTTTGTTTTACAGATCCAGCGTTACATCCTCGCTCAGCACCTGACCAATGGGCTTTGCAATGCACAGGTCGGCTTCCGCATCTGCCCCGGTGGGCTGCATGTTGATGACCACCAGATGGTCGCCCCGGAAGTACCGGATCAGTCCTGCCGCCGGGTACACCACAAGGCTTGTGCCGCCGATGATCAGGGTATCCGCATGGCGGATGGCGTTCACCGCGCCGGACAGCACCTCCTCGTCCAGCCCTTCTTCATACAGCACCACATCCGGCTTGACGATGCCGCCGCACTCGGTGCAGCGGGGCACACCGGTGCTGTTGGCAATGAAATCCACATCGTAGAACTTACCGCAGCGGGTGCAGTAGTTGCGCAGGGTGCTGCCGTGCAGCTCGTACACTGTGCGGCTGCCCGCCGCCTGATGCAGGCCGTCGATGTTCTGGGTGACGACCGCTTTCAGCCTGCCCTCCCGTTCCAGCTTTGCCAGCCGCAGGTGGGCCGCGTTGGGCTTTGCCCCCTTCACGATGAGCTTATCGCGGTAAAAACGGTAAAACTCCTCCGGGTTCTCCTCCCAGAAGGTATGGCTCAGGATCGTTTCCGGCGGGTAGGCGTACTTCTGATGATAAAGTCCGTCCACACTGCGGAAGTCCGGGATGCCGCTCTCGGTGGAAACGCCCGCCCCGCCAAAGAACACGATGCTGCTGCTTTTGGCAATGATTTCTTCCAATGCCTGTACCATAACAAAAAACGCCCCTTTCGCCGGATGTACATTTGTGTTAAGATAGCTTCAGTATAACACAAACTCACAGGAAAGGAAGCGCAACTTTTGAACGTCTGGTATGTGAACAGCATTCTGGGAACCTTCCGGCTGGAAGAGGAAAACGATGCCATCTGCGGGCTGACCCTCTGCCCGGACGGCGTACCGGAACTGGAACCGCTGCCCCGCAAGGTGTGCGAGACACCGCTTTTACAGGAAGCCGAGGAGCAGCTGAACGAATATTTTGCCGGGGCGCGCAGGGAATTCGATCTGCCGCTGGCCCCCAAGGGCACCCCCTTCCAGAAGGCCGTCTGGGCCGAGATGAACAAGATCCCCTACGGTGAGACCCGCACCTACGGCCAGCTGGCCGCCGCTGTTGGCAAACCCAAGGCCAGCCGTGCCGTGGGCGGTGCCTGCCACTGCAACCCCATCGCCATCCTTCAGCCCTGCCACCGGGTGGTGGGCAGCACCGGCAAGCTCACCGGCTACGCCTATGGCGTGGAGATGAAGCAGTATCTTCTGGAGTTGGAACAGCAGGAGTAATTTTATGATCGGAATGCCCTCCGCGTTCGCTCTGGGCATTTTCAGCGGAAAATTTATTTTATATTTGTGTTTCAGAAAAGCCTGCGGGCTTTTCTGAAACACTTTTTCACCGTAGGGTCGCTGTGGGAAACTGCATCATACACAAAAGAGCCATTGCACACCCGTTTTGTGCAATGGCTCTTTATTTTTCACTCCGTTTTACTGTGCGCTGTACACGCTGCCCATCGTCCAGGAATTATCCGCGCTGTACTTGGCGTGGTTTCGCAGGTAGGTGACCCATGCGCCGTAGCCGTTGCCGGCAGAGAGATGCACGCCATCCGGCGCTGCAAGCATCTCCTTCAGGTTGCCCTCGCCGTCGGCAAGGGTCTCCCACAGGTCAAGGTAAACGCATCCCTTGCTGGCGGCCAGCTGAGCCAGCTGCTCGTTCACACCGCGCAGCACATCCGATGCAAGGCCGGGCTTTTCAGCAGCTGCCGAGGGTCGCACCGGCGGGATAGACTGCACGTAGATCACGCAGTCCTCGCCCAAAGCCTCGCGCAGCATATCCAGCATCTGGCCATAGTAGGCAAGGAAGCGATCCGAAGCGCCCAGCGTGGTGAGGGTGTTAGTGCCCAGCAGGATATACAGCTTCTTGGGCCGGGCAGCGGCCAGCACATCCAGCGCTACCTCCTGCCCGCGGGTGGGGCTTTTGACTGCGCTGTGGTTCACAATGGCATCCGGGCCAACGCCTGTATAGCCGCAGATGAGTGCCCCGTCCAGATTGATCTGGTAATCCGAGAAGCCCACCGTCAGACTGTCGCCCAGAAAGGCTGCGTCCGCAAAGTAGCTCAGGTCCACCTGCCCGCAGCTGGGCTGGCGGATGACGCTGGCATCATAGGCTTTGACGGTGTAGGCCCCAGCGCTCTGCTTTGCAGGGCCAAAGTTCTCCAGTGTGACGGCCTGCCCACCGGTGCTGCCATCCTGTGCAGCACTGCTGCTATCCGCTTCGCCCTGCATGGGCAGCGGTGCCAGAATGTTCTCGGCAATGCCGCTGGCGTTGGTAGACGGGGTATCGTCCGCGCCCTCTGCGCCCTTTTCCAGAATGGCCGTGATGGCGTAGGATACCAGCAAAATGGCGACCACTGCGCCCAGAAAGCGCAGCTTGCCGCTGACTGTACCGCGCCGTGCCCGGCGCGGCGCAGAATGATACTCGTGTGAAATGCCCATGGTTTTTCCAGCTTTCTCCATTTTTCCCGCACAGAAGGGGGTTTTATCCGCCCGGGGCTGTGCGTTTTTTATTTTATCATAATTTTTTTGCCTGTGCAACCAATTAGGTCTTGCATACAACAGGCAAAACAGGTACAATAAGGATGTGGTAATTTTGCACATTTTACAAAAAGGGTGTGCACATGCCGCAAACTTTTTTGTATCACTTGCAGCATCCGGTTTGTTTGCCGCACGGTCTGCGGGCAGTGCAGGGCCTTTAGACCAAACCCCACTCTGGCGGCGCGGAAGCCGGAACCTGCAGCGATGTACAAATGATAAGAATGAAATTTGCAAAAGGAGGTACTCATGGCCAAGAATGTGATCATTGGTCAGAGCGGCGGCCCTACCGCCGTGATCAACTCCAGTCTGGCAGGCGTGTACAAAGCCGCCTGCAGCCTGGGTGCAGACAAGGTGTACGGCATGAAATACGGCATCGAAGGTCTGCTCAAGGAAGAAATGCTGGAGCTGAACGTCCTGCTGGACGACCGCATGAGCATTGAACTGCTCAAGCGCACGCCTTCCAGCTACCTTGGCAGCTGCCGTTACAAGCTGCCGGACCCGGATGTGGACTCCACACCCTTCATCAAACTGTTCACCCTGTTTGACAAGTACGACATCTGCGCGGTGTTCTACATTGGCGGTAACGACTCCATGGACACCATCGCAAAGCTTTCCCGCTACGGTGAGCGCGTGGGCAGCAGCGTGCGGTTCATCGGTGTGCCCAAAACCATCGACAACGACCTGTGCCTGACCGACCACACCCCCGGCTACGGCTCTGCCGCCAAGTACATTGCCACTATTTTAAAGGAAGTCATCCGGGATTCCTCCGTGTATGACATCCGCAGCGTGACCGTGGCCGAGATCATGGGCCGACATGCGGGCTGGCTTGCCGGTGCGGCCTGCCTTGCGGGCGGCGACGACTGCGAAGGCCCGGATCTGATCCTGCTGCCGGAGGTGCCCTTCGATCAGGACAAGTTCCTTGCCAAGGTGGACGAGCTGCAGCGCCGCAAGTCCAATGTGATCATTGCGGCCAGCGAGGGCGTAAAGACCGCCGACGGCACCTATCTGTGCGATCTGGTGTCCACCGCAGGCCAGCTGGATGCCTTTGGCCACAAGGCCGTGCTCAGCGGCACCAGCCGTTATCTTTCCGACCTCATCCACGACAAGCTGAACTGCAAGAGCCGTGCCATCGAGTTTTCCACCCTGCAGCGCTGCGCCAGCCATCTGGCCAGCCGCACGGATGTGAACGAAGCCTACGCTGTGGGCGGTGCCGCAGCCGCCGCCGCCTTTGCGGGCGAGACCGGCCGCATGATCGCGCTCAAGCGCATTTCCGCTTATCCTTACCAGTGCATCACCGAGTCGGTGGATGTGCAGCAGGTGGCAAACCTTGAAAAGAAGGTGCCGCTGGACTGGATCAGCCCCGACGGGATGCAGGTGACTGCTGCCTTTGAGGAGTACGCCCGCCCGCTGATCCTGGACGAGGTAACGCCCGTCTATGTCAACGGCACCCCGCGTCATATCCGTCTGTAACCCCTTTTCCCGCGTCTGTTTTCGTGCATCCTGCACGTAATATTATATTGCCGAAACAGAAAAACAAAAAAGGAGAAATCATCATGGGTAAAAATGCAATCGTTGGTCAGTCTGGCGGTCCTACTTCCGTCATCAATGCAAGCCTTGCAGGCGTATTTGAAAGCTGCAAGAACCGCGGCGCAGAGATCGTTTACGGTATGTGCAATGGCGTTGCCGGTTTGCTGGAGGAGCGGGTGGTGGATCTTTCCACCGTGCTGACGGACGATCTGGACATCGAGCTGCTCAAGCGCACCCCGTCCAGCTTCCTCGGCAGCTGCCGCTACAAGCTGCCGGACTGGCATGAGGACGAGACCGTCTACAAAAAGCTGTTCGCCATTCTGGAAAAGCTGAACATCGGCTACTTCTTCTACATCGGCGGCAACGACTCCATGGACACCATCGGCAAGCTGGCCGAGTACGGCGAGCGCATCCAGAGCGACATCCGCTTTATGGGTGTGCCCAAGACCATCGACAACGACCTGATGGTCACCGACCACACCCCCGGCTACGGCTCTGCTGCCAAGTACATCGGCGTGGTGATGAAGGAGATTATCCGCGATGCCACCGTGTACGGCACCAAGTACGTTACCGTGGTGGAGATCATGGGCCGCAACGCCGGCTGGCTGACCGCTGCCGCTGCTCTGGCAAAGAGTGACGACTGCGAGGGTGTGGACATGATCTGCCTGCCCGAAGTGCCCTTCAATGTGGAACACTTCATTGAAAAGGTGCGCGTGATGCAGGAGAAGAAGCCCAGCATCGTGATTGCCGTTTCCGAAGGCGTGAAGCTGGAAGATGGCCGCTACGTCTGTGAGCTGGCCGACGATGTGCACGCAGTGGATGCCTTTGGCCATAAGGCCCTGACCGGTACCGCACGGTATCTGGCAAATGTGGTGGCCCGCAATCTGGACACAAAGACCCGCTGCATCGAACTTTCCACCCTGCAGCGCTGCGCAGGCCATCTGACCAGCCGCACCGACATCACCGAAGCCTATCAGGTGGGCGGTGCTGCCGCCAAGGCGGCCTTTGAGGGCGTTACCGGCCAGATGGTGGCCCTGAAGCGCATCTCCAACAGCCCGTACCAGTGCACCACCGAGCTGCACCCCATCAGCGAGGTTGCAAATCTCGAAAAGAAGGTACCGCTGAGCTGGATGAACGCCAACCACACCCAGATGACCGATGAGTTTCTGGCTTATGCCCGCCCGCTGATCCAGGCCGAGCTGACCCCGCTGTACATTGCCGGTCTGCCCCACCACATCTACATGAAGAATCAGAAGTGATCTCTCCTGCATTGATTTTTCTCAAGGCATGATGAAAGCCCGTCCGAGTTTTACGCCCGGACGGGCTTTTTGCATTTCGGTATTTTCCGCTTTAGAACATCAGACCGCTGCTCCGACTTTGGGTGCGCCGCCTGCGATCTCCTCTGCCGTCAGAGGCTTTGCCTCCACCGGGGCATTCAGGCGCTCCTTGGCCACTGCCAGCATCAGCTTGATGCGGTTCTCCTGATTGACCTTGGTGGCGCTGGGGTCGTAATCGATGGGGGTGATGTTGGCACTGGGGTACAGGGCGCGAATCTTGTTCACCATGCCCTTGCCCACGATGTGGTTGGGCAGGCAGCCGAAGGGCTGGGCACACACGATGTTGCCGTAGCCGCCCTGCACCAGCTCGATCATCTCGGCAGTCAGCAGCCAGCCCTCGCCCATCTTGGCACCCAGCGAAATGATGCCCTTGGGCTTTTCCACCAGCTCCTTGAAGGGGCCGGGGGCGTAGAAGCCTGCGTCGGCCTCAGCCTTGAGCATGGCGCGCTCGATGCCGTCCAGCCAGTTCAGGAACTGGTCAATGCCGATCTTCACCGCCAGCTTGCCGCCGTACAGGACGTGGTCCTCGCCCATGTTGAAGGCGCAGTACTGCACAAAGCCCATCAGGCCCGGGAAGTTCACCTCGCATTCCTGACTTTCGAGGAACTTCTGCAGGTCGTTGTTGCCCAGCGGGCTGTACTTGACGTAAATTTCGCCAACCACGCCCACCTTGACCTTGGGCACCCGGGTAACGGGGATGGCAGCAAAGTCCTTTGCGATGAGGGGGAAGGTGTGCTTCATCTCCTTGGAGGTGTAGCCCTTGCCTGCCAGCAGCACACGGCCCAAGCGTTCCACCCACAGGTCTACCATCTTATCGGCAGCCCCCTTCTCGTTCTCGTAAGGTGCCACCTGATTGCGCAAAGCGCACAGCATATCGCCGTAGAAGATGCAGGCCAGCGCACGGCGGGCCAGCGGCAGGGTCATCTGGAAGCCGCTGTCCTTTTCCAGACCCGAGAAGTTCAGGCTGGCCACCGGGATCTGTGGATAGCCCGCCTTGACCAGTGCCTTGCGCAGCAGATGAATGTAGTTGGAAGCACGGCAGCCACCGCCGGTCTGGGTGATGAGCAGCGCGGTGTGGTCCAGATCATACTTGCCGCTGTTCAGCGCGTCCAGGAACTGACCGATGACCAGCAGAGCCGGGTAGCAGGTGTCGTTGTGGACGTATTTCAGACCCAGCTGTGCCACGGCACTGCCGCAGTTGCCCAGAATTTCGCACTTGTAGCCGTCGTAACGCAGAGCGTACTCCAGCAAGCGGAACTGGGTAATGGCCATGTTGGGGATGAGGATGGTGTGGGTCTTCTTCATCTCCGGAGTAAATTTGGGATAATTGTATTCCATAGGTTCCTCCTATGTTGCTTTCTTAAAAAGCTTTTTGCTCTATCTCTATTTTATTCTGCCTTTTCTGCGGCCACCTCGTCGCGCTCATCCAGAGCGGCGAACAGACTGCGCAGGCGGATATTCACGGCACCCAGATTGGTGATCTCGTCGATCTTGAGCTGGGTGTAGAGCTTGCCGCCCTCCTGCAGAATTTCGCGGGTCTCGTCGGTGGTGATGGCATCCACGCCGCAGCCGAAGGACACCAGCTGCACCAGATCCATATCCTTCTGGGTGGTGCAGTACTTGGCGGCGGCATACAGGCGGCTGTGGTAGGTCCACTGGTTCAGCACACTGGTGGGGAACTTCTGCACCCGGTTGGAAATGCTGTCCTCGGTAACAACGGCAGCACCGTGGCGGGTGATGAGGCGGTCGATGCCGTGGTTCACCTCGGGGTCCACATGGTAGGGGCGGCCTGCCAGCACGATGATGCGCTTGCCCTGACGGCGGGCTTCGTCGATGATCTCGCTGCCCTTCACCCGGATCTTTGCCATGTGGGACTCGTATTCCGCATAGGCGGCATCCGCTGCGGCCTGCACCTCTTTTTCCGAGATGCCGCCGAAGTACTTGGGCAGGATGTTCTTTGCCATCTTGTGCACAAAGTCCTTAGGGCGGTGGATGCCCACATAGTCATAGATGAACTTGGTGCCTTCCAGCTCCGGGCAGTTGCCTGCCAGAACCTCGGGGTAGTAGGCCACCACCGGGCAGTTATAGTGGTTGTCGCCCAGTCCCTCGTCCACATTGTAGGTCAGGCAGGGGTAGAAAATAGCGTCCAGCTGCATCTGGCTCAGGGCCTTGATGTGGCCGTGGCTCAGCTTTGCCGGGAAGCAGGCGGTATCGCTGGGGATGGTAGCCTGACCGGCGAGGTACAGGCCGCGGCTGGACACCGGGCTGGTGTGCACGGCAAAGCCAAGCTTTGTCCAGAAGGCCCACCAGAAGGGCAGCAGCTCGTAGAAGCCCAGACACAGCGGGATGCCGATGGAGCCGCGCTTGCCGGCCACCGGCTTATACTCGGCCAGCAGCTGCTGTTTGTAGGCGTAGAGGTTCAGGCTGTCGTCGGCACTCTTGCCGGTCACGGGCTTGTCGCAGCGGTTGCCGGAGATGTACTTGCGGCCATCCGCAAAGGTGTTGACGGTGAGCTGGCAGTGGTTGCCGCAGCCGCCGCACTTGACGCTGACCACCTTCTGCTCAAACTTTTCCAGCTCTTTCTGGCTCATCATGGCAGAAGCAGTCTTGTGGGCCTTCTGGCTCTGGCGCAGGCCGAATAGAGCCGCACCGTAAGCGCCCATCAAGCCGGCAATGTCCGGGCGGATGACCTCCACCCCCATCTCCTTTTCAAAGGCGCGCAGCACGGCTTCATTATAGAAGGTACCGCCTTGCACCACGATCTTGCGGCCCAGCTCTTCCGGGCTGGAAGCGCGGATGACCTTGTACAGTGCGTTCTTGACCACGCTGATGGACAGACCAGCCGAGATGTTCTCGATGCTTGCACCGTCCTTCTGGGCCTGCTTGACCGAGCTGTTCATGAACACGGTGCAGCGGCTGCCCAGATCCACCGGGCGGTCTGCGAACAGGCCAAGGCTTGCAAATTTCTTCACGTCATAGCCCAGTGCCTGTGCAAAGGTCTGCAGAAAGCTGCCACAGCCGGAGGAACATGCTTCGTTCAGGAAGATGTTGCTGATGGCACCATCTTCGATCTTGAAGCACTTCATATCCTGACCGCCGATGTCGATGATGAAATCCACATCCGGCATAAAGTATTTTGCAGCGGTAAAGTGCGCCACCGTTTCCACCAGACCGTAATCGCAGCGGAATGCGTTCTTCACCAGCTCTTCGCCGTAGCCGGTGGTGGTCACGCTGGCCACCTGCAGGCCCGGGTGCTCCTTGTAAATTTTGAGCAGCTGTTCCCGGATGAGGGGCAGCGGGTTGCCGAGGTTCGGTTGATAGTTGGTGTAAAGGATCTGGCTTTTCTCGTCCACCACCACCAGCTTGACGGTGGTGGAGCCGGAGTCGATGCCGATATGCACCGGGCCGCACTGCGCGCTGAACGGCACACGCGGCACACTGTGGGACATATGGCGGGCGTGGAACGCCTCATACTCCTCCTTGCTGGCGAACAGCGGCGGCTCGCTGGCGTAGGTGGCGGTGGCGGCGTACCGATCCAGCGCATCGGCCACCTCAGACAGAACAAAAGCCTTGTCGGCATAGAGGGCAGCGCCCAGTGCCACATACAGCAGGCTGTTCTCCGGGCAGGTGCCGGTCACGTTCAGCGCTTCGTCAAAGCTCTTGCGCAGCACGCTGCTGAAGGTGAGCGGGCCGCCCAGATACAGGATATTGCCCTTGATGGGACGGCCCTGTGCAAGGCCTGCAATGGTCTGGTTGACCACAGCCTTATAAATGCTGGCAGCAATGTCCTCGGTGCGGGCACCCTGATTGATCAGGGGCTGCACGTCGCTCTTGGCAAACACGCCGCAGCGGGACGCAATGGTGTAGGTGCGCTGTGCGTTCTCTGCTGCCTTGTTCATCTCGTCGGCACCCATTTTCAGCAGGGTGGCCATCTGGTCGATAAAGGCACCGGTGCCGCCGGCACAGCTGCCGTTCATGCGCACCTCGGTACCGTTGGTCAGAAACAGGATCTTGGCATCCTCACCGCCCAGCTCGATCACGCAGTCGGTGGCAGGCACAAAGCGCTTGACCGCTACGCGGGTGGAGAACACCTCCTGCACAAAGGGCACGCCGCAGCTGTCGGCCAGACCCATGCCCGCCGAACCGGAAATGCTCAGCAGCGCCTTCTGACCGTGCAGCTGCTCGGCATCGATGCGGCGCAGCAGCTCCTGCGCCTTTTCCAGAATATGGCTGTAATGCCGTTCGTATGTAGAATACAGCAGCGCATCATGTTCATCCAGCACCACACACTTGATGGTGGTACTGCCGATGTCAAGACCTACTCTCACGTTGTTTTTCCTCCTAAGGACAAATGCCGGAGGCAAAGCCCCCGGTGGACGGCAAAATCAATTTCTTTGCCAAAAATTAGTTTGTTAACGAATCATTTTGTCAATTCGCATACAAATGTATTATAATCCAATTTTGCGGCACAATCAATCAGCGTCCCTTATTTTACACAGAAAAAATAGTATTTTCCGCTCAAAAAGTTAAACATTTTGTGAACTTGTCGCTTTTTATGCGGCTGCACCGGTGTCTCGGCAAAGTTTTTTAACCTTTGCCAACAAAAAAAGGACTGCCGCACAGGAGCATCTCCCCCGCAGCAGTCCTTATTCATTATTATAATGCAATCATGCAGCATGCATCACAGCTCGTCCGGGTCGCCGCGCTCCGGCATGGTACGCAGCTCCCGCACCAGCATATTGCGCAGCTGGTACTGATGCTGCTGTGCCTGTGCCGTATCGCCTCCCGTATGCAGCTCTACCGTCGGCTCCGTTATGCGGTCGGTGCACAGCGGAATGGTCACCACTGCCTGTGTGCCCTTTTCCGGTGCGCGCTCCACCCGTAGGCCCCAGCCCATACGGCGGCAGCACTCGCGGCAGAGCAGCAGGCCCAGCTTTGCGCCGCCCAGAAAGCAGCGCCGGTTCTCCAGCCATGCATCCTCGCCTGCTTCCGGCAGGCCGCAGCCATTATCCATCACCGTCAGCTGCCAGAAGCTTTCGCTGCGGCGCAGCATCAGCCGCACTTTGCCGCCCGCACTGCAGGCCCGCAAGGCATTCGAGAGCAGATGCAGGCACAGCAGTTCTGCATCATTGCGGTCCGCCATAACCCGGCAGGCTGTCCAGCCGCCATAGTCCAGCGTCAGTTCCACCCCAAGCTGTGCCTGCACCATATCGGCCTGTGCGGCGACCTGCTGCAGCAGCTGGCACAGGTCCAGCGGATAGAGCCGCGGGTCTTCCTCGGTGCGCAGAAAATCCAGCAGCGACATCACTTCGTTCACAGTGCGGTCCAGCCTTGCCGACGCAGCGCTGATATCGTTCACCGCCTGCCGGGTCTGCTGGTCGGCACCCACATGCGCAAGGTGCTGGTCCAGATATTCGCAATTGCGTCCGATCAGGCCCAGTGCATGGAAGCATGCCTGTTCCACATCCTTCTGCGGGATCGCCTGCGCGGTCAGTGCACCCGCCTCGTTCTGCCGCATCTGCTCCATACCCTTGCGCCTCCTGTGTTTTATGCTCAGTCGTCCTTCTGACGCTGAAGATAATTCTTGACAGTGTAGATCAGTTTACCAGTGGTAGGTTTCTCGTCCGCAAATCCGCTTTCGTCCTTGAAGCGCAGCCACTTGGCCGAGGGCTTTGCTTCCAGCTGGTCGATCATACGCCGGATGCCGCTGTCCACAGCAGAGACCGACACATCGTACTGCTCGCTCACCGCCTGCAGGATTTCCTTGCGGATGGCCAGCTTCTGGCTGGTGCCGTACACCACGCCCACCGCACAGGAAAGATAGTTGCAGTTCACGTCCGGCAGCTGGATGCCCCAGCCCTCGTACAGTTCCTGACACTTGCGTTCCATGCGCTGGCTCTGCCGTCCCGGCAGGCGGTACAGCTCCCACAGCAGGTTCTTCAGTTCGGCATGGCCCACATAGCAGAATCCATCGCCCGATTCCAGACAAATGGCACTCGTATTCTGCCGCCTGCCCTCATCAAACAGAACAACATTCGGTTTGGGATCCATGCTGCGGATATTCATTAAAAACTCCAGCCCGCTCATATCTTCCAGCTGGCTGCAGAGGATCACAACATCAAACTGACGGCCCTGACGCAGCTGTTCCAGCAGACGGCCGCCGTTCTGGAAGCAGGTGCACTCCAACGCAGGGCTTTGCTCCTGCAGGTAGTTCTTTTCCACCCGCAGCTCCTTGCGGTCGTAGCTTCCAAGGGCGATCTGCAGCGTTTTTGCTGTGTGCTCACTCTCCACGCAACGCGCCGCCTTTCTGCCTGAGCTGTTCTGTATCGGTCAGTTCTTCTACCACATCCTGCCAGATCTCCGGCTGGACGCCATTCTCACACAGATAGCGCAGGATCCGGTAGCAGAACTCTGGTGCAGCTGCAATGTAGCAGCTTTGCATGTACTGCCGGTTCCCGGTACGGCAAAGCGTCAGGCAGCAACCGTTTTCGTTGCCTGTATCCATTGAGTATACCAGCGTATATGCTTTCTGCAACCCGTCGATTGCCGAAAACTGACGGATCATAGGTGAAAATGTACGTTCCATAATTTTTCCTCCCTTGCTACAAGGTCCTGCGACGTTTTCAAGGCATTCCTTGTTTTTCTTATCTTATTTTAAAGAGCAGAGAGGGCTGGTTCAATCCTGAAAAAGCGTCTAAAAATGTCAAAATCACATTCGTTGCGTTTTTTTGTCGTGTTTTTCTGTTCTGCGACGCATTTTATTTTGTGCTTACG
Source organism: Faecalibacterium sp. BIOML-A4 (assembly GCF_009679665.1). Classification (NCBI taxonomy): domain Bacteria; kingdom Bacillati; phylum Bacillota; class Clostridia; order Eubacteriales; family Oscillospiraceae; genus Faecalibacterium; species Faecalibacterium sp. BIOML-A4. Next base: position 62,250 of record NZ_WKZG01000001.1, on the reverse strand, counting down.
GTTCATCGCAGATTTTTTGCGTCGTATTGGCAGTGTAATTCTGCTTTCGCGATGCTTTTCTGTTTTATCAGGATCTTCCGCTATTAAAATAGCACGACGGCGACGCAAATTCAACCTCCACGTCAATTTTTCCTTTATTTTCCTGTTTTTCTGCCTCAAAAGCCAAAAATACCGGTCCGGTCAAAATTTACGTTGAAATATACACAGTTTTTTCATATTATTTCGGTAAAATAGAAGTGTATAACGCCTTGCTGCGGGTCCTGTATCCGGGCAGTTTATTATAATGTACAGCGGCAGCGTTCCTGCGAGGATGCGCCGGAAAGGCTCACACATGCTCCAACTCAACCACATCAAGAAAGAATACAAAACCGGCGATCTGGTGCAGAAAGCACTGGATGATGTCAGCCTGAACCTGCGGGACAACGAATTCGTCGCCATTCTCGGCCCCAGCGGTTCCGGTAAGACCACCCTGCTGAACGTCATTGGCGGTCTGGACCGCTACGACAGCGGTGATCTGATCATCAACGGCATCTCCACCAAAAAATATACCGACCGCGACTGGGACTCTTACCGCAACCACACCATTGGCTTTGTGTTCCAGAGCTACAACCTCATCCCACACCAGACAGTGCTTTCCAATGTGGAGCTGGCGCTGACCATCTCCGGCATTTCCGGTGCCGAGCGCCGCAGCCGGGCCACCAAGGCGCTGGAGCAGGTAGGTCTGGGCGACCAGCTGCACAAGCACCCCAGCGAAATGTCCGGCGGCCAGATGCAGCGTGTGGCCATTGCCCGCGCACTGGTCAATAACCCCGACATCCTGCTGGCCGACGAGCCGACCGGCGCACTGGACAGCGACACCAGCATTCAGGTGATGGAGCTGCTGAAGGAGGTGGCCAAAGACCGCCTTGTGGTCATGGTCACCCATAACCCGGAGCTTGCAGAGCAGTATGCTACCCGCATCGTCCGCCTGCGGGACGGCGTGATCCAATCGGACACCGCACCGTTTGCGCCGGATGATTCCGCTCAGGTGCCGCCGGTGCACAAAAATCTGGGCCGTTCTTCCATGTCGCCGCTCACCGCTCTCGCGCTGAGCTTCAACAACCTGCTCACCAAAAAGACCCGCACCCTGCTCACCGCATTTGCGGGTTCCATCGGCATCATCGGCATTGCGCTCATCCTTTCGCTCTCGGCCGGTGTGAGCAATTATATCCAGGAGATGGAACGCTCCACCCTTTCGGAATATCCGCTGCAGATCTCGACCACCGGCGTAGACCTTGCCGCCCTGCTGGACCCGGGAAGCTACACCAGCGCCGTTGCCAACAACACCAATGTGGGCGCCACCAGCGCTTCTTCCACCCCGGAGGGCATGGTCACAGTGCGTGAACTGCTGAGCCAGCTGACCGAGGATAATTCCTCCGTCAATGACCTTGCCTCCCTGAAAAAATATCTGGACAGCGACGAGTGCACCATCTCGGAGGATGCTGCTTCCATCGAGTATTCCTACGGCATCGCACCGCTGATCTATCGCCAGAACAAGGACGGCACCGTGCGCCAGATCTTCCCGGACAGCAGCCTTTCTGCGCTGAACAACACCACCTCTGCCGCCGGCATCGTCTCTTCCATGACCAACCAGAGCGTGTTTACCGAGATGGCCGAAGAGCCTTCGCTGTACGAAGATCAGTACGATGTCAAGGCAGGCCGCTGGCCGGAAAGCTACAACGAGGCCGTTCTTGTGCTGAATTCGGATGGCAGCATCAGCGATTACGCTCTTTATATTCTGGGCATTGAGGACGACAGCGTGATGATGCGTTTTCTGCAGGAGTACGCAAAAAACAAGAACACACAGGCTCCCACCGGCTACGGCACCTACCCCTACGATACCTTTGTGGGCCTGAAATATAAGATCGTTACCAGCTCGGACTATTACGTTTATGACGAAGAACGCCAGATCTGGCGCAACCGCTCCGACGATGAAGCGTATGTGGAGCAGCTTGTGGAAAACAGTCCGGATCTGACCATCGTGGGCGTGGTGCAGCCCCGCGCAGATGCCAGCTCCACCATTCTGCCCATAGGCGTTGCCTATACCCATGCACTCACCTACTACGCCATCGACCATGCAGCCGAAAGTGAAGTGGTAAAGCAGCAGCTTGCCGACCCGGAAGTGAACGTGCTGACCGGCGAGCGCTTTGATGCCGACCAGCGCGAAACCGATCTTGACATTTCTTCCCTGTTCTCGGTGGATACCGATATGCTGAAGGATGCCTTCCAGTTCGATGCAAGCAAGCTGCAGTTCGACCTGAGCGGTGCATTTGATCTGCAGGATGGCAGCTTTGACTTTTCCTCCATCCTTGATCCGTCCGCATTCCAGCTGGATCTGAGCGATCTGGACCTGAGCGACATCGACATGAGTGATGTGGAGCTGCCGGACATGGACGCGCTGGATCTGAGCCAGTTGTTTGCCGATATGGACCTGTCCGTCTCGGAGGATGCGCTGCAGAGCCTGATGAAGAAGATCATGAATGGCTATAAGCGCTATATCATCGGCAACGGCATCTTGAATCTGGATAAGATTGGTTTCTCTTCCTATATGGAGAGCGACCAGTTCAAACAGCTTCTGTCCGAATCCATGGGCGACCTGCTGGACACCACCGGCCTGCAGGAGCAGTTCACCGCTTCGCTGCAGCAGAACCTGCAGGGCATCATGACGAGCTATCTGCAAAGCTACTCGGAACAGCTGAGCCAGAAGCTGGGCGAAGCTCTGCAGACCAAACTCACCGCTGCCATTCAGACCCAGATGAGCACCGTGATGCAGCAGCTGATGACCCAGCTGACCACTCAGTTCAGCCAGCAGATCCAGTCCGCCATCCAGAACAACATCGCTCAGCTCAGCAGTCAGGTGGAAGATGCCCTGAAGATCGACCCCACCGTGTTCCAGAGTGCCGTGCAGGTGAACATGAGCACCGACGACCTTGTGGATCTGGTCAAGATGAACCTGCAGTCCAGCACCACCTCCTACAGCAGTGTTCTTGGTGCACTGGGCTATTCGGATTATGCCAAGCCCGGCAGCATCTGGATCTACCCCAAGAGCTTTGAGGCCAAGAACCGCATCGTGGACAGCCTGAACGCCTACAACGCCGCCATGCGTGCGCAGGGCGAAGAGGACAAGGTGATCGTATTCTCGGATACGGTCGGCACCCTGATGAGCGCCGTGACCAAGATCGTGGATATGGTCAGCAATGTGCTGGTGGCCTTTGTTGCCATCTCGCTGGCGGTTTCTTCCATCATGATCGGTGTCATCACCTATATCAGCGTGCTGGAACGCCGCAAGGAGATCGGTATTCTGCGTGCCATCGGTGCATCCAAGCACAATGTCTCCGAGGTGTTCAATGCCGAAACCTTCATTATCGGAATGTGCTCCGGCGTGATCGGCGTGGGCCTGTGCCTGCTGCTGCTGATCCCCGGCAACATGCTCATCCACTCCATTGCAGGAACCACCAGCGTCACCGCTGTGCTGCCGCCCAAGGCTGCACTGGTCCTGATCGTTCTGGCTACCCTGCTCACGATCCTTGGCGGTCTGATTCCCGCCCGCAGCGCAGCCAAGTGCAACCCCGTCACCGCCCTGCGTTCTGAGTAATTTCCTTTCTCGACAAGCAAAAGGAGTCGCTGCATCACGCAGCGGCTCCTTTTTTGATGTCCGGTGCTTTATCTCAATTTCTCGTGTAATTCCTCATGCAGTTCCTCGCGCTCTTCCTTCAGTTCCTGCTTGAGAGTCCGGTCGATCTCCCGTGTCTCCTGCCGGATCTCAGCCAGATTCTTTTCGATCACAGGGTTTTCTTCGATTTCTTCCCGGATGAACATGAGCGCAAAGCTTACCAGCAGCAGCCCGCAGGAGATCCAGATGGTCTTTCCTGCCAGCCGCGCTGCGCCCATGCTTCCAATACCGGCACCCACCGCGAACAACAGAATGATGCCAAAATAACGCATCATCCGATCCTTAACTTTCGGTTCATGGGTCTTGCACCAGATGCAGAATGCTTCCACACCGCTGCGCAGGTCACCAATGCACATGGTGCTGGCAAATGCATAGCCGTTCACCTTGCGGAACGCCTGCACCTGCATTGCGCAGGAGAAGGAAACGATGGCGTTTGCCAGCAGATTCTGCTCCTGCGGTAAAAGACCTACAATGAACAGCAGAAGCACTTCGCCCAGCACCACCAGCTGCCGCCAGTGAAGCCGCTGCATGTCGCAGAAGCGCTCCCGCATCTTTTCTGCCACCAGTACGCCCAGCGCAAAAGCACACAGAGGAACCAGATAGTGCAGCACCCAATCCCACTGACCATCCATGATGTTGGAACTCAGCAGCACGATGTTGCCGGTCTGTGCATTTGCAAACACCTTACCGCGGAACAGATACGTATAGGCATCCTGCAGCCCGCCCGAAAGCGAAAGGAACACCGCCGTCAGGAAGGACTCTGACATCTGCCCATGATGTTTTGTTTTCATATTACCTTTTCCCCTCTTTTCGTACCCTATTATTATAATATATTTTTACAGCTTGGTCCATATCAGTTTTACATATCCGGCATGTGTATCCCGGCGCTCTGCCAGCGCCGAAAATACGGCCCGTGCCCGGCCCGCACTTTGCATTCCCTCACAGGTTGTGTTAGAATAAGAAAAAAGCTTTTCCAAAGGAGAACTTCCTTATGCCGAATATTGTCGAGATCACAGACCTTTCCGCACCGGAGCTGGATGTCTATGCCCGCCTGACGCAGGCGCAGCTGCGCAATCGTCTGGAACCGGAAAAAGGCATCTTTATTGCCGAAAGCCCCAAGGTGATCGCCCGCGCGCTGGATGCCGGATACACACCGCTCTCCCTGCTCATGGAGCGTAAACAGATCACCGGCCCGGCTGCCGATATCCTGACCCGTTGCGGGGATGCCCCGGTGTACACAGCCGACCGCGAGACCCTTGCCAGCCTGACCGGCTTCGAGCTGACCCGCGGCGTGCTGTGCGCCTTCCGCCGCCCGCTGCCGCGCAGCGTGGAAGAGGTCTGCCGCAATGCCCGCCGGGTGGCCGTTCTGGAGGGCATTGTGGACTCCACCAATGTGGGAGCGATCTTCCGCAGCGCCGCTGCACTGAACATGGATGCCGTGCTCGTTACTCCTTCCTGCTGCGACCCGCTGTGCCGCCGTGCCGTGCGTGTGAGCATGGGCACCGTGTTTCAGGTGCCCTGGGCGCAGATCGGCACCTGCCCTGCCGACTGGCCGGAAAACGGCATTGCTCAGCTGCACAGTCTTGGCTTCAAGACTGCTGCCATGGCTCTGAGCGACCGCTCCGTAAGCATTGACGACAGCGCTCTTTCCGCCGAGCCGAAGCTCGCCATCGTGCTGGGCACAGAGGGTGACGGCCTTGCCCACAGCACCATTGCCGCCTGTGACTACACCGTAAAAATCCCTATGTCCCACGGCGTGGATTCCCTGAACGTTGCCGCTGCCAGCGCTGTTGCTTTCTGGCAGCTAGGCAACCGCTGAGCGATGCTTTTTGGCCCTGCCCAAAATACTTGACAAATTTCCCGAACAGAGTTACACTTACAGGGTCATCACATGGGCCTATAGCTCAGTTGGGAGTGCAAGCGTATCGCTTTTGTGCCCCACGGAGTTGTGGGCATTCAAATGGGGAGTATGTCGGTTGGTCGCCCAACCGAGTCACGCCCCTAAATATGGGCCTATAGCTCAGCTGGGAGTGCAAGCGTATCGCTTTTGTGCCCCACAGAGTTGTGGGCTTTAGAATGGGGAGTATAACGGTTGGTCGCCCAACCGAGTCACGCCCCTAAATATGGGCCTATAGCTCAGCTGGGAGAGCGTTCGGTTCGCATCCGAGAGGTCAAGGGTTCGAATCCCTCTAGGTCCACCAATTTGCCGCATCGTTTTGTACGATGCGGCGTTTTTTATGCCTAAAAACTTTGGCAGACCGTGCCGGGCTCCGAACCCTGAAGTCGGATGCGAACCGGGTGGGGTCATCCATGTACTTTTTGAAAATCCATCGGTTTCACGCTTCTTTCTTTGCATTTTGCAGAGTTCTGCGGGCAAGCGCATCGCTTTTATGCCCCCTTCTCGGAAATTTCTTCAAAAATTTCCGCACCATCGTAGGTTGACACAGCCTTGAGCTGCTCCACTTGATTGAAGCTGGCGTTCAGCGTAATCGAGATCTCATAGTCTTTTCGGACGCGAATCTCCTTGATGAACTGCTGCAAAATGGCGCGGCGTTCATCGTGGTTGGCGGTGTCGTACACATCCGCCCATGTAAACAGCTCGTTGCAGATGTAGTTGCTGCGCTTTGCCGTTTTGGTGGCTTCTTCGTATTCTTCCTGTGCCTGCACGAGCTGCTTTTCCAGAGTTTCCAGAGCCTCTCTTGCCTCGGCTACCAGTGTGCCCAGCAGTTCTTTGTCCAAGGCACTCACGCCCCGGATGACGAGGATGGTTTCGGCTTTCAGGTCGTCCAGTTCTTTCTGCTTGCTTTCCAAGTCTTTCTGGATTTTCTTGACCTTCTTCTGGATGCGGGCGGCATCGTTGGTCTTGACCGATTCCAGCAGCTTCTTCCGGGAAACTTCCCGGAACTGTGCGAAGATCTGCCGGACAACTTCTTCTACAATGGAATCCAGCTTGGAAACACCGTAGCCAGACTGCCCATCGCAGTCACCCGGATGCCGGATCTTATAAAAGCAGCTATACCGGGGCCGGACTTCTTTCACCGTATGCCCATCGGCGTAGGTGTGTGTCCGTCCGCTGCTGGTCAGGCTCAAGCGGTTGCCGCAGTGACCGCAGTAAACCAGCCCGGTCAAAAGGGCTTTGGAGCTGGTGCCCAGTGAAGTGCCGCCACGCTCACAAGTGCGTGCCTGCCGCAGTTCCTGTGCCTGCTCGAACAATTCTGGTTCAATGATGCGGAGCTGTGGGCACTCGGCTTCCACTGCACCATTGATAAGGTAGCCCGTGTATCCTTTGTTCTTGATCATCCGAACGATGCTGGTGTTGGGGATATTTTTGTTGTTCCGTCCTACGACTCCCTGTTCATAAAGATAGTGGCTCAACTTCTGTGCGCCGTAGCCCTCGTAAACGTACTTGTGGAAAATCAGCCGAACGATCTCAGCTTCCGCTTCGTCGATCACAAGGTCACAGACCTCTTGATTTTTCTTGTTCACCCGACCAAGGCGGACACGCTTGTAGCCAAAAGCCACGGTGCCGCCCGTGTAGTGACCTTCCCCGGTGAGCTGTTCCAGCCTTGTCCGGGTACGGACAGAGGTTTTCAGACTCTCGCCGGATGCCTGCCAGTAGCGGATGTAGTTCATCAGCTTGTCCACATGGGTGTCGAACCGCTGCTGTCCCTCGTTCACGCTCCAGACCTCGATGCCCTGCTTCGTGAACCATTCCACGATAAAGGGCGTTTCATCATCACGGCGACCGAGACGGTCAAACATGAACACCAGCAGAATGTCAAACTTGCCCTCCATCGCGGCCTGTTGAATTTTCTGGAGTTCGTCACGCTCTTTGGCAGACTTCTTAAAGCCGGAAACGCCTTTTTCGGAAAATTCCTTGACGATCTCCCAGCCCTGACTTTCTGCAAAGTTGCGGCAGGCTTCTTTCTGCATGGGGATGTCGTCTTTCTCGACCTGTCCCTTTGTCGAAACACGGTATAAGGTATAGACACGTTTTTTCATTTCAATCTCTCTTTCTTTGAGTGAGAAAGGAAAAATCAAACGTGTTTCGTCCATATTTTGTTTTCAAGGTTCAGTTCGATTTTATCTTATCTCACGCATTCAAGGAACACAAGGATGTCAGGCAGCGGTGTGCCCTGCCGTGCGCAGGATGGTGGTTTGCAGCAGCTTCTGGATCGCATCCAGACAGTCCGTATCCGCAGGCGCATAGGTGATCTTGACCTTGCAGCCTTTGACGGAAATAGTATCCGATTTAGCGGTGGTATCGCAGATAGCGTTCATAGGCCTCCTTTCTCCATACCCATTCGTTCAGATCGAGCTGATAGAGCAGCGCATAATTGAGCCGAATGAGTTCCGGGATGCTCAACCGCCCCATCGGGCGGATCAGCCGTCCCTTGCTGATGGTCTGGACAGATTCTGCCAAGATCATAGAGGGCTGCAAAAAAGCCCGATTACCGTCCACAAGAACGTGGGCTTGGTGATCGGGCTTCTTTGCAGTATTTGATGTGACAGGCGCAACAATGAGGTTGGGCGAATAGCAGTTTGCGGTGTTGTTCTGCACCACGACCACAGGGCGGATACCGCCCTGCTCGGAGCCAAGGTGTGGCTCCAGATTGGCGTAGTAAATATCACCACGCAGAAACTTTCGGTTGACTGGAATCATGTTCATCACCGCTTGCAGGGCAAATTGTGGGTACGGCCAGCACCGTTGTAGATGGACAGGATCTGTTTCATGTGGCGGTCTGCCACATTGCCAGTGTCGTTTTGTGCCAACCGGGTGATGGTCTTGGGATGCACTGTGCGCAGCCGGAGAATCAGCCGTTCCCGGCTGTATTCGCCCTGATACAGAGCCAGAAAACGAGCCATGCCATGCAGGATGCCAGACAGGAACGAATCCGAATCGCCGCCCCACGCATCTACGAGAACGCTCAGCATTTCACGGTAAAGTGATGCACCGTAGCTCTTGTAGATGTAGTAAGCCGAGCGGATGCAGTAGATTCTCCACGGGGCACGAATCCCATCCAGCGCAAAGCGTACACCGGTATTTTCCGTTACGGCGGCAAAGCCGCAGGCGTTTTCTTCGTGTGCCACCAGTTTGGCACGAAGCTGTTCACCCGCGGTCAGTTCGCTGGAAATGCCTGTCTGCACAGCAAACAGCAGAGCTTCATGCTCTTTAGAAAGGCCGTAGAATACCTTGCAGCGAATCGGGAGGTCACGCCCACCGTTGCACGTTTTCCGTGCCTCAATGGTGTTCTGACCATCAAAGACGAAGTAGCGGCCATCCCGGTAGCTGACTTTCGGCTCATTGGCGATGTACTCCGAAAAGTTTGCTGCGATTCGTGCAACCTTGCCCATGCGGAGCAGCCGCTGATATTCGGCGCAGGGGTTCAGCAGAACGCTGTCAACGTACCGCACTTCAAAGTTGCACTCCGGCAGGCTGGAAAGGTTCAGGTTAGAAAGCATCATAGCGTTTTCTCCTTTATTTTCAGAAGATACTGTACGGCATCTTCGGTCAAGTCATGAATGATCTTGCGGCAGTCCGAATCTTCAAAAACATCCGGGTATTCTTTGAAAATGTTATTCCAGCGGCGAATAAAGTCCTCTTTGGCACCCTGTACCTCGCACATCATCAGGGAGCCGTTTGCAACGGCTCGTTCCTGATAGCGGTTGTCAATGGATGCTTTCAGAGAGGTTCTTTCTTCGGCAGTAAGCTGGCGTTGATGCCCATGGATGCTTTTGCTGATTTCAGAAAGTGTTTGTTTTGAAGAAGCGGTTTCGGCTTTTCGGGGCTGACGTTCCTGCTTTGGCTTCCGTAATTCTGCAAGAGCAGCAGGAATTTCTGCTTTTGGCGTTTTTGCCAAGGCGGTGATTTCTGCATCCGTTGCCTTGATGCGCCCGGTCAGGATTTCCTCTCTTGCACCGGGGACTGCATCTTCCGCAGCGTCCACGCCTTTGGCATACTTTTCCGCTCGCTTTACGGTAGCCGCCCCAACGCCGTTTTGTGCGGCAATGCGCTCACAGGTGGAGAGCTGCTTTGCCCTCAATGGATCATTTTGAACCATTGAGGTGAACCGTCCGTTCTCATCGTGTGCCCGCTCTTTGGAGCCGCCCCGTGCCAGCTTTTCGGATTCATACAGCTTGCCCATCAGAAACTTCTTCCGTTCCGGGTCGAGATTTCTGCGTCCAAGCTGGTTCTGGCAGATCCATGAGAGAGCTGCGTAGCGGTTAGCCAGTTCGATCTCCTGTATCTGGTAGGCGATGAACGGATGCTTCCGCAGGATGCGGTAGCGGGTATGCCCGTCCAGAATAAAGCCATTCCAGATGATAATGGGATTCAGCAGCCGCCCTTCGTGGAGAATGTTCTGCTCAAGCTGTTGTTCTTCTTCAAAATTCAGGGGCGGGATCTTGCCCTGAAACTCCGGGTCGATTTTAAGCGCATTCAGATTCATCATCGAAATGGCCTCGCTTCACATACTGCCCAGCGTTCTTATCGGGCTGTACATAATAATCGAAACCATAGCGAATCTGGCAGTAGGTGCAGACATCCTTGATCTTCTGCTTAGGGTCTGCGCGCCGGACGCGAACGCCCTTTGCCCCCTGAAAGGAATCCAGACAAATCGGGCAGAGGGTAGTCAAGCTGGCTTCGTCTACGCAGTTGTTATAAAATCGACTCATATAGATTTCCTCCATATCGGTATTTTGATGGGAAATGTAAAACCACCAGCCGAGAAATCCTCAACTGGTGGTTTGAAAAATACTGTTTTTCTCCTATTTGTCCTCGACACCCCGGAGGTGGGAACTTTTCGGCGGCGGATTTGCACCGCTCCATTGGCATCTCAGCCACCCCGTCTGCTTTCTGACCGGGCCGCGAATTACGGAAGTATCATTGTCTGGAAGTGCCGAAAAGCTGCTTCTTCAATTTTCAAGGTACACGGTACAGTTTCGGGTTTGTCGTCCCCTGTTAGGGGGGCTGCCCTTGCTGTGACCATAGTGTACTTGAAAACTGAAGTTCTCGTTAGGAACCAGTAGTTCCGGTTTTTCGATTTTAGCCGGAACCAATCGTTCCGGTTTACAACAGTAAAGCGTTTGATCAAGCAGATTCGCCCAGCATTTCCAGCATAACAAGAATCCGCCGCTGCATTTCTTTCAGTTCTTTGCGGAGCATTTGCAGCTGATCTTGCAGTTCCTGCTCCCGCTGGGACGCAGACACACCTAAGACGATGTAGTCCAGCGAGGAGCCAAATCGCTCCCGCAGCTCCACAAAGAGGTCGACAGACGGAACTTTCTCACCCTTCTCCAGATTTCTCATGTAGCGGTCACTGATGTTCAGGTCGATGGCAAGCTGTTCTTGTGTCACTTCACGGTCTTTTCGGAGGTTTTGGATTCGTTCACCCGTTGCAGCAGGATCATAAAACATCACTCCCTCCGTTTCTTCCGCCGGGAGTGGGCGGAGCTTCATCTCCCATGCCGGATACGGCCAGCACATGATTTTTCACCAACATGAAAATACGGTCGGCATCAGCACTATGATTTTTGGTGCGCTTTTTGACGTTGGAAACTTTCAGCAAGCGAGAAAGTCGAAAGTACCATGTGGTCATCTTGAACCACGGCAGCAAATAGGTCGATTTCATTATCAATAATCCTCCAGTTATTTTACGGAATGTGAGCATTCGGACAAAAAGGATCGTGGTGGCGCACGACACCTTGCCCTTAAAAGCGCGAAAACGCCAGCCTCCCATTGAGGGAAGCTGGCGCAATATTGCACATCGGCATGATTATGGGTGGTGAAGTAGAACAATTGTGCCGGTTTGTTGGCATTCTGGTCTACAGCAACAGACAGGCTTTTTTTGATGCGTTACCCCAATAAAAAATCACAGCTACCTCCACAAACGGCAACTGTGATCGAATAGCGCGTGAAATCGCCCGGACGAGTTACCGTTTTTTTATAACTCGACCGGGAAACGCAAAAATCGGCACAATAGGACAAAATCGCGGGAACGATGATGTTATACCGCTCTTTCCGCAAGAACGATACAATACTATTGAGGTGATGATGATGCCGAATGCGGATGCAATCGCTCTGGGGAAGCATATAAAGGCTGTCCGAAAAGCGATGAAAATGACACAAGAGCAACTGGCACTGAAAAGTAATGTTTCGGTGAAGTATATCGCCAATATTGAAAATGGAAAACAGAATCCTTCTTTTGACATTTTAAGTGCAATTCTCCATGTTCTGCCACTTTCCTTGGATTCGGTTATCAACCCGAACTTATCAGAAGCAGAGCGCGAATGTCGAGAGTTAGAATCGATTTATTTTGCTTGTCCGCCAGAAATGCGAAAAACGCTGTTGGATGCCACAAGGTCACTCGCAATCCATTTGACAGAACTTTCAGAACAGAACAAAAACACCTAAGCTGCCAGAGTGGACGTTACGCTTCTCTCTGGCGTTCTTTTGTCTGAATACGCAATATTCTAACAGGTCATTCAATAAAATCACGTGAAAAGCAAACGAATTACACAATAATTTTCTCGTAATCAGTCTCGTTGTGGATTTTGAACCTCTTTTTCAATGGCAAGATCATTTTCTAGCGTATCATATAGTTCTTGTGGGGTACGGCATAAGACTGCGTAGAAGTTGATAGGAGCACCCTCATTAAAAAGCCGTACATACCCCCATCGACATGGGAGAACCTCTAAATAGGATGCCGTTTGCAAAAAATCTTCAAACTCTCTCAGAACATCTTCGAAGGATTGCATCTTACCGCCTCCTAAAATCTTTTTTCTATATTTTAGAAAAGATTATTTCCGATTGCAAGGATGTCAATTTTTATCTATCCAGCTAACGATAAAAGCCATACTCAAGGTTTAAGTTACCCATTGAGTATGGCTTTTATCGTTATAAGGAATCTTTTTTCACTGAAATGTTCGGCATAAATTGGTAGCCGAGGTTGGAGATCGTTCGGATATAGACAGGTGCAGCTCTATCATCCTCGATTTTTTGCCGGATGCGTCCAATTGTATTGGTAACAGCAGTCAGGCAGCTTTCACTATCCTGATGCCACACGGCTTCAAATATCTGCTCTTTTGTAAACAATTGCCCCGGATTCCGTGCCATTAAACTTAAAACGCCATATTCGTAACGGCTCATGTACACTTCCTGTCCGTTTTTGAAAACACGACGGTGTTCTAAGTTTATTTCCAGACCGGGATAATTCAAAGTGTCTGGCGCAGCACGGTTCATTTCAATCCACTCAAAAATCGTCTGCTCTTGGGGAGGGCAGTGGCCCTTCGTGATACGAACAATAACTTCAATTTTTTGCATAGAATTCTTCTAGAATCTTTGGTGAACAACTTCTCACAGACATTTAATGCTCCGCATCGCATACGCTGAATTTTGTTAAGCAAGGCTCCATCCAGCCGCATTCTTTCGGATGTTGACAAACTCCTGATAAATGCCGGGCTGCTTCAAAAGTTCTTCGTGCGTGCCCTGCTGTGCAATCTGGCCGTTGTCAATGACCAAAATCTGATCGGCATTCTGGATGGTATTCAGACGGTGGGCGATTACGAGAAGTGTCTTGCCCTTTACCAGTTCCGAGATGGCCTCCTGAATATAGCTTTCGTTATCAGTATCTACGCTTGCGGTAGCTTCATCCAAAATGATGATAGGGGCATCTTTCAAGATGCAGCGTGCAATCGAGATGCGCTGCTTTTCACCGCCGGAGAGTGTAGCACCGCCTTCACCAACTACGGTCTGGAATCCATCAGGCAACGCCATGATGAAATCATAGCAGCGGGCCTTCTTAGCGGCTGCATAGACTTCTTCCTCTGTGGCGTCCGGTTTGCCTATGCTGATATTGTTGTAAATGGTATCTTGGAATAAGTACACTCGCTGGAATACCATGCTGATCTGCTCCATCAGCTCTGCCAAAGGCACGTTCCGAATGTCCATACCTCTTATTATTATGCTGCCAGATTTTACATCCCAAAGCCGAGCCAGCAAATTGGCAATAGTAGACTTTCCGCTGCCAGAAGGTCCGACTAAAGCAGTCATAGAATCTTTCTTCATGGCAAAGCTGATATGATGCAAAACTTCTTTGTCCTGATAAGCAAATACAACATCGTTAAACTGAACTTCTGGCTGTCCCGGCTGTGCCTGTGCAGGAAGATGCTGCTTGCCCGTGTCGGGAAGTTCAGGCTCATTCAGGACTGCTTCAATGCGGTCAAGAGCTGCATTCATAACGGTAAGGCGAGATGCTTCCCCATAAAGAGCTTTCAGCGGTCCAAAGAGGTCAAACACAAACAGCAGAACACCAAGCACATAGGCCAGCGGAAGTGCGCCGCGCTGTTCCAATACAATCGACAAGCCGAAAATCGCCGCAATACCAATGCCGTAAAGGATATTCAGACTCATTGTCCAGGGTGTCATTTTCTGCTCAAAAGCAAGGGAGGTGTTTCTGGAACGCTGGAAATTGTCAGTCAGTTCTTCTGATTTTTCGCCCAGCAGGTTGTAGCTCTTGATGACGCCAATGCCCTCCACAAAGGATAGCACCGCATCGGTCAGCCGTTCGCTTTGCTCCTGCCGCTCTGCGGCTTCCCGCAGGGAAACCTTGTTCATTCCTTTTGACACCAGCCATGCCAGAACCGTGACGGCGGCAGCAATCAAACCAAGCTGTACGTTCAAATAAAACATGAATACCAGCAGAATCAAGGAGGACAGCAGATAGCCCATCATGTTGCCCAGCGTACTCATAGCGACTTCTTCAATGAATACCATATCCGTGCTAAGAACAGAGCTGATTTTGCCAATATTCCCCGATGTAAAGTAACCCATCGGCATTTTTCTTAAATGATTTCCCAACTCCATCCGTTTATCAGCAAAGATCATAAATCCAGCGGCACTTTGCAGACGGTCGCTCAAATAGTGAACCACTGTCTGAACCACTACAACAGCTAATAATCCAAGTCCGACAAACAGACAGGTCTTTCCAGTCAGCGTATTATCAGCAAACCCGGCCAAGACAATAAACGCCATGAAGATCGGCATTTTGGAGAGAATGGACTCGACAAATGCACATAGAAATGCAGCCTGAATACGGCTTTTATACCTCCCGGAGAGGTTCAGGATTCTTGAAATCAATGCAAACATTTATCTTCCCTCCTTTGCAGTAGATACTTTCCACTCGGCGCTGTCCTGAGCCGCTTTCCACAACTTTTGGTATTCTGGGCAAGCTTGAATCAGCTCCTGATGTTTTCCGGTTGCCACCATCTTTCCGTGATCCATAACGCATATTTGATCTGCGTTCATTATAGCGGGAAGTTTGTGAGCGATAACTACCAAGGTTTTTCCCTCCACCAACTCCGCAATAGCAGCCTCCATTTTTTCCTCATTTTCTGGATCAGCATAGGCCGTGGCCTCGTCAAGCACTACAATCGGGGCATCCTTCAATATTGCCCGCGCCAGGGAAATTCGCTGGCGCTGCCCTCCGGAAAGCATTTTCCCCGCATCGCCCGCCATGGAGTGAATACCTTGAGGCAGCTTTTCCAGAAACTCCATACACTGGGCTTTCTTCGCCGCCTGCATTACTTCCTCATCGGTAGCATCCAAACGTCCAAGACGGATATTTTCCAGCAGGGAGGTGTTAAACAGGTACTGATCCTGAGCCACATAGGAAATGCGGCTGTTCAATGCCTCCAGGCTCATATCACAAAGTTTCTGCCCGCCAATGGAAATGCTCCCTTTCTGCGGGTCATAGTAGTGGATCAACAGTTTTGCAAGGGTGCTCTTGCCAGAACCGGATTCACCAACTAGGGCAGTTTTTTGTCCTGCTTGTGCCACAAAGGTAATATCGTGGAGGACTTCGTTTTCCGCTATTATCGGTTTCCCATCGGGGTCAGGCTGTGTCGTCTGATACGCAAAGGAAACATGGTCGTAAGAAATGTTAAAATCCTGTCCGTGGAAATCATCCTCAGCAGCTTGCAGCGGTGCCGCATTTAACATCTGTTCAAGTGCTGTGATCTTATAATTCAGATTCGGAATCGTCTCCATAAAGCCCAGTGCTTTCAGGAGAGGAATCCCAATGCTGAGGGAAAGGCAGAGGACTAAAATCAAATCAGGTAAAGTGCTTATGCCACAGAGAACAAACCATGCCCCAAGAGGCAAAGTCAGAATAACAGTGCAGGGCAGCAGACTTCCGTATATCGCCATCCAGGGCCAGGCGGCTTTATACCATGCCAAGGTATAATCCCGATAGTCCGTTACATCCTTGTGGAAGTTCTCGTAAGATTCACTCTCCCGGTTGAAAACCTTGACAACCTCCATACCATTGATGTACTCAATGATCGTGTTGTTCATTTTCTGTGCAGACTGATAGTAGGGACCCATGCGCTTCATTCCAACAGAGTACATAATGACCATGGAGAGCAGGCTAATCGGGATAGAGGCCAAAGACATAAGAGCCAGTTTCCAGTCCGCACAAAACATAGCAACATAAATCACCAGCGGGATCAGTAAATTTGCGATACCCTCCGGGACTGAATGAGCAAGGAGCAATTCCAAGCTGTCCACATCATCGACAAACAGCTTTTTGATTGTCCCTGTCCCTTTTTCCTCCACAATGCCAAGGGGAAGTTTCTCAAACTTCTTTTGCAGAGATACCCGCAGCCGGAACAATGTGTTATATGCTGCTTTATGAGAAATTGATAATCCCCATCCATAAAAAAACGCCTGCAAAACAAGACAGATCAAAACCCCTATAACACGCAATAAAACAAATTCTGTTTCAACAGAATCGCCCATAACCAATGGCGAAATGACCTGATAGGCCAGCACAAAAGGTAGGATGCCCATAAGAACGCTGACCAGTACGACAACCGTGGCCACATACATATTTTTCTTATATGGCCCTGCGTACTCAAAGATTTTTTTGAACATAAGCCCTCCTTATATTGAGCCGTACTGTCTGTGCTTCAAAAAAAAGAGGCCGCCAAAGTAAAGCAGCCTCTTATCATTATCTTTCTGTCCAGTCAAGGCGGCCCTGACATTCATAATTTCTAAAATTCACTGGCGGATTCGGAAAAAATCCAAAACCTTTTTACTGCCGGATTCGTCCAATGGATAGCTTTCTTTTACTTGCCCTTTTTCCATATGGACTACATACGAACATCCCGCCATCACCAACTCCGGATCATGCGTAATAACAAGAAGCGTTTTGCCCTGATCCGCGAGTGACTTCAAACTCCGCGCAACTTCCCGCATATGTTTGAGATCAAGCCCGCTGGTTGGTTCGTCAAACACAATGATCTCCCGGTTACTCACAATGGCAGACGCGATCGCTACCCGCTGTTTTTGCCCGCCGGAAAGAGAAAGCGGGTGCCTGTCTTTATATTCCAGCAGATCAAACTGTTTAAGAATTTTATCCACAACAGTTTCATCCTTGTTGTCCATGCTCAGAAGCACTTCATCCGTCACGCTTTCGGTAAATAGCTGATGGCTGGTATCCTGCATTACCATGTAGCAATGTTTGAGCCGGGCTTTCCAATCAAGGGTTTTCCCGTCAACCTGCAAAAGGCCACACTTCTTTTCCAGTCCGCAAATACAGCGGGCCAGAGTAGATTTTCCAGCGCCATTCAGACCGATAATGGCAATCGTTTCTCCAACAGGCAGTTCTGCACTCGGAATATGGAGGCTTTCCGGTTCCCGCTTTTTATACGCAAAGCAGAAATTTTGAAATTCCATCTGTTTAGCTGTATGCGCCTGATACTGATTCGCAGGCTTCAACTTCGAGAGAGAAAACGGCCGCAGCCCCATTTCTTTTCGAATGCCATCCGATAAGCTGTCAAATTCAGCAGGCGTGTATTCCCGTTCAATCTCCCCATCTTTTACATACAGCACACGATCTGCAAGATCGTGAAGGTAGTAAAGGCGGTGTTCTGCGATCAGAATTGTTTTGCCCTGCTTTTTCCAGAGGCTCAGGACCTGCCGCAGGTCATCAATAGCAGCCATATCCAAATTAGAAGATGGTTCGTCCAGGACCATAATTCCCGGCAGCAATACACTTGATGAAGCACAGGCTATTTTTTGCTTTTCGCCCCCGGACAGAGCAAACACGCTTCGCCCCATCAAATCTTCAATATGATAATCGGAAACTGTCCGGTCAATCCTTTTCAGGATATCCTCCTGAGGATATCCTAAATTTTCACAGGCAAAGGCTAATTCACTATCCGTATCCACGTTGAAAAACTGACTTTTGGGATTCTGGAATACAGATCCCACCATAGCAGCCAAGTCATAAAGCGGCGTATCTGATACGCTTTTTCCGTCCAGAAGGACATCGCCCTCTAAATTGCCCTCGTAATAATGAGGCACCAGCCCGTTTACCAAACGGGTAATCGTTGTTTTCCCACAGCCGGATTCTCCCGTGAGTAAAACAAATTCCCCTGTGTTTATGGTGAGATTGACATTTCTAATCCCTCCGCCGCTGGATTCTTCACCATAAGAAAAAGAAACATTTTGAAAATCTATCATGGCAAAATCCCTCCTGCGGAAATTATCGGGGAAGCAATCGCCCAAAACACTACAAAGCAACAAAACAAGATCAGCACCACATCGGCAAAATTGAATTTAAGCTGGCAAATGTTTGTGCGTTTGACAGGAGCGCCGAGGCCACGGGTAATTGCCGCAGCGGAAAGTTCCTCACCGATTTTCACGGAGCAGGTAATCATCGGGATCAGCTTATACTCCAATATTTTTGAAGATTTTTTCCCTCCAAGTTTAATCCCACGCATTTTCATAGCGTCACTGATTGCTTCTGACTCCTGAAAGACAGTTGGAAAGAAGCGGAACATGACCGTTAAGGGGATCGTCACTTCTTTAGGCATATGGATTCTTTCCATGCCGGAAATCAATTCACTGACCGTTGTTGTTTTCACTGCATAGGCAGCAATCGCAACACTGGGAAGGATTCGGCAGAAGAATCCTGTTGTAAACAGAACGAGGAAATTCAATATTCCCGTAAGGTGCGGCAAAACATAAATTTGAACAGCATAAAAAGCAGAAAACACAGCAATATAGCCCACAGCTTTTGCACATTGTTTCGAGGTAAGCAGCAATATAGCCGGAACCGTACAAAGAACAAGGCGGATCAGCCCCATAGCTTCTCCGCCTGTTCCACCCATGACAAAAATGCTTATGATGAAGATGAGCAACAGTTTTGTACGCGGATCGAGCCGTAACCCTTGTTCTGTTTTTTTGCTGAGCAGAATTTCCCGCGCCATTATGCAATACCGGCACGCTGGAAGTGCTTTTTGCAAATGGCTTTCCCAATCACACCTCCGACAAGGCCAAACACAAAGCAGGCAACCAGCAGAATAGGCGCAATCCACATAGGCATATATGTATTAAGGGTAGCTGCATATTCAGCGCCGTATCCTTCAGTCAACATTACCATATAGCTTTCACGGTTCAGGAAAATGGGAGCAAAGTTGCCAAACACCCAGATGCTGAACACGCCGCAGGAAAGAACTGTGCTCTTTGCACTTTTGTAGTCCGCCTTTTTCAGGATCACGTCGGCCAACAGGCCGCCAACGAGACCAGTTACCATAGTAAGATAGCCGTTGCCGAAGAACACCATGATTAGGCCAATCAGGAAACCCATGATTGCAGTCATCCCGAATTTTTTAGCCTTTGTAACATACAGCATATAGGGGATGCCGCCAATCAAAGGGCACAGCACCGCCATCAGCGGAATAAAAATGGGGATAAAGCCAAGCATCGCCACCAGCATAACAATCACGACATAGATGACGGTGTAGATGCCGATAGTAATTAAATCTTTTCCCTCAAGCCGGGAACTTTTTTTCTGGGAACTCATACCAGTATCCTCCTTATCTCTGAGAAAATGAAAATGTGGTGTGGTTAGCTTCCTCTAATCACACCACATATAATAGCAATTTGCGCCCACGATTCCAACCCAAAACCAATTTTATTCTACCCAAAATCAGTATTTTTGCATTTATCCAATCGTAGCTTCTGCTTTATAGTTTTTCGGATTCACTCCGTATTTCCTTTTGAACGCCGCTGCGAAATTGCTCGCTTTTGAATATCCCACCAGTATAGCCACCTGGCTGACATTCAAATTACTTTCTAACAGCAGGCTTGCCGCCTTTTCTAACCGCTGGTCGATGACATACGCATGAACCGATGTTCCGAACAGGGAGGAAAAGCCCTTCGTCAATTTTGAAGTGCTGATATTGACCTGCCGCGCCAATTCCTCGCAGCTCGGAGCCAGGGCAAGCTGGCTGTCAATAATTCGCTTTGCCTCTATGATGGAATCCCGGTCACTTCTGGAAATTGCAACGTAGGTTGACGCGAGAATACTCAGCTCCAGGACCTCGCTCAAATATACCGATAGCAGCTCAAAGACCTTGCTTTCCAGAAACAGGTATCCCAACCCGCCGCGATATTGCGTGAAGTCTTGCAGCTCCGCAAAAATGTGTTCCATATAGGGCGTGATATTCACCTTTGATATGCCGTCCAATAATTTTTTCTGATAGACCTCGATCTCACCAGCCTCAAAGTAGTCATTCAGAATCTTATAGAAATAGGATAGAGGTATTTTCACATTTTTGAAAAGGAAATCGCTCTTTTTAGAATAGCACAGATATTCCATTTTCCCGTGGCCGCGATAAATACAGGATTCACCCTTTTGTATGCTGGCACTTTGCCGGTTGTCTGCAATATTCCAGGAGACACCGTCATTGAAGCAGAACAGCATTTGTATGTATTCTTCACTGCTCACTCCCTGCACGTTCATATCCGAAAAGTAATTCATTCTCCAGTCTGAAACAACTGCTCCCTGTTTCGTGACGATCTGCGAAATCTGACCGGTTCCCATGTCTGTCGGAATATCTATGGTGATCGTCTGCGGTGAATTAGAGAGCAGATCACGATAAAGATTATTCATGTATTGATTTGTCATGTATGAGCGCCCTCCTTATGGTTAGCTAAAGCTAATAACAGTTTACAACACCAACCCGGAAAAGTCAATTTGTATTCCTTGTGTAGCCAGAGCCATGATGGATCACACCATGAATGGAGGTTCAGCCGTGGCCTTTTTCTGTTTTTCTTTGCGGATACAGCCATTTTACCCTTTCCAGATTGTAGTATTAGTAGAGGGAGAAATAGAAGGTAGGGTTTCGATAGCAAGCAGGGCATTCGTCTATACAAATGCTATTTTGCTTTGCAAAAATGCTTGTTGGGCTATGCCCAAACCCCATTTGTTCTGCATCGTGCCGATGCAGGCTGCGCGTTTGTTCCAAACACTTTTATAACAAAAAAGATAGCCTAGGACTCTCCCATAAGGGAAGAATCCTAGGCTATCGTCGTTTATCGGGATTTCGTTTTTTCAGTGCCGTCCTTTTCTTCTGCAAAGAACAGTTCTACGTTTCTCCGCGCACGAAGAAGTTCCTGCATTTCTTCTTTCGCTTTGCGGTAGTCCGGGTAGAGTGCTTTCTTTTCTGTCAGCAGTTTGGAATATTCCGCGTCCAACTCCTTGACCTTGGGAAGCGTTTTCAAATTGGATTCATCAAATGCTGCTTTCGCTGCCTTGTGCAGCGTGATCTCTGTGTGATGCGCCTCCAGAAATCGCTTGCTATATCCTGTCTTTCGGTAGGCATCATAAATCGGTCGCGTTTTGGCGTAGTTGATGATGTGCGCTTTCAGCACTGCAATTTCTGCCAGCCGATTTTCAGAGGCTTTAATGGAATCACCCAGTTCATGATAACGGGAAGTGGCAGCGTCCACACGCTCCTGCATTTCTTCGATGCTGACAATTTTATTTTCCTGCAAAAAAATCAGGGTCTTGGACATCTCTTTCAAATTGTAGCGTTTCGCCCACCGTGCATAGCCTTCGCTTTTGCCCTCGGAGAGCTTTGCCTGAATGTCCACCAACAGGTGGAACGGCTGCTCTTTCGGTGGCTGCTTCTGATATGGGCGGTGTTCGGCTTCTCCGGCAATGACCGCCTTGATTTCATCTTCGCTGTATCCTGCGCCTAGTGTCCGAAAACGGATAAATCGTTTCTGCCGTGTTCCTTTGACCGAAGTGTACTTTCCGCGTTTGATTTCGTAGCCCTGTTGCTCCAGCTTTTGAAGAAAGCCTTCGAAACTTGTAGGCTTCTCGCTCAGCAGGATGTTGTCGATTACGGCACACAGCTTATCACGATTACTTTCTCTGGGGGGATAAAGGGTGCGCTTCTGCCGCTCCCGGTACGGCTTGATTTCAATGACAGACAGCTGATGTTCTAGACAAATCAAATCGCTCAACCGCTGCACAGCCAGCCCGGACAACAAAAAATCCCGGAATTTCCGGGTGCTGTCTAGCGCAGTGGAGTTGTAAATAATGTGATTGTGAATGTGTTCTCGGTCGGTATGCGTTGCGACAATAAACGCATACTTGCCTTTGGTGAAACGCATTGCCAGTTCGTAGCCCACCTTGTTAGCCTCCTCTGCGGTGATCTCTCCGGGTTTGAAGGACTGTCGAATCTGATAGGCAATCACGTCATTTTTTTGTCTGCGCCCAGTCATCAGTTCATACTGGCGTTTGGAGAGCATAAATTCTTCATCTGCGGTCAAGGGGCTGCACTCATAGCTGCTGACCAACTCTCCTTTGTTCGTTTTGTCAGGATTCTGCGCATAGTCCGTGCGGCTTTTCAGGCAGGCCGCAACCGACTTGCCTTTGTTTTTGTGCAGCGCAATCAAACGTGTTGCAGCCAGTTCTACCACCTCCCGGCAAAAAGAAAATGCCGCACAATGGCGGCATCAAGATCAAAAAGCTTCACAATCCGGCAACCCAGCCACTAAAACGCTCTGCTGCATCTGCGATCAAAGCGCCCATGAAAATCAACACAAAGCAGCCAAACTCTGCCACCAGTAAAATCAAAAACTGCAGCCACTCCCGGCAGTACAGCGTATAAAGACCGCAGCCGAAAATATACATCATGGGCAGCGCCAGCACAAACGCTGACAGGTTCAGCGTCCATTTCAGCATCAGCGCAAGGAAAGCAGTAAGCAGCCAAAACGGAAAAATAATCATCTTAAAAACGAACCTCATAGCAAGCACCGCCTTTCAACTTTATTATAAAGGCATCTCCACACCCCTTGCAAGGATGTCAACCTATATGTAGCCCCGCAGCCCTCCAACTGCGGGGGAAAATTTAGAGTTCTGCCAGCCGGGAGAGAATCTGCCGGCCAATCTCAATCAGTTCATCCAGCCGCTGCCGCAGATCCTCCATGTCGGCGGCGTAGATCCGGCCATTTTCATTGGCGGCTTTGGCGTACTGGTTCAGGTTGTTGCTGCACATCTGCAAGAGATATGCCATGCGCCGCAGCTGCGGCAGGTCGAGGTTCAGACAGTAGCCATCCAGTGCCATCTTACGAATATAGGCACTCAGGCTGCGGATGCCCATGCCCAGCATCTTTTCATAAATGCGGTTCTTCTCCGCCTTTGTGGTTCTCAGGATGATGATCTCATCCCGCTTTTCTTTCACCGGGCATCACCGTCCTTGTCCAGATAGCTCTTGAAGGGCTTCACCGGCTCCAGTTTGTCTGATTTTTCTTCCAATGCTGCCAGCACCGATGAGCGGCGAGGTTTATCCTCTTGTTCTTCCTCATCCTGTTCTGGCTCATGGTGCTTTTCATCCATATCCAACTGGGCGTTCAGTTCTGCAAGACGAGCCGATTTCTCTGCCAGTTCTTCCTCCTGAGGGAAAGGCTTTTCCACTTCGATTTGTGCCGCCGCTTGCTGCTGATGCAGGGTATCCAGTTCGTTTTCGGCAGAAGTGATTCGTTCCGGGAAATTGTTCAGCGAATTATCCAGCCGGATGATGCAGCCAAGAGGGTCTTTGCCCAGTGCTACCGGGTATTTCCGCTGGCCTTTCAAAAGAGCCTGATACTCGCTGTGATAGGTGTCGAAGCGCAGGGACAGTTCAAAGCCACGGTAGCTGCCGATTACTTTTTCCTCACTGTTGGGCAGTTCGGAGCAAGCGAGGAGAAGGCGTTCGCCAGCAGTTTTTTTCTCATCGTAGGTCACGCCCTTGATGATAATACCGCAGAAGCCCTCCTTTTCCTGCGGATGGGCGGCGGCAACTTCTGCATCCGCTTTCACTCCAGCTAGATAGGCGTTCGTTTCCTGAATGTCAGCCGGGAATTTTGTGAGCAGCTTATCTTCCAGACGGAACTTCTGGCTTTGGTGGTCGGCTTTCAGCACTTTCAGTTTCGCCACCTGTACATCCAAATCCATCTTTTCCTTGATGAGCGGATTTCCAGCACACAATGCCTTGATCTCTGCATAAGACAAAGCCTGTTCGTCCACATCATCGCAAGAGCGTACCGGGGATTTTGAAGTCATGATTTGGCTGATGAATCGCTGTTTATTCTCCAAAGTTTGGAACAAGTAGCTGTCAAAAGTTCCCTCTGTGACGTAGTTGAACACCTTGACTTCCTTATTCATATTGCCCTGCCGGATAATGCGTCCGTTGCGCTGGGTCATGTCGCTGGGCTTCCAGCCGACATCCAAGTGATGCACCGCCGCAAGCCGCTGTTGGACGTTCGTTCCGGCTCCCATTTTTGCGGTGCTGCCGAGCAGAATCCGCACATCGCCGGAGCGCACTTTGGAGAACAATGCAGCCTTTTTTGCTTCGGTGTCGGCATTGTGGATGAACTCAACTTCACTTTCCGGCACCCCGGCGGCGACCAATTTCTTGCGAATATCATCGTAGACATTGAAGTTGCCATCGTTCTTTGGTGTCGAGAGGTCGCAGAACAGAAGCTGCGTCAGCTTTTGCTCCTTGCCATCCGCCCAGATTTGCAGCACGTTCTGAACACATGTGTTCAGCTTGCTGTTGGGGTCATCCGGCAGCATGGGGTTCATCAGACGGACATCCAGACCAATTTTGCGGCCATCGTTGGTGACGCAGAGCATATTGTCCTCGGACGCATCCACTGCACCGGTGTGGATTCTTGCGGCGCGTTTGCTCAGTTCCTGCACCATTTCTTTTTGAATCTCGGACGGTTTTGCTACCACGGTTTCAAACTTCGCATCCGGCACGGGCAGGTGGAGCTGGTCGCTGGTTTTAATGTCGGCTACCTCTTTGAACATCGACATCAGCTCCGGCAGATTGAAAAACTTTGCAAATCTCGTTCTCGCTCGATAACCCGTACCCTCCGGGGCAAGTTCGATGGCGGTTGTGGTTTCGCCAAAGGTCGATGCCCAACAGTCGAAATGCGTCAACCCTTTCTGCTGGAGCGTACTGTATTGCAGATACCGCATAACGGTGTACAACTCCGACATGGAGTTGCTCACGGGCGTTCCCGTTGCAAACACCACGCCGCGCCCACCTGTGATCTCATCCAAGTAGCGGCACTTGCCGAACATATCACTCGATTTTTGCGCTTCCGATGTGGACAAACCAGCGACATTGCGCATTTTTGTCGTGAGGAACAAATTCTTGTAAAAATGGCTCTCGTCAACAAAGAGCCTGTCAACGCCCAACTGCTCAAAGGTGATAACATCATCCTTTCTCGCATCGGAGCGCAGCTTTTCCAGCTTTGTTTCCAACGTTTTGCGGGTCTTTTCCATCTGCTTGATGCTGAAATTCTCGCCTGCATTGGCTTTCAGTTCTTCGATGGCGGCAAGCGTTTCATCAATCTGTTCCTGAATAATGCGTTCCTGCCGCTCGTAGGACAGCGGGATGCGCTCAAACTGGCTGTGGCCGATGATGACCGCATCATAGTCCCCGGTCGCAATTCTGGCACAGAATTTTTTGCGGTTGGCGGTTTCAAAATCCTTTTTCCGAGCCACCAGTAACTTTGCATTGGGGTAGAGGTTCAGAAACTCCGAAGCCCATTGCTCCGTCAAATGGTTGGGCACCGCAAATAGGCTCTTCTGACACAAGCCAAGGCGTTTTGCTTCCATTGCGGATGCTGCCATTTCAAAAGTCTTGCCCGCGCCCACTTCGTGTGCGAGCAACGTATTACCGCCATAAAGCACATGGGCAATGGCATTGCGCTGATGCTCCCGGAGTGAAATTTCCGGGTTCATGCCGACAAAGTGGATGTGGGAACCATCATATTCTCGCGGCCTGCTGCTGTTGAACAGTTCGTTATACTGCTTCACCAGCGCAATGCGCCGCTGGGGGTCTTGCCAAATCCAGTTGGCGAAAGCATCTTTAATGACTTGCTGTTTCTGCTGTGCCAGCATAGTGTCCGTTTTGTTCAGGACACGCTTCGGTCTACCTTCTTCATCTTCGATGGCATCATAGATGCGCACATCTTTCAGATTGAGCGTGTCTTCCAGAATCTTGTAGGCATTGGCGCGAGATGTGCCATAGGTTTCGGATGAGATAATGTCACCTCTGCCCATGGCAGACTTGCCCTCAATGCGCCATTCTGCGGTATAGGGCGAATATCTCACTTTGACTGCATGGCGCAGATAGTAGGGAATTTGGAAGGTTTCCGCCATAAATTTTTGGATGATACTGGGGTCGAGCCATGTTGCACCCAGCCGCACATCAATTTCAGACGCTTCAAGGTCTTTCGGCTGCGCCTTTTCCAATGCGGTGACGTTGACTGCAAACTCTGGGTTGGTTTCGGCAGCAAGTTGTGCCATGCGCAGCTTTGCCCGGACATTGCCGGACAAATATTCGTCTGCCATTTGCCAGCCTGCTTCCGGGTCGGTGGGGTCTGCGCCGGGGTCTTTGAAGATGACGCCGGACAATTCACTGGTAATGCGCTCATAGTCACCGGGAATACCGAGCAACTCTGCCATATAGGGCAAGTCCACCCGGCCATGTTCTCCGATGGAAACCGCCAGAGCTTCCGTGGGCGTGTCCACGTTGGTGACGGTGTGTTCCGGGCGGATGGTGCGTTTTGTGAACATTGCCGCTTTGGATTTGAGCTGACCCTGCTCATCCAGATTTTCCAGAGAACACAGCAGATAGTAAGAGGAATCCTGCTCAAATAATCTGCCGTTCTTACGGTCATTCAGCAGACCGTACTTTGCGGAAAAGGCATCGTAGGCGGTGTTCAGCTTATCCTGCGTTGCCTGAATGTCAGCATCCGGGTAGTCATTCAACTGCTGGTCGATAAGTTCGTTGACAATCTGCCGCAGTTCCACCATCCCGGTCACACGGCCTTTGGCAGTGTCAGAAAGCTCCACCTGTGTCATGACCGAATTTTCCCGGTAGTATACCTCACCGTCTACCACCGTGTAGGAGAAATTCTTCACATCCGGGTCAGCCGGAAGAATGTGCTTCTCATTTTCAGCATCCGCAATATCTGGTGTTTCCACCTCAACTTCAGCGTACTGTCCCTCAATATGCTGGATTGCTTCGGCAAGCTGGTCGGCCAGCACTGCGCCCTCGATGGGGCGCACGGTGCATTCCTCACGGCCATACTGGGTGCTTTCAGAAGTCAGCTCACCCAGCACCATCTCCGGGTGGTCTACAAAATACTGGTTGATGGCAAAGCCATCTTCCGTTTTGCCGAGCTGTACCCAGTCTGGCTCATGGTCGATAGGGCGGTCACGCTTTTGCAGAAAAATAATATCGCTGACAACTTCTGTTCCAGCATTTGCCTTGAACGCATTGTTCGGCAAACGGATAGCTCCCAGTAAATCAGCGCGTTCTGCAATGTGCTTGCGGGCAGAGCTGTCTTTACTGTCCAGCGTGTAACGGCTAGTGACAAAGGCCACAATGCCGCCCGGACGCACTTGGTCGAGGGCTTTGGCAAAGAAATAGTTGTGGATGCTGAAACCAAGTTTGTTGTACGCCTTGTCGTTTACCCGGTATTGGCCAAAGGGAACATTACCCACGGCAAGGTCATAGAAATCGCGGCGGTCAGTGGTTTCAAATCCAGCAACTTTAATGCTGGCTTCCGGGTAGAGCTTTTGTGCAATGCGGCCTGTGATGCTATCCAGTTCCACGCCGTATAAGCGGCTGTCCTGCATGGTGTCCGGCAGCATACCAAAGAAGTTGCCCACGCCCATGCTCGGCTCCAGAATGTTGCCGCTGCGGAAGCCCATTTTTTCGACTGCATCATAGATAGCGCGGATAACGGTTGGGCTGGTGTAGTGGGCATTCAGAACAGAACTACGGGCAGCAACATATTCATCTTCGGAGAGCAGTCCTTTCAGTTCGGTATACTCTTTTGCCCAGTTGTCCTTGTCAGGGTCAAAGGCATCCGGCAGACCACCCCATCCAACATACTGCGAAAGCATTTCCTGCTCCTCGGCGGTGGCTCCACGGTGTTCCTGCTCCAACTGGAACAGGGTGCGGATGGCGGCAATATTCCGGGCGTATTTCTGTTTTGCACCGCCCTCGCCCAAATGATCGTTCGTGATGTGGAAGTTTCCGGCAGCTTCCGGCACGGGTTCGGCGTTCAGAGCTTCGTCTGCGGCAGCGGCATCCGGGAAAGTCTGCCACTCGCCGTTGACTTCCACGGAAATGGGCAGCTTGTCCAGTTCTTCATCGGAGAGTTCCGGCTCATCCTGCCGCAGACCATCCTCGAACTGCTGCCTGTTCAGAACCTCATTGCTCCATGAATAGCCCTGCGCGCTGGTGTCGATGCGCACATCGGTTTCGCCTACATAGCCGATAGTGCCTTCGATGGTTCGTGTGGGCAGGTCTACAACAACGGAATCGCTAACCTTGTAATCAACTGCCTTTTCGGGAGCAGCATCAAGGGCTTCGTCCTGCTGTTCGTACAATTCCCGGACAACAGCCAGAGGTTCTTCTCGGAAAATCGGCATCCGCATATCGGCCAGTGCCATATCCTGCAAGGAAACCTTGTCCTTATCAAAGTCCACGCCATCAATCCGAAATTTCCGGCCATCCATATTGATAATGGAGTCGATGGGCAGATAGTCCTCTTTGCGCAGATACTTGGTCTGATGGTGAGTGCCATCTTCGTTTAACCCGGCAAGGTAAACATCATTGCCCGCAGACCATAATTCTTTTGACTTTCTTGCCCATAAGCTAGGGAGAAAGCCTGTGACCTGAACTTCGCCCAGTGCGGTTTTTCTCGTGAACAAAGCACTGTTGATGATTTTTGCGACCTTGGCGGCATCTTCTCCATAGAACATAAAATTTCCGCCAGCTTCAAATCCAACGAGAGTGTCCGGGTGCTGTTCCTTTAATGCCGTGTATTCGGCAGCACTGGCAGCGTTCAGTTCAAGGGGAAACTCGATGGTTCGTTTCTCTTTGTCTGACAGATAGCGGTCAGTCTGAATCATCAGGTCGATATACTTTTCGACCTGATTCCAGCGGAGAAGCACTTTCTGATGGTCTGGATAGTGTTCAAACGTCAGACCCTTGCTATCATGGTCGAGCCAACCACTGCTTCCGTCCAGATAGGTGTGCGAGGAACCGCCGGGGCCATGCGGTGCATATTCTTTCGCAAGTGCTTTTGCCCGAAGGCTTCGGTCAGGCTGCAACTGATAAATTTTCCAGATCCGAAGTTTGCTGTTTTCAAAGTTAGAACCTCTCCACAGCGCGTTTTCAATATCAGCCTGTGATAAAGAAAAAGCGAAGGACGATTTCTCGTTCTCCGCTTGGTCGATGGATTCAATTTGTTCGGCTTCGGTGGGAATGTGGGCATCGAAGAAACTTAGCTGTAGATCAGCTCGTTCATCACCAGTTCCTCGGCCTGTGCTTTCAGACTGTTCATGTGCTGCACCCACTCCATCTGATGCTGCTCCTTGTTCGGAGCCGGGTTCTTCATCAGCAGTTCCTGCATGGTCTGCCGCATCCGGCTTTCTGCGGTCTGCTCCACTTCCAACAGGTGTGGATGCAGAGTCCCCGACAGGAGCATCGAGTTGTACAGCACCGGGCGATGCTGCATCAGGTAAGTCCGGCGCAGCCGCCCGTACTTGCCCAGTGCTTTTTCCTGCTGGGGCAGGGTCAGGTTCGGGAGCTGGTAGTCCCCGATGGTCGAGTAGGTCAAGTTCCTGCTGCTCATATTCATGTTGGCTCCTTTCTACGTTGCGGCGGCGAGTGGTCGTCTTTACGGTTCTTTCGATGCTGCGCAGCAGTTCACGGCTGCAATCACTGACTGCCGTACCCAGTGCGTACACAGCGGCAGGAGTGGAAAAGGAGAAGATGGCCTGAAAATCGTCCCGGTCAAAATGTCCTTCCGGTTCAAAGCCGCAGCGTTCAAGGACGGCATAGGTGATGCTGATGGCAGCTGCACTCTTAAACTGGAACTCCTGTCCGGCTTCATCATAATCCATCAGAAGAGAGCCGTCAACGATGTCGAGAATGTCACCGCTGTTGTTATCCCAATAGGAATCCACCAGTTTGCCGCAAATGTCTGCGATTTGCTGGGTGATTCGTTCATGCCGGATGCCGTACTCTCTAGCGAGCATTTCCGACACAGGCTGAACCAGATCGGGACCGAGCTGCCATACTTCTGGATCACGCGAATTACGCCGTACTCCAGTGTCGCTCACATCGAAAACGTAGTGCAGACGCGGAACACTGCTGGACTGGTCTAACAGAGCGATGCCCTTGGAGCCACGCCGGACATAGCGGTTCATGCGGTCATTCCAGAGGTCGAAACTGGCGCAGGCGGTGGCATCAGGCCGCTGGGCGTAAATCATAAGCTGGTCGGCAAAGTTGTACTTGTACAGCCGGGATGCTGTGGTCAGGTAGTCCGTCCAGTTTTCCCAATACCGGGTCAGTTCCTTTGCCGTTTGCTGTGCAAGGTTCAAGTATTCTTGCGTTTTATTTGGCATTGCGTTCCTCCTTTCGATTTTAGGATATAAAAAGAGCGACCTTTGTAAAGGCCGCTCTCAGGAAAATAGCGTTCGGATGTATCGTGATTTCCAATAAATTAGTAAAATTAAAAGGATTTAGTCGGAATTTTGCAACAATCTCTTATACCAGTCGATTTCATAGCAATTCTCAAACGAATTTGTGGCGCGGCCTAATATTCCTTGAACATTTCCTTTATAAATATTCTCCACAACGTTACTTGTGGTTTCAGCAGCGATTCCAACCAATAAGCCAATAGTTCCGCGTAGATAATTTTCAAAAATAATAATCTTTTTGCCTTCCAAAAGAGTACTTTGAGGATTTTCTCTTATATATTTCTTGTCAACTCTACCGGAATTATGGATTATGGCATTTCGTCTTCCTAAAATCTCACTATATAGAGAAATGGCTAAACGGTATTTGGAAGAAAAAAGTGTTCCCAACTCTAATTTGCACTTATCTTTCAAAAACACATCAGCAGGATTTCCATAGAAAATACTTCGGACCTTTTCTTCAGCAAGCGTGTCAATCATTTCGTCACGCGTGCTACAACTTAAAATCAATTGGAATGCCTTAGAGGTTTCGGTTTCAGAATCAGATCCCTTCATCTTTTGAGGATAGTCTATAAACACAACCTTAGCTAAAGAGGAAATATATACTTCAAATCGCCCAACAGAATTGATGAAATGACTTCTTGAATTGCCACCGCTCAAAAACCTAGTTTGCATTCCGCCAGCATCAACAATAGTTTTATGCAATACACTGTCACTTAATAGGCTATTAAACTCAAAAGGTTCTTTAGTCGGCTTTCTTATGCAATGATTCAAGTAAGCATACTCTTCCCACTCATTATACATATCTTGTCGAAAGATACGATACTGATTGTGTATTTGTTGGACTTTAACTAAATCCATCTAAAACCTTCCTCCTTCATTTACTATATGTGATGCTACTAGTATATCACATATTTGAGGGAAGAAAAGATATTCATACTACTTATTGGCCATAAAAATTCAGTCGAGCGGAAATTCCAGCTCGGCAAACTCGGCATCGGTCATAAGTTTCAGCTTTTCAATGACCTGTTCGGACAGTTCTCTCAGGGCAGTTTCATCAGGCATCAGGTAACACTGCATCAGCCGCAGCTCCTGCATCAAACCCGGCCGGGAGCCGGAATTGTAGAGCATCATCAGCGTCAATTCTTCGCCATTAAAGTTCATGAGCATCCCTCACTTTCCGGCACCCAACGGGGCTGCACTCCGGGGCATCGCATTTTTCTTTTGCGCCAGCCAGTGAAGCCAGCTTTTCCAGCGTGGAAGGGCGGCTGTTTAGTCCCAGTTCTTCGGCTTCGGCGGCTCTGTCCATGATAAAATCGTAGTCCTGTATCAGCCGCCGACCTTTTTCCATGTGATGTGCTTCCAGAATTTCTTCCCGGACTTCCTGAATCGTCAGCTCCGGCGCGTCGATTTGGCCGCTGTCCATCACAGAGTAATCGCTGTGATAGAGGGTGTAATCCCAGCCATCGTCACAGGACTGGATGGCAATATAGCCTTTTCCGCCTAGTTCCCATGCACCTGTTTCATCCTGTGTCTGGATTTCCGGGTAATAGCTGGCTCCATTGCGCTCCATGACCTCGGAAAACTGGCAGATGTGGAACATATCGCCCAGTCCACCAACATCAAAATGATACTCGTCCCAATGTTCCAGCCGTGTTGTGAAACTTCGGCCATCCGGGTAGTCCACCTGAATCACACTGCCATTGGGAACACGGTATAAGTCCTTGTAGTTGCTGTCGATGAGCCGCACATCATTCATAGTAATGGACGGATCTTCCCAGATACGCCGCTTGCGAATGCCGGAATCCGGGATGTTGTCGAGGATTCTCACACTTTCAAGCTGGATAGCCCTGCGAGGATCATCGGATAGTTCAAAAAGGAACCAGTTCCGGGCGGCAGGAATAGCATTTCTGCCATCGGGCGGCAGATGCTCAAAGGGAATCTGTCCCTTTTCCAACGGCAGCAGGGTCAGCTTGTCATAGGTGGCGTAGCCAACGCCGGAAGTATTTTCCCGCAGATGCAGGTATTTTTCGTTGTTCAGCAGATAAACGGCTTCATCCTGTACCCTCATCAGCGGCCACCCTCAAATTCCAGCGAAAACTTGCTGCGACCATCGGCTTCGGTAGACAGCAGGACAGTGGCGTTGTATACCTTGCCCTTGGCACTCTTGCAGTCCTTCAGACGGACGCGGCCATCCCGCAGCAGCTTGTCGGCCACATGAGCATCCAGCCGTTTACCCAACCTCTTGAAGAAAGCATTGTCTTTCCACAGCACGAAACGGCAGGGATTGGATTCACAAAACCAGCCCTTTTCACGTTCCACAACAGATTTGCCACAGTTCGGACAGACACCAATCACTTTATTTTTCATAAGCACATTTGCTCCTTTCATGGCCTCGGTGGTGTTCACCAACGAGGAGATCATATCTTTGATTTCAGTCATAAATGTTTCCGACTCCATCTCGCCGCGCTCCACGCACAACAGTTTTGTTTCCCAGTCGGCGGTCATGTCAGCGGACTGGATTTCTTCGGGCATCACAGTAATCAACGCCTTGCCCTTAGCGGTGGGCAGCAGCACCTTGGTTTTCTTGGTGCCCTTGCGCTCCAGAAAGCCCTTCTGCACCAGCTTTTCGATGGTAGCGGCACGGGTTGCCGGAGTGCCGATGCCCTGACGTTCCACGCCTGCCGGCATACTGTCTGCACCCGCTGCCTGCATAGCTGACAGGAGAGTATCTTCCGTGTAGGATTTCGGCGGGGACGTTTGACCCTCTTTCAGTTCTGCACCGGCAACGCTGCACTGGCTCTGCTCCTGCACATCGGGCAGAGCAGCCGATTCTTTCTGCTTGCCCAGCAGTTCGCCCAGCATTTTTCGCTCCGCAGCTTTCCATCCCTCGGACAGCACCACCTTGCCTTTTGCGGAGAACTCCTCTTCGGCGCAGATGGTGGTGAGTGTGGTTTCTGCATAGCGGTGCGGTTCGCCTACGGCGCAGAGCAGCCGTGCGGCAATCAGCCGAAGGACATTCCGCTCCCCGGCAGGGAGTGCGGCAAGGTCTGCTTTTGCCATGCTTTTCGTGGGCAGCAGCGCATGGTGGTCGGTGACTTTGCTGCCATTGATGACCTGCTGTACATGGATGGGAAACGGTTCTTCCACAGCAAACGCTCTGCCCGTATCTGTCACCAATCCCGGAAGGGATGCCGCCATATCCTCCGTCAAAAAACGGCTGTCCGTGCGGGGGTAGGTGATGAGCCGTTTTTCGTAAAGGCTTTGGGCATAATCCAAGGTCTGCTGTGCCGTAAATCCCAGCAGACGATTTGCATCCCGCTGCAATGCAGTAAGGTCATAGAGCTGCGGTGGGCTTTCGGACTTTTCCTTGCGTTCCATCTTCTGCACTGTGACACGTCCCTCCTTTCGGCATTTGGAAAGCAGCAGTTCAGCATCCACTTTCTGTGCAAATCGTTTGCTGGATGCAGTGCCGCCGTCTGCAAGGGTCAGGGCAACCGTGTAGAATTTCTCTGGCGTAAAGGCAGTGATAGCAACTTCCCTCACCACGGTCATGGCAAGCACCGGGGTCATAACACGCCCCACCGCCAAAGGCTGGTTGTACAGACACGAAAAAAGCCGGGAGCAGTTGATGCCAACCATCCAGTCGGCACGTTCCCGGCATAAAGCCGCCTCATACAAGGCATCGTATTCAGTTGACGGTTTGAGATGGGCAAAGCCCTCCCGGATGGCGGTTTCCTCCATGCTGGACAGCCACAGACGAGAAAAGGGCTTTTTGCAGCCTGCTTGCTGGTACACCAAACGGAAAATCAGTTCTCCCTCCCGACCGGAATCGCAACTGTTCACGATGCTATCCACATCCGGGCGGTGCATGAGTTTTTTCAGGATGCCAAACTGCTTTTTGGTGGACGCAGAAACCAAATACTGCCACTTCTGCGGCAGGATGGGCAAATCGGCGATGCTCCACTTGACGTATTTGGCATCGTAAACATTGGGCGGAGCCAGTTCCACCAGATGACCGATACACCAACTGACGAGATAGCCGTTGCCCTCAAGGTAGCCGTCCTGACGGCTGGTGGCACCGAGGACTTTAGCGTAAGCCATGGCAACGGACGGCTTTTCCGCTACGATCAATTTTGCGATAAGAATCCCTCCAATCTGTTTCGGATTACAATATGTAAGGCGGCAAAATGCCGCCTTAAAATCAGATGGGTTCGGTATCTTCCTCGCCGCTTTCTTCCGCCTCATCTTCGGTAGGAATTTCAAAATCGCCCTTGTCCTCGGTATAGTCTGCATCCGGGTCAATGGCTTCTTTTTCAGCTTGCTTTTTATTCTTCTGCTGGATGAAGAAATACGCACCGCCGCCAGCCACCAGTGCAATCAGGGCAACGACACCGAGAAAGCCCGCCGCATACTTCGTGACCTTGTTTTCTTTCGGTGCGTCAGCCGCTTTTTCCGCTTCCTCTGCGGCTTTCTTGGCTTCTTCCTCGGCTTTCAGCTTGTCCTGTTCAGCTTTTGCCGCAGCTTCTTTTTCAGCAGTGTAAGCGTCCGCATCTTCTTCCTCCATCAGAGCCAACAGGTCGGCTTCATCCACAAGGTTCATAAAGTGAACGGTCTGCGCCCCTTTGCTGTTCCTGTCGATGACCAGATAGAAGGTATTGCCCGATTTGCTGACCAGCGTAATAAACTGCTGTCCGCTGCCATCGGAATAATTGGTGTGGTAGTCATCCACCAGCGTCAGATTGCCCTCCGGGGTCAGGGCACCGGAGGTTTCATCCGTGACGGTGACAACATCCTCCTCCACCACTTCCGGCAGAACAGGCTGCTCCACCGGGACGGCTTCGCCCTCAAAGGCAAAGGCGGGAGCTGCCATGCCAGCGCACAGCACCGCCGATACCAGCAGTGCGCCCAGTTTCTTAATCTTCATCTGCATCCTCCTTCTCGAAAGTGGCACCCACGGCGGACAGCGCAGCCGGGTTCGGGGTGGTGGTGGCTGACTGCCGCAGCAGGGCGGCGAGCTGTTCCGGCGTGACCTTTGCAGTCCGAACCATCTCGTTGACCTCAGCAGAATCTTCCTCCTGAATGCGCCGCTCCAGAATCTCGATGCGGTTGTTCAGTTTGATGCGGCGTTCCTTCTCTTTTGCCAGCATCGCCCGCAACTTATCCGATTTTTCGCTCATAGTAACTCCTCCAATCATTTTGAAAGCCGTCCGAACCCGGCGAGATGCTTCTCCCAGTAGGACGAGTGAATGTTTGCGTACTTGATGGGGTCTCCGGCACTGACCATCATGCCGTTGCCGAGGTAGATGCCCACATGGCTTTTCCCCGGCGTATCATACGTTCCCTCGAAGAAAACAAGGTCACCGGGCTTTGCTTCTGCCTCGCTGATGTGCTGGCTCTTGTTCCACAAACCGTTGGCGGTGGTGCGTCCTACATCATAGCCGTTCTGGTTGTACACCCAGCAGACGTAGCCTGAACAGTCAAAGCCGGTTTCTGGGGTAGAGCCGCCCCAGACGTAGGGCGTTCCCACATACTTTTGGGCTTCCTTGTAGATGGCGGCAAATTCCTCGTCCGTCAGAGCTTCTGCCGGAACCTGATAGTCGATGCCCGGTGCGCCGGAGCCATCGGAGCCACCGGGCGGTAATCCGCCGTTGAACAGGTAAGGTCTGCCACCCAAGGTGTCCTGAAAGATCTCGTAGCGTTTCCACTGGTCGTTGTTCAGTTCTTCCCGGATGACCACCTCCAAGCCACGGTTCACCAGTTTGGTGTGGAAAATTCGATACTCATAGG
Source organism: Faecalibacterium sp. BIOML-A4 (assembly GCF_009679665.1). Lineage (NCBI taxonomy): Bacteria > Bacillati > Bacillota > Clostridia > Eubacteriales > Oscillospiraceae > Faecalibacterium > Faecalibacterium sp. BIOML-A4. The sequence continues at coordinate 25,893 of NZ_WKZG01000001.1, read as the reverse complement.
GCACCTGCGTAGGAATTGGGACTCCTGCCGGAGTCATGACCCACACAGTCATATACCGGGTCTGCACCTCCACCCATGTGGTGAGCTTGTACTGCTTTTTGAAGGTCTCCTTCAGCTTGCTCTGCACCTCTGACCGAGTGTAATCGTCATACAGAGTCGTGAGAAAAGAGGTGAGCTGCCACGGGTCGTGCTCGATGGGGTCAAGGTGGTACTGGTACTCGTTGTAGCCGGGGTGATCGGTGGGGGTGCGCTTGATCTTTTTGTCCAGTTCCTTTTCCAGCTTCTTGTAGTCCTGTTCTGCGCCCCGGATGTCCCGGTCCTCGGCAGAATACATGGTCTGCCCGGACACATGTGTGCCGCCGGAAAAGAGGATTCCGCAGGAGGAAAAGCCCGACATCACCATGAGGACGAGCAAAAGAAAAACGCCCACGATCACCAGAACGTGTGCGTTGCCCTTGGCGGCATTCATCAGCCCCTTTACGGCGGTGCTGACGGCAGTTTTGCCTTTCTCCACCGCCTGTTCCACGCCGGACCGGGCGGCAGATACACCGTTGGATGCCGCTTTGCCACCTGCGGTCTGCGCCGCCGTGCCCGACCGGGCGGCGGTATAATAGCTTTTGTGAATTTCTTGCCGCTGTTTCCAGCGGGAAAGCCAGTTGGAGCCGCCCTCACCGGTGCAGGATGCGCCTGCATCTTGTGCCGAGGTCGGCTTCTGCACGGAAGGTTTTGCGGTTCGGGCATCTTTCTTGCCCTGCATCTTGGCTTTCTTCTTAAGTTTGCGGGCGTATCTGCTCTTGGAAATATCCCTGACATTGCCAGCCGCCTTTTCGCCCTCGCTCAGAGCCTGCGTGCCCACATTGTCATCCTCGTACTGGTCGATTTCCCGGTGCACCGCAGACCGGGCGGCATGGGCGGCGTACATCTCCCGCTTCTGCGCCATGCTCAAACGGCTCAGTTCGTCCGGGGTCAGTTCCACCTTGCCAAACCGCAGATGCTGTGCCTTTTCCGCAGCTTTATCTGCATCGGTTTTCAGCTTTTTCTTTTTGGGCACCGTCTGCTCTACCTTGGCTTTTTTCGGGGGAGAACGGGTCTTTTTGGTTGACGTTTCCTCTTTAATGTTCAGCTTCGGTTCACTCATTTCTGTGCGCCCTCCGAAACTTCACCCAACTTGGTGGTCATAATGCGGTAGAGTTCCAAATCGGTGGGGAAACGGTCCACAAACGGCAGAATGACATTTCCGAAAAACAGCAGCCCTTCGCCCTCGCCGGAGTGGGTAACGTAGGAAAGCTGATGGGGCGAAATATTGAGCTGCTTTGCGAGAATTTGCCGGTCTCCCGCCGCCTGATTCAGCATGATAATCATGTCGCTGTTCTCGAAAATATTCTCGACTTCACGAGAAGAAAGGAGGTCTTTCACGTTCTGGGTCAACCCTGTGGGGATGCCGCCCCACTTGCGGAAACGCTTCCAAATCTCGACGGAATAAGCGGCGGTCTGTTCCTCTTTTAAGAGGAGGTGCATCTCATCCATATAATACCGGGTGGACTTTCCGCTGCTGCGGTTTGCCGTGACACGCCCCCAGACCTGATCCTGCACGATGAGCATACCGAGCTTCTTCATCTGCTTGCCCAGTTCCTTGATGTCGTAGCAGACGATGCGGTTATTGACGTTCACATTCGTGCGGTGGTTGAACAGGTTCAGACTGCCCTTGACGTAGATCTCCAGTGCGGTGGCAACATGGTGGGCTTCTTTCTCGTCCTGTTGGAGTAGGGCGTTGTACAAATCCTCAAGGATGGGCATATTCTCCGGGCAGGGGTCCGCAAAATATTTGCGGTAGATCAGATGCACACAGCGGTCGATGACGGTTTTCTCCACCGGCAGCAGCCCTTCCTTGCCGCCCACCACCAGTTCGCACAGCGAAAGGATAAAGTCAGCTTTCAGGGAAAGCGGATTATCTTCCTCCGAATAGTTGGCGTTAATGTCCATAGGGTTGATGAACTGGGTACTGTTGGGGCTGATTTTGATGACCTGACCTTTCAGTCGATTTACCAGCGGAGAATACTCTCCCTCAGGATCGTTCACAATAATATCATCGTCCGTCACCAGAAACGCATTGGTGATTTCACGCTTTGCCGAGAAACTTTTGCCAGAACCGGGAGTGCCGAGGATCAGGCCGTTGGGATTCTTCAGCTTCTTCCGGTCCACCATGATAAGGTTGTTGGACAGGGCGTTCAGGCCGTAATACAGGCTTTCTTTGCCAGACTGGTACAGTTCCTGTGTGGTGAACGGGATGAAGATGGCGGTGCTGCTGGTGGTCAGTCCCCGCTGAATCTCAATCTGACAGTCTGCCAGCGGCAGGCTGCTCATCAGCCCTTGCTCCTGCTGATAGTCCAGTCTGCACAGATTACAGTTGTGCTTCTGGGCAATGGAGCTGGCCTGAAAGACGTTGTTTTCCAGTTCCTGCTCAGTCCTGCCCGTGTTCAGCACCAGAAAGGTAACAAGGAACATCCGCTCGTTCTGGCTCTGCAATTCCTTCAAAAGAGCCTTGGCATCTCTGCCGTAGGTCGCCAAATCCGACGGAATGATGTCGATATCATACCCGGCGCGGATTGCCTTTTTCTGGTGGAGTAGGGAGCTGCCGCCTTACTATCTTGCGATAGCAGGTTTGCATCACCCTCTCCGGGAACCGTACTTACCTCTCTCGAAGTATACGGCTCTGTCATTGTTCGGTCAGAAAAACTCATTGATTGTGAATTAGATGGTGGCAATGCTCACACACTACAAGTGTCTTTCGCCGTTTTGCTAACATTGCGATTTCCCACGGTTCTTTTCCTTTAAGGTTTTTCAGTTTATTGATATGGTGGATTTCGTAACGTTCGCTTTCCGTTGTGCCACAGAGTTCACAAATTCTTGCTTTCAAACGCTTCTCAAGCGGTGTTACCGACTGACCATAAATAATTGCGGCATTGCTAATGCAGTCTGTTGAAATTTTCGCATCTTTACAGTCCATATAGTTGGCGAAATAGCGGCGCTTGGCTTTCTTTTTCGTTTCATAGGGGATACCCCATTCGCCAGTTCCGTCTTTATACATAGCAACAACTTTTGAGATTTTGCTTTTGTGTTTTGCTGCAAGCGTTTTTAGGCAGCTGTATTCCATAAGGTAAGACAGATATTTCAGTTTACAGAAGTTGCTGGCTATTCCGTAATAATTACAAATACCTCTCAACTCATCGTTGTAAACTGTGACTATCTCAAGGTCTGTCAGCCGTAGCAGGGAATTTCTGTGAACGGGAAATAGCTTTCCGTCCTTTTTCTGTATCGCTATACCCTTTGAGAAAATAAAGTTGTGGATTTTGTCATCGAATGGCACTAGCAGTTCAACATGGTTGTTGAGAGTTCTCGCTTTTGTGCCTTTCTTGTTCCGCTTTACTTTCTCACATCTTCTGACACGAACATCAAAACCTAAGAACCGGGCACATTCACTGCTGTGGGTAATAAGTGTCTTTTCTTCGCTGAGTTCCATCTTGAGTGTTTGCCCAATAAACTCAGAGAGTTTGCTCTTAATCCACTGGCAATCCTCTTTACTGCCCTTTACACCAATAATAAAATCATCTGCATAGCGGATATATTTGAGCTTTTTATCCGTCTGTGCTGTGCAAGGAGTTTTCAAAAGTTGTTTGCGGAGTGTTTTACACTCTGCAATCATGCTTTCTCTTTCTACTCCATTCTTTCTGTCGATGTGGTAGCAAAGATTTTTGATTCTATTGTGCAGTTCACGGTATTCCGGGGTGATTTTCCCTTTTTCAGGAGTGTCAAATTCGTCTTTTAGCTGCATGACGAATTTATCAAGTTCGTGCAGATAGATGTTTGCCAGCAACGGTGAAAGAATACCGCCTTGCGGTGTGCCGCTGTAGGTTTTGTGGTAAACCCAATCTTCCAAATATCCTGCTTTTAGAAATTTGTAGACCAGTTTTACGATGCGTGCATCTTTGACCTTGCTGCCGATAAATCCAACCAGTGCATCGTGATTTATATTGTCAAAGCACCCTTTAATATCCCCCTCAACAAACCAACGCACACCACCAAATTGGTACTTCAATTTGTCTAATGCGGTGTGACAGCTTCTTTTCGGGCGGAATCCATGCGAGCAGTCCAGAAAGAGCGGTTCATAAATTGCTTCCAATATCATACGGAGTGCTTCTTGAACCAATTTGTCCGTAAAGGTCGGAATACCTAATGGACGCTTCTTCTTCGGATTGCTTTTCTTTGCAATATAAGTTCGTCGTACTGGCGTGGGCTGATAGGTTTCATCTGCCAAGGACTGAATGATTTTTTCAATCTTAGCTTCGCTGAAACCGTCTGCTGTGTCTTGATTGATACCTTTTGTCGATGCACCCTTGTTCGTGTACAGACGCTGGTATGCCTGATAGTAAATATCTGGGCGCAGCAGATAGCGATACAATCTAGTAAATACTTCTTCCTTATGGGTTAATGAGTCTTTGCTGATTCTTTCTAAAATTTCGGTTGTTGGTTGCAATGAGGTTTTCCTCCCTAATCAACGTTCTATCTTAGTACACAATAACTACGCTCCTTCGCCATGTAAGGGTCATTATCCCTCTCGGACTACTATGAGCGTTCCGTACCCATGCAGGATTTTCAGGCTCTACAGCCATAGCCTTTTCAGGCGTTCCTGTGTAGGGTATCCCCAGTTAACATTGTGTGTAGGGAAATGCGGATTGTCGGTATGCGCTTTCGTTTCCTTGCCATAGGTTCTCCTACAGATTCCATGAACATTGAGATAACCGATGGATGGAAGAGCATCATCCATCGCGTTCATGACAGAGGTTTCAGACATTTTCCTCCGCCTGAAAATAACAGAAATTAGAAACTTGCGTATCAGTAAACCCAACTTCATCCTCGTATCCGCTTAACATGGCGGTTCAGTCGCACAATACTGTCTTTCAGTGACTTACCGCTTTCCTGCCGTGCTCTGTTCCCGTTTCAGCTTTCGCCTTTCGGTTAGGCAGGTTGTTTCCCGCGTTATCCTACGGGGTAGTCCCTTACGCTACACTACACAATGCCCTATCTGGGCGCACCTCCTCAATCTTTGATCTATCGAGTTCGGTGATGGTGTGCTTGATGGTTTTGATAGCCTTGTTCTGGTCAACGGACTGAATGTGCATGGTAACGATCTGCGAGGAATCCATATCCAGAAAGTCCTTCAGAAGCTGGTCGCTGATGTCGGATGCCGTGATGCTCAGAAAGCTGGCGGCGCAAAAGATACCGCCCATCTGGAAGGTGCGGCTGTTCTTGAAGGCAAAGGCGGTGGGTGCAATGGCATCCTTCGTCGAAAGCCCACTTTTTACGAGGTCTTTCCAGTCGAAATGAAACTTGCTGGCACCGTCCATGTTGAACATATCGTGCATGAGTTTCAGCCGCTGGGCACCGTTCAGGGGCTTTGCCTGCACCCCCAGCCGGTGGAAGTTGTTCAGCAGATCGTTCTGGATGTGGTCCAGACGGGGCTTGACCTGCGCCATGCTCTCGCCCTCCACACCAAAGGTGATGAATTTGGTCTTAGTCAGACCATTATTGCCCTTGGCAAGCTGCTGGCGCAGCATCTGGGAATACTCCGCACGAACATCATCGAAACCGTCCTTCTGGTACGGGATACGGATGCTCTTTTCAAACTCGGTGCTGTCGGTCGCCATGTTCACAAAGGACAGCTCAAATTTGATGGAGCTATCAAAGAAGTTCAGGAAACTGCACCATTCCTCGAAAATGGCGGTCCTGTCCTCCTGCTGGGCGAGCTGGTAATTGATGTCCTGATACTGGATGGTGCGGGTGTAGTAGTTGGGCTTCACCCGGCAGGTGCCATCCTCAAACATCCGCTGCATGGGGATAGATTGCTGGGCAGTCCGGGGAATAGCAGGCTTTGCTTTCTGCCTGCGCTTCTGCGCAGACTGGGACTTGCTGTGCTTACCGGTCTTTTTCCAAAACGGGATCATGGGTCACGCCTCCCTTCATAAGCAGTGCATAGTAGTTGTTGGTCTTATAAGGTCGAATCTTCGGGCGCAAGAATCGCGCCTGAACATAGTGCGACAGCAGCTTTTCCATAGGTTGACCGTTTTTCTCGTACATCCCAAGGAAAAACGCCGGCAGCATAACGGCCATCATGCCGAGGGTGGTGGCAGTGTTGCCGCCGGAATCCCGGAGAACAAAAAACAGCGGCACTCCAATCAGTGCCGCCGTGCCGAAACAAAGCAGTTGCCGTTTCGTCAGGTTGAACGCGACCTTCGATTTTACTTTCGTCAGGTCACGGGGAACGGAAATATACGCAGCCAATAAAGCACCTCCTTTAATGCGCTCCGAGGACGGATTTTGTCACGGAGCTTGTCTTGAACAGGCTGAAACAAAGCAGAACGGTGTAGCCCACAATGCTCCAAATGGAGTTGATGGCATCCCCGGAAATCGCTACGCTCTGGATCAGCACAGCGTAAATCGCCACACAGATGAGGATGAGAAAGCCCTGAAAACCCAGCGCAAACAGGCATTTCAGGTAGTTCTGCCCCATGTGCGACTGCTCGTGGTTGCCCCATGTTGCCATGGGGATGGGCGCAAGGCTCACCATGCAATAAATCTCGATCATGCGCCCGTAGACAATGACAAAAATGATGATGCTCAAGATCCGCATGGTGATGCCGATGAAGAAACTTTGCAGGAAAAGCCCGAACAGGGGTCCTACATCCATCTGCATCAGGCTGGATTGCAGCATGGACAAACCAATGTCATTGACACGGGTGTTTCCGGCAATGATGCCGCTGGAATCGGACACCACCTTCTGTGTCAGGTCAAAGACCGCCATCACAATGTCGAAAGTATTGCTGATGAGCCAGACCGACACCGCCGTTTTGAAGATCCAGCGCATGATGAGGGCAGGCTCAAACTGCGCCATGTTGTTGTGCTGGGTGATCATCTCAATCAATTCATAACAGGCGATGAAGGTCAGGATGATGCCTGCAATGGGCAGCACTACATTCCGGGAGAGGGCTTCAATCATCGCAAAAACGCGCGGCTCAAAACTGGAGGGCTTGGTGCCCACCTGCTGGGCGATGTTTCCCACCTGCGTGTTCACATCGTCGAACAAGCCGGAAAGGTTTGACATAATGCCTGCCGTCAGGATGCCTTTGATCCAGTCGGCAATGGCCTTGAGAACGGTTTCCATTCAGCAGTCACCGTCCTTAGCTGAAGTGGTTGATAAGGGTCTTGAGGAGATTCAGGAGAAAAATGATGTGGGTCAAAAACTGCATAAGACACCGCCTTTCATTGATGGGTGGAGATTCGTACCGCAATGCGCTCCTTATGATAAAGGGCTGTTATCCACAGCAGAGATGGAGCGATTGCGTATGTACAGGCGGGAAACCCCGCCTGCGGCTCTTAGCCGAACAGACCAGACAGCAGAGGAATCAGGGTGATGCCCACCAGAGCAACGCCGCCGCCAGCCATGAGCTGCTTCATGCCCTGAGACTTTGCTTATGTGTGATAAAGAAGTAATAGAAGTGTAAAAAATTTTGCCTTTCCTATCCGATACTTGCCTTTGATATCGGATAGGGCGGGCGGTCATTCGGGCAAGTCCACTTTGCCGACGAAAGAATAGTAAATCTCAATATCCTGTCTGCGTGTGCCGTTTTCATCGTAGCTGCACTCATGCACAACGATTTTCTCTACAAACTCACGCAAGAGGGTGTGGGTCAGTTCTTCAAAGTTCATGTGCTTGCGGACAATGTTCATAAACTTTTCTGCGTTTACGGTAGCTTCCTGTGCTTTGGAAAGCTCCGCCTGTATTCTGGCAACACGCTCTTTCAATTCCTGCTGTTCGGCTTCATAGTCTGCCGAAAGCTCCGTGAAACGCTCGTCAGAAATGCGACCGCTTACGCTGTCCTCATACAGCCGCTTGAAAATAGCGGAAAGTTCACCGATACGCTTTTCGGCAGCTTCCAGTTCCTTTTTCTTGGCGGCGTTCCGGCGTTTGCCGCCGTCCTCGTTCTGCTCGATCAGCAGCTTCATAAAACGGGCTTCATGCTTTGCCGCATAGCTCGTCACTTTCCGTAGATTGGAGAGAACGCCCGCAGTCAAAAGGTCGGTGCGGATAAAATGTGCGGTGCAGTCATGGGTGCGCTTCTTGTAGTTCCCGCAGATATAGCAGTCCTGTTTCCGCTTATCGGTCTGGTAACGCTGCTGATACATGACGCTGCCGCAGTTCGCGCAAAAGAGCATACCAGAGAACAAGCCCACTTCATCATAGCGGTTCGGACGCTTGCGCTGTTTGCGTAATTCCTGCACACGCTCCCATGTCTGGGTGTCGATGATAGGCTCATGGTGGTTCTCGAAAACTGCCTGTTTCTCAATGGGATTTTCTATGCTGTGCTTGGTCTTGTAGGACGGTTTCTCCGTCTTGAAGTTCACCAAACAGCCCATGTACTCCCGGTTTTCAAGGATATGCACCACGGTATTTGTCGCCCATTTGCACTCATAGCCGGGGTGATAGCGGCGTGTGCTGCCCGTCCTGCGGTATTCCAGCGTTCCCGGCGTTGGGATTTCCTGCTCAGTCAGCATACGGGCTATCTTGGTCGGACCGTTCCCGGCAAGGCACAGACGGTATATCTGCTTGACCACGGGTGCGGCTTCCTCGTCAATGATGAAGTTTTCGTCCTCGTCCATGAGGTAGCCGTACACGGGTTTGCTCGTAACAGGCTTGCCGCTCATGCCTTTTGACCGTTTTACAGCTTTGATTTTCTTACTCGTATCTCTCACCAGCCATTCGTTGAAAATGTTCCGCAGAGGGGCAAAATCATTATCGCCCTGTGCGCTGTCCACTCCATCGTTAATTGCGATAAAGCGGACGCCTTTTTGTGGGAAAATCATCTCGGTATACATTCCCACCTGCAGGTAGTTTCGCCCTAACCGTGACATATCCTTTACGATAACGGTAGCCACTTTCCCGGCTTCAATGTCCGCAAGCATGGATTGAAAGCCCGGTCTTTGGAAGTTCGCACCAGAATAGCCATCGTCCGTGTACCAGCGCAGATTGGAAAAGCCGTTCTGCTTTGCGTAGGTTTCAAGGATACGCTTCTGGTTGGAAATGGAATTACTTTCGCCTTGCAGCTCGTCCTCATGGGATAGTCTTGGATAAAGGGCAGTGATTTTCTGGGTGGTCTGTCTTAACATAAAATCCTCCGTTTCCGACAGCCAGCCCCACTATTCCGTATTTCGATTATACCACATGGGGCGGCTGTCTGTATAGCGGCTTCTGCTTCTTTACCGCCCGGTAAAATGACGATTTTTCTGTGCGGCTTGTAGCGTTAGGGCGAAAGCTGGGCTTTGTGTCCTGCGGCGGCTTCCGCCTCCAGCACTTTCATCATCTTATCGGCTGCGGTGTCGGTGGTATCTTTTTTGAAAAATCCGGAAACGACAAGGACGGTGTTGCCCATGCGGATCTCTGTCACGCAGTCCGGGCGGCGTTCCGGGGTGGTGTTCTGCTTGTTCTCTGCCATAGGCAACTCCTTTCATTTCATCAATTCTTTTAGTCTGTTCAGCTTGGCTTGCGCCGTTTCACGGCGGAAGTTCTCTCCCGTAAAGAGGATAGGGGCGCACATTTCCAAAAGGCGGTCATAAATCCGGGCATGGGCGGTGTCCAGCGGATTTTGCAGGCTGTCCAATGTCAGATTGGTGGTAACGATTAAGGGCTTGCGGCTGCGGTAGCGGCTGTCAATCACATTGTAGACCTGTTCTAAACCGTACTCTGTGCCGCGCTCCATTCCAAAATCATCAATGATAAGCAGAGGAAAACGGCAAAGACGCTCGATATACTCGTTGCGCCCCTCAAAGCTGGCGGTCAGGTCATTCAAAATCGCAGAGAAGTTCGTCATGCGGACAGCGACTTCCTGCTCCATGAGGGCATTAGCGATACACCCGGCAAAATAGCTTTTTCCTGTGCCGACCTTGCCCCATAGCAGATAGCCGATATTTTCCTCGCGCATGGTTTCCCAATGCTCCACATAGAAGTGTGCAATCTCCATTTGCGGGCATTTCCCGTTGTCGTTGGCGAAAGTCCATTCCTGCATGGTAGGATTGGTAAATCCCCGGCGCTTCAAGTCCTCCACGGTGTCAAGGTGCTTTCTGCGCTGTTCGGCGGCTTCACGCTCCAAACGCTGGGCTTTCTGGCAGTCACATTCTGCCGGGTGGCGGTCACGCCCAAACAGGGCGGCTTGCTTTTCCGGGAAGTAGGCTTCTTTCGGAGTGTGACACTTGCCGCAGTAAAGCAGTCCGTCCTCGCCCGTGTAGTCCTCCGGCTGTGGGGTAACAGCCGCCATATTCAAAACTCGTTCTGTAAACAGATTACTCATAAGCTCTCGCCCTCCTTGCAGGTGTATTCGGGTATGCCCTGTTTCGGGGCAGCCTTTGCGGTATCGTCTGCCGCCCATCTGCGGATAGTGGCGGCGTGGTTTTTATATTTCTTGCCCGTGGACGCGATATAGCCGGAAAGCCGCTCAATGTAGTACGCCCATTTTTCGGGCAGCTCCGCTTGCAGTTCGGAAAGCTCCGTATCAGTCAGAAATACATTCTCATATCTGCCATAGCTGCGGGCGAGGGCTTGTCCCTTTAACTCTCCCTCTTTTTCTAACTCTATATCTATCTCTTTCTTTATCTCTATCTCTGGTGGACGAATGTCGGACAAATGTCCGCCATTTGTCCGCGGCGGCAAAAGTGCCTTATTTTCAAGCCTTGCGGCGCGTTTCCGTTCCGCTTCGGTAGAGGATTGACCAATCATCAGCTCAATGTCGGTCATATAAAGCAGCCCGCAGTCAAGCTGCTCCACAAGCCCTAACTGCTGGAAGATGGCTAATGCCCGTTCCACCGTCCCGATTTGGTGACGGGTCAGCGTGGCTATCATCTGGGCGGTATAGGGGATATGCTCGTCAAGCTGCAATCTGCCGCCATTTTTCAGCGATTTTAAGTACAGCTTCAAGAGGATATTGGAATACAAAATCCCGTCTTTCATGTCCTCCAACAGCACAATGGAATCGCTGTCGAAGAAGTTTTCTTTCAGTTTGAGGTAGTAATATTTGCGGTTATCTGCCATTGGCGGTGTCCTCCTTGTGTTTCCATCTCTTAGAGAAATACCGGGGGCAGAGGACGATAATCGCCCGGAAGCTCTGCTTGCAGCCGTGTGTGCAGCCCCGGCAAAGGTCATTGTAGGTAATACGGTTTCGGTGGTTGAGGAAAAAGCTCCATTCCAACCGCCGCTTTTTGCTCATGCGTGGCATTTCTCGCTCCTTTCTGCCGTTTCCGCTGGTATAAGCGGATAGGTCGGTAAAAATGTAGTTTCTCGGTGTCATTTTCGGGGATTTCCTGCGCTGTGCGCCCCGTTTCAAAGGTGGGCAGTATTGCGGATAGGGTGCAGGGCATATCCCCGTTTTGGTATCGTTTCGGGGCGGTTTTTAACGCTCATGTTTGTGCTTTTTCTCTCTGTCTTTCTCGCCTTGCAGGATTTGAGAAAGATTGCTTTTCACGGTATGCAGCTCCTTGACACGGGCTTTTTTCTCCCGGTATTCGTTGTAATGGGCGTTCTTTTCGGCGGTAAGCTGCTCGATTTCCGCTTGCAGGGCTTTATGGCTTGGCAGCTTGGAAACGCCATGCGCCCGAAAATAACGGGTGGCTGCGTCCGCTATGATAAAATCGCTTTCGTGCCGTTCCCGGTAGGCGCTGCGGGCTTTTTCCGTTTTCTGCGCTTTCAGACCGTCACGGGCAGGCTTGGTCTTGGCATAGGCAAGCACCTGTGTCTGAAGCTCCTTTTTCTCCCGGATAGCAGCGTCTAGGGCTTTCAGCTTGGCGGTGCTGTCCTGTAAATCCGCATTGGTGGATACAAGGGCTGCGTTCAGCTCCTCCGGCGAATAGCCGTACTGCCCGTAGGCGGCAACGGTAGCCGCCATTTGTTTCAGATTGTGGACTGCCGCCCAGCGGTCATAGCCCACGCCTTTTCCCTCCGCTCGTTTTGCCGCCCGGTCAACCATGCGCTGAATACCGTCCTTTTCCGGGGTGGTTTGGACAGCTTTTTTACCCTGCAAACGCTCCCTTATGTTGCGGGGGTATTCGGGTACGGTTGCGGTCTGCTCGGCGGCTCTGTGGGCATTCTGTTCCAAAAGGGCAAGAACGGCAGCGCGGTCAAAATCATCTCCCAGCTTGCGGGCGGTAATGGGCTTTGTCCTGTCCGGCGTGAGGTAGGATAGCCGCCCTCGGCTCTCCTTGACAGTCACGCCCTGTTGCAAGAGAACGGCGGTGAACTCGCCATAGCTTGCGGCAGAGGACAGCGCGGTGCGTATGGCCTGCCGCAATTTTTCCTTGTCTGTTTCAAACTTCGTGGGCTTGGCTGGCTGCTCCTCGGCTGGCAAGGCGGCAGCTTCCTTGTCCAGCTTTGCCTGCCCTTTCCGCTGCGCCCAATACTCACGCTCGGTAATGCGGTTTTTGCTGCCATGCAAAAGGTCGATTTGATAGAGATTTTCCCGGTGGCACAGCTCCATGACTTCGGCTTTGAAGTATTCCATCGTCGCGTCTGTGCAGCGGTGTTTGCACCCGGCGCGGGTGTCTGCCGGTCTGTCCATGTAAGGCAGGAACGGAACTTCCTCTATCCGCAGAGAATTGATAACGATATGCACATGGATATTGCCGCTGTGGTTGTGTCCGTCCGGGTGGGTGCAGACAATGGCTTGGTGTCCGGGAAACTGCTTCCGGCAAAATTCCTCGCCCAACGCCTGCGCCCGGTCTACGGTCAAACCGTTGTCCACCGCGTCCCGTGGGTCAAAGCTGATAATGTAGTGGTGGCTTTTTACATCTTCCCGCTTCTGGTTCTTCCCATAGCGGAGATTGGAGCGCATACAGGCAACGGCAAAATCCTCGTCGCCGCAGTTCAGCGTGGCTATTCGATAGTCCTCCCTGAGCATGAGCCGCCCGTTTTCATCAAGGGTGGGCTTCATGGTAAACTCGTCATGTTCAAAGGTGAGGTACTGCTCGGCTGCGCCATAGTCCGCATTTTTAGAGCTGATATGTTTGAATGTTGCCAACAGCGTCACCTACCTTTCGCAGGACTTCAAACTTCAAGGCAGCAAGGTCAGAAATGGCGGCGCGGACTTCAACGGACAGGGCGTTGTATGGTGTGCCGTACTCGTTGAGGGCGCGGGCAATCTGATTGAGGTTGCCACCGATTTTTCCGTATTCGGCGGTCAGCCTGCCAACGGCGGACAACAGTTCATCATTGACCGGGGAAACGGTAACGATGGGGCGAATGGTCGCCCGTGTAATGGCTTGCCGGATAAATTCGGCTTGGCTCATGTCATAGTGTTTCAGCCGCTCGGTAAAGTCGGCGTATTCTTCCTCGGTCATGCGGGTTTTGACCACATGGCAGCGGTGGGGCGTGTTGTATTTTTTCTTCAAGCGTTGACCTCCTTTCTCGCCCGACAGGGCGCATGAGCAGGGTTTGGGGAAGGCACTCCCCAACAAGATTTACCAAAGGGGGCAAAACCGCAGATATGCGGATTTTGGCACCGTGGTAGAATCTTGCTCTAAAAAACTACCGCTTTCCTCGGCGGCTCTGGTTTGCGGATATACTGGCTTGCTCCACCAATATAGCGATTGCGGCGGCGTGTTCTGCCCGCTGTTCACCACTACAACGGTGAAAAGGGGGCGTTTTGGCAAACGCAGCGGAAATTTTTTTGTTTTACCTGTCTGCTCCCTACAACAATCCGGCGGTGTGGTTTGCCAAAGATTTTTGAAAATGGGCGCAAAAAAAGCAGTAAACCTTTTCAAGATTTACTGCTTATCTGCCGCTGTGATGGGCGGCGGTATTAAATTGTCAGCCGTTTTTCAAATGGAATTTATCTGCAATCGCTTTCTTTCTGCTTTCCAATTCCTTTTCTGTAATCTTCCATAATCCTAACGCAATGATCTGCTATCTTTTGCATTCCGAGTTTTTCAAAAAAGGCAATTTGTATTTTCATCATTTCTTCACAAACAGTCAACTTCTGCTCATCCATATTGCTAATAGCAAGCCATGGGAACGCTTTATATTTCTTAGTGTCCCCAATGAGAAAATTGTACCCTATCAACTCATTTTCACGGAAAACGAAATAGAATTGTGGGCCTGAACCTGGAACTGACTTTTCCATAATTTGCTGCATTGTTTTCACGCCGCCGTATGCCGGAAAAAAACCTATTCGCTCAAGAGCATTTAATATGTCAATCCTTTTATCTGTGGGTATGTCTCTATAATTGATAATCTGTTCCATTTGCTCTACCCTCATTGAAGTTTAATTTGTTAGGCTCTAATTATACAACTTTTCTGTTTAGCGGTCAAAGTGGAACTTCAACAGGCTTTCTATCAGTTGCCTGACGATATGCTCCTGCATATCCGTGTTAATCTGTCCGTCCATTTTCGCACAAGAGCGGATATATCCCGCATAATGGGATAGGACGGCGGCAACAGCTTCCGGGTCGCCCTCGCTTGCCTTAACGATTGTCTCATAGGGAAGTAGCTGGCTCATAGGACAAACCCTCCAACTCTGCCCGTAGCCGCCGTAAAATCATCTGAATACGCCGTCCGGTTGTGTTGCCAGCCCGTCCATATCTCCGTCCAATCTCCCTATGCGTCAATCGTTGGAAGTAGTACAAGAAAATGATTTCCTGTTCCATCTGTGATAGTGCGGACAGGGCTGCGGCAAGCTCTGGGCTTTCCAAAAGCACCATCTGACCACAGACGAAAAGCGGATAGCTGGTCATGCCGGATTGCTCCGCAAAGTATTTATCTGTGGTACTGAATGGATAGTGTTTTTCTTCTATCAGATATTCAAGCGAGATTTCCCGCTTGCGGCGGCTCCGTATGCTCCGGGCTGCGTCTATGGCAGCGTGGCGAATAACAGTCTTGCAAAAGGCATCGTGTGTATGCCGGATATGTTCTTGATACTTTTCGTGTTCGGTCATGGAAAATCCCCCTTTCTGAATAATGGCAGAGGGCGGCAGCATCTTGTGCTGTCGCCCTCTTGATTACCGAACAGCAAAGACGGGCGGGGCTGTCAACAGCGGCGCATTTCCGCCGTTCATCTTGACCGTTGACAGGCTCGGCTGGGTTTGCTATCTGCTCACGGCAATTCACTCTCATTGATAGGAATTGCTTCAAGTTCCGTATTCAAATTGTTCCAATAAGAGCCGATATCCGCACTTGTGAAATACTTAAAACCGCCTGCTGCTGACTTCAATTCGCCGTTTTTAACTCCATAGCAGGCGTAAATCAAATCGTAGCTTGTTCCATCTGAGAGGTTAAATCTAAAGCTGGTCACAGCTGCTCCGGCAGTTTCCTCAGTTGTTTTGTCTTTTAAGGATAAGCCCTTGAACTTATCATACAGGGTCTTTATATCATTTTCAGCAACAACTACTTTCTTTTCTGCTGATGCAGGCACTTCGTCATAGTGGTACATTTCAACGCTTTCGACATCTTCAACCTCAAATGGGAAGTCGATTTTGACAGGCTCATAAGCAATGTTTATAGGTAACAGAAAGAGAGCTGCAAAAATTGCAATGATACAAAGAGCGATGGAAACGAGAACAGCAATCGTTATCTTTTTTTTGCCTCTCTGCTTTTCTTTTGCCTCATGGCGCATAATAACGCTTTCGCTTTCTTCGTGAAGAACATCTTCGTTCGTGTGAGAAAGCAATTTCTGATAAATTGCGTTACAGTCAGCACAGGCGTTCAAATGCTCTTTTACCATCTCTGCGCTTGCTTCGCTGCAAGCACCGTCAACATACAGCGGAAGAATATCTCGAACAATATCGCATTGTTTACTCATGCTTTTCATCCATCCTTTCTTGAATTTTTAGCTTTGCACGATGATAAGTAACTCTCGCCCATGATTCTGTTTTTCCAAAAATTGCAGCGATTTGTGAAAAAGATAGTTCCCCGAATACGCGAAGCTGAAAGACTTCTTTGTATGGTTCTTCCAAACGGTGAAGAACGAGGTGTATGCGGAACGCCATGTCAGAATCTGCAACTGAGTTCTCAACATTTTCATTTGATGGCAAGTCATTGATTTCACTCACATCAGCTACTCGCTGACGGCTTCGCATTTCATCATGGTAAAGATTTTTTGCTATGGAGCAGAGCCATGTCAATTCATCTGACTTACCTTTGAATTGTGATGTTGTAGAAACAGCCTTATAGAATGTGTTCTGCGTGATTTCCTCTGCTATCTCACGATTTTTGGCAAGAGAAATAGTATACGAGTATACCTGTAAATAGTAGGCTTTATAGAGCTTTTCATAGTCCATACTTGTCATCACCTCCTTCAGCTTCATAGGTTAGACGGAGAAATCGGAATTTCGTTACAAAGAAGTTTGAAATTTTTATACCTTTACGATACTCTTGCTTTCTGCGGACTATTGGTAGACGCGCATTAACGGCAAGCAAAGAGATTGCTGTGTCAGCTTGATATGTTCAAATGCTAATTAAGTATAGCACACAGCTATGAATTTTTCTATTGCGTTCCCCTGACTTCGGAATAGTGGCAGGGCTGGCTGTCTTTGTTTTGCTTTGTGCTTCTCTACCGTACATGAGCATTGGAGCCGGGGTTGTCGTTACCGTAACCTTCCAGCAGGTTGATGGCACCCCAAACACCGAGACCGGCACCCAGAGCGACAACCAGAGTCTGAAGAACCTCGATAGCAGAGTTAAAGAATTCCATAGTCGTTTCTCCTTTATTTTGAAAAAATTGTAGACCGTCCGTACACACCTGAAATCGTACATTTTTGAGCCACGAACTGCGGCAGAAGTGGATTTGCCGGTGTACCTCTCTGGTCTGGATAAAATAAAACCGCCTACCGGGTCAGGCAGACGGGAGCGAATCAGCGTCAATCACAACAAATTCATCATTGGGATTGATTTTTTCTTTTCGGTTCAGATATTTTTCAATATCAAAGGTGTTTTTGGGGTCGTAGTCGGAGGTGAGCTTGTAATTCGGGTGCTGGGTCAGATCGTACTTGTCAGAAAGAAACGGTCTGACGCCGCGCAGCTGCAAGATGCACTTGCCACCGTCCAGCACCGCCAGCTCATCCCGGCTCAATAATTCGTGCCCCATCTTCTGGAACGTAGTGCCATAGCTGGGGCTGTTGCCACGGGTGTCCGAGGTGTTGAATGCGTCGATGGTCTCTTTTCCCAGCATTTCGGACAGGTCTTTCAGGGTGGTGGGTTCGGAGCCGCCCAGAAATATCTGGCTGTCCATGTTGCCTACAATGGTATCTGCGTTGTCCTTGTAGATGGCTTTCAACTGACTTCTTGCCTGCAAAACAAGGCAGGCGGAGATCTCACGGCTGCGAATGGTCGCCACCAGCTTTTCCAGATTGGGAATCTGCCCGATATTGGCGCACTCGTCGATCAGACAGCGTACATGGATGGGAAGTTTGCCGCCGTACACATCATCTGCTTTATCGCAAAGCAGATTGAAAAGCTGGGTGTAGACCATGCTGATGAGGAAGTTAAAGGTGGAATCCGTGTCCGACATAATGAGGAACAGCGCCGTTTTCTTATCGCCCAGCGTGTCCAGTTGCAGTTCATCGTACATGGTGAGGTCGCGCAGTTCCTGAATGTCAAAGGGCGCAAGCCGTGCGCCGCAGGAAATGAGGATGGATTTTGCGGTCTTGCCAGAGACAAATTGTCAAGGACTTTTTAATCAAATTCACAGAAAACTCACAAAAGGTGCCAGAAGCACTGTATGGCTCCTGACACCTCATTTAACAGATTACATTTTTCCGTTCAGCAGGTCTTTGCAGAGATACGCATAGTCTGGCAGCTGGTTGATATATGGCTCCCAGAGCCGCTTGATTTCGGCTAACTCCAGCGGGTCGGCTGCTTCCAGTGCATGATCGTTGCCAGTCATATATAAAACATCCGTAGCAACATCATCCAAACACTTGCCGCAGAGATCGGCGGCAGATTCTATCCTGATACCGGTATCCACATAGACTGGATTTACGCCAATCGTCAGCCAGACATAGCCCACCTTGTCCGACCAGAGCAATTCAAAATCAGGGCTTTGCCGCAGATGTTCCGCAAAGACTTCCTTTACTCGCTCAATTTCATGTTTCTCTTTTTCTGTGTAAAGCATTTTCATGTCCTCCTTGACAAAAATTTTGGTGCGTACCATCATCAGTTTAGCACAAGGCGGCTTAGTTTATCAGTCTGTCACATCTGCTGAATTTCATTTTTGAGCATACGCTTGATTTTATCGCTCATGGTTTCTGTGCTGGTATTGCTGAAATGGACATGAACCTTGTAGGTCGTCTTGCCGATTTTCTTTACCATCGCTGGCGTGTTTTCCGGCGCTCTGGCCGCAGCAGCGGCGTCTGCCATCTGCATAGTACGGGGTTCTTTGTTCATAGCGCTCCTTTCTCCGAACGGGTCTGTGCCGCCCGGTAAAAAATCAATCGTGCTTACTGTTTACAATGTCTTTTGCTGCCTGTCGGGTGACACCGGCATTTTCTTCCCGGAAATTCTTCCCGTCAAAGAGGATCGGCGCACACCGTTCCAAAATACGGTCATAGATACGGGCGTGGGCCAGATCAGGCGGATTTTTCAGCTCGGACAGTTTCAAGTTTGTTGTGATAATCATGGGTCTTCGGCTGCGATAGCGGCTGTCGATGACGAAAAACATCTGCTCCATAGCATATTCGGTACTGCGCTCTACACCCAGATCGTCAATGATAAGCAGGTCATATTCGTCAAAGCTGGCAATAAACTCTGACCTGTCCTCAGAGAACATCCCTGTCAGGCGGTTCAGAATGGTGGGGAAGTTCGTCATCAGCACCGGCACATCCTGGTCAAGTAGAGCGTTGGCAATACATCCGGCGAAAAAAGACTTGCCGGTTCCCACATCTCCAAACAGTAAAAGCCCGATATTGCTCTTATATGCCTCTTTCCAGTTCTCCACATAGGCATGAGCCTTGTCCATCAATGGGTTTTGCCTGTTATCATTGGAAAATGTGTAGTCGTACAGATAACGGTCTTGCAGGCCCTGTGCCTTTCGGCGTTTGATACGCTCCATGCGGCGCTGCCGTTCTTCAGCAGCCTTGCGCTGCTCCTCAGCCTCCCGCTGGCACTGGCAGATGCAGTGCGGCATAAAGTAGCCGGATTTCCCGAAGCATGGCACAACGGTCTGCCTCTGGCCGCCGCATTTCTTACAGTGAATGAGCCCGTCTGACGGGTCTATATACTCGTCCTCAGCCAATTCCACACCGGCAGCTGCCTTGTCGATGAATGCCCGGATTTCTGCGGTAATCTCAATCATACAGTTTCATCCTCCTTTACGCTGTAATCCCGGTTGCGTGAGGGTGTGACCGTTTTTTTAGCGTCCTCACCGGCCCAACGCCGGATGGTCGCTGCATGGCTCTGATAACGCTTGCCAGTAGAAGCCATGTACTCGGACAGCTTTTCGATGTACTGTTCCCATACAGCAGGAAAGCTGACCTGCAAGTCTGCCAGTTCTTCATCCGTCAGGAAAACATTCTGGTAACGGCCATAGGTGTGGGAAGGGTGCCCCGTTTCAGGGCGTACCTTCTCTATCTCTCTCTTTATCTCTATCTCTTTCTCTAACTCTATCTCTATCTCTGGTGGACGAATGTCGGACAAATGTCCGCCACTTGTCCGGAGCGCAGAAAGAGCCTTATTTTGAAGCCTTGCAGCCCGCTTTCGCTCGGCCTCGGTAGAGGACTGGCCTATTAAAAGTTCGATGTTGCTCATGTAGAATGTGCCGCTGTCCAGCACTTCCACAAGACCCAGCTTCAAAAAGATCTGCAAGGCTCTCTCCACAGTGCCGATCTGCTGGCGGGTAATGGTAGCGATCATCTGCGCTGTGTAAGGGATGTCCTCGTCAAGCTGGAGCCGCCCGCCATGTTTCAGCGATTTCAGGTACAGCTTGAGCAGAATGTTGGAATACAGCACACCGTCCTGCATACTTTCCAGCAGCACGATGGAATCATCATCAAAATAGTTTTCTTTGAGTTTCAGGTAATAATATTTTCGATTGTCTGACATAGGGTTCCTCCTTAGGGGTTCTTTTGGGATTCTGTACGCATTTTAAGGCTATTTTAGGGGTCAGAGGATAAATCTATCAGACTGCCTTTGACACCCTCAAAAAAAGCCTTGATTTACAAGGGTTTTTCAGCCCCTAAAGCGTGACATTTCTCCCGTTGTTTCCGCTTGCGCTTTGCGGCGTTAATCCGCTTCATGCGTGCGGCACATTCCGGGCAGTATTTAGCCCGGTTAGAACCGGGGGTAAACAGCGCCCCGCATACGGCGCATTTCTTAGCATTCAGCCGGTGGAACAGCGCCGTTTCCAGTTCCTTATCCTGCGGCAATACCGCCGCCCGAAACCACCTGCACAACAGGGAGTAGGAAATGGACTGGACACAGATACATTCCTCCCCATCGTCCAGGGCGATACAGTTTCCGGCAATGTAGTTGCAGCACTCATGCACCAGTTTCCGCGCTCTGCGGTACTGGCGGTAATCCATGACAGGGATAGGTTCAGTCTTGTTGTTCTTCATAAATGATTTCTTTCATAAAGCAGGTAACCTCCTTGAATGAATTTATTGTTAAATATTCGTGCAAAGTATTGTTTTCTTCGTGCAAATGGCATATACTATAATTGCCAGCAGAAAGGGGTTGATCGTATGGCTGGAAATACCACAAACATCAGTATCCGCATGGACGCAGATTTGAAAGCGCAGGCGGACGCACTGTTTACGGAACTTGGCATGAACCTGACTACGGCGTTTAACATCTTTGTGCGCCAGTCGCTTCGTGAAGGCGGCATTCCCTTTGAAGTAAGGCTGGAACAGCCGAACAAAGAAACGGTTGCTGCCATGCTGGAAGCGGAAAGGATTGCAAAAGACCCGTCTGTAAAGGGCTACAATGACCTTGACGAGTTATTTGCTGACCTGAAAAGATGAAAGAAACCAAATATACCGTCAAGTACACGACCAGTTTCAAAAAGGACTACAAACGAGCCATCAAGCGTGGCTTGAAGATTGAGCTGCTGGAGCAGGTCGTAGCATTGCTGGCAATGGGCGAACCGCTGCCGGATAAGAACCGTGACCATGACCTGTCCGGCGATTGGGCAGGTCATCGGGAATGTCATATTCTCCCGGACTGGCTGCTTGTCTATCGCATAGAGGATGATGTTCTGGTGCTGACGCTGGCCCGCACCGGCACACACAGCGACTTGTTCGGCAAATAAACAGTCTGCCGCCGTATGGGGAAACCTGTACGACGGTTTTTCTGTATGCAAAAGTATGTCGTGAAACGCGACGCACTTGACAGGGGTACGCCAAAACGCGGTAGCCTTTACCGCTCCGGCCCACGGTCGTGAGACTTGTCCCTTTCCTGTCGGGACAGCTGCTCGGCGGTTTTGCGGAGCCGTTCCACTGCTTTCAACTCCTCCCGCATGGATTTCATGGCAAGCGTGTCCGTCTGCTTTCCGGCGGCCAGCTGGTCGATTTCCCGCTGCCATGCCTTCGGGGTGATCCCCTCGCCGCTGTCTTTCAGTTCTTTCAGATACCGGGCTGCTGCATCATACAGGATCAGTTCCCGGCTGTGGCGCTGCTCAAACTGTTCCCGTTTTTCCGGTTTTACTTTGGCAAGCTGCTTGTGGATGGACTTGTACTGGTTGTACTGTTCCCACATCTCCCCGCGTTCGGTAAGAATGGCGATCCGGCGCTCAGCCTTGACGATCTTTCCCCGCAGGTCATAGTAACAGCTGTTCATATCAGCGATTTTTTCATGAAGCTGCTGCATAGACTGGATGCCGTTTACCTGCAAAAAGCTGAATAGTGCAGCGCTTTCCTGCAAAGCCCGGATTTTGCCGGTGCGGGTGCGGGGAGCGTTCAACTGCTGTTGGGCTTCCCACAAGGCGGTCAAGCTGCTTTGCTGCGTTTGTGGTTTTTCCGCTTCCGCTTTCGACCAGCGATAAAGACGGGTAATGCGAGCTTTGATTTCTTTCAGCAGCTTGTTGTCGGCGACGATCTGTCGGTTTACTTCCCCCTTGTCGGTGCGGATACCGCGCTTTTCCATTTGGCTGGCAGCTGGCCCCAGATGGACAGAGGGAATTTTATCAATGCCCTGCCGCTTGTAGCTGCGGTGGTCAATACGCTCCGGTCTACCGGCAGATTCCAGTGCCCGGTTGGTGTAGGCTGCCCACGCTGCCCGCCAAATCTCCACATTTCCTTTATCGTTCCAGTCGGTCGTATCCTCCCGATGATTTTTCCAGCCGCCTTTCCCATCCGGGATACGCTGTCCATTCTCGTCCAGATCGTATGCCTTGCGGCACTTTGCGCCCCACTGTCCATTTTCTTTCAACGGCCGGAGCGTCAGCATGATATGGACATGAGGGTTGCCGGTTCCCTTGTCATGGATAGCAAAGTCGGCGCACATTCCTTTGTCTACAAAGTTGTCCTTCACATAGGCACGCACAAGGGCAAGCTGTTGTTCGCCGGACAGTTCACGGGGTAAAGCTGCCTCAATCTCGCGGGCAAGCTGGCTGTCTCTTGCTTTCTCGATTTGCTCCACGCTGTTCCAGAGGATAGAACGGTCTGCAAATTCCGGCGGGGCGTGGGCAGGCAGCATGATCTCCGCATGGACAATGCCGCCTTTCCGGGTGTAGTCGTGGATCATTCCGTCCCATTCATTTGTCAGCTTGGTTCCACTGCGGTAAGCAGCTGCGGCAACGGCTGAACGGCCTGCGCTGCGCTTGATGATACTGACGGGGATATGACAGAAATCTATGGGGAACACCTCCTTTCAGTGAGGGGATAACAGGCTCTGTGGAGCCGGACAAACGCAAAGCGGGTGTTTGGCTGCGCAGAGCACACAAGGGGTTTGGGGAGCGTAGCTTCCCATCGCGGACGAAGTACGCAACGCCCCCGGCAGGGCGCACAGCACCGGCAACGGTGTATAAGTGCGCCCTTGTAAACAAGGGACTTATGGCATATCCCCGGATTTTGGCAGGTTTGCAGTCAATTCCGCAGCCCCCGGAAGATAGGACAGGGCAATCAGAAATGCTTTGACCTCTGCGCCGGAAAGGCTGGAAGCCAGCGGGAAAATCCCCTCCAAAATGGCTCCGCGCTCAATCAGGCGGCGGGTGCGAACCCTGCGTTCTTCGTTTCGTTGCTTGTTCTCCAAAATCTTCTTGCGGTTTTCAAGCTGCCGGATCTCCTTCAGGACTTCCTGCCGTTCTTCTTTTGGGGGTTGGGCTGTAATTTTTTCGTTCATGTCATGCACCTCTTTTCTTTGGAAACGCTTATAGATTGACCGTCCATTTCTGACGCGCAAAGTACCGGCGCAGCCTCCGCAGTGCAGCGTGGATGGATTTTCCCGCCTGTGATGGTGTGATACCCTCCATTGCGGCAATATCTTTCACTTTCATACCCAGCATATAGCGGGCGTGGACACGGCGAGCCTGCATAGGCGGCAGGGAAGAAATGGCTTCATACAATCGCCGTATCAGTTCTTCGTATTCGGCTAATTCTTCTTTTTCTATCAGATGATCCTCCGGCGATGGCTGCGCCCAGCCGATTGCAGCATTTTCGATTCCATCGTTACAATCGAGGGAGTAAAACGCCTTATACCGGAACATCTTGCGTTCTCTGGCGGCCTCGGCTCTCTTATCCAGAAGAAACGCTTCGACGATCTCATCGGACACCTCCACAAAAATGTCCTCTTTGCAAAATGGATAATATTGTTTGAGATTGATGGTCTGCATAGGCACGCCCTCACTCTGTTTGAAAAAGGTCATCATAGCAGCGGCGCATATTCCGCAGACCCCGACGGATGGAAACGCTGACCTTGCTGCTGTGGACGCCCTCTCTCCGGGAGATTTCCGGCTGCTTGATACCGGCAATGTAGTAGGCGTGAACACGGCGGGCCTGTGTCGGAGTGGCATGAGCCAGAGCCACCGGCAGAGCTGCTATCAGGTGCAGGCGGGTGGTCATTTCTTCTCGTTCCAGCAAAATATCTTCCGGCGATCTGCTGTGTTCCAGTGCGTAATTTTCCAGCCAGCTGTATGCCTCCAGAGAGTAGTAGGCGCGGTGGTAGACTTTCCGACGCTCATAGTTCTCCATCTCCCGCTGGGCCTGATACATCGCTGCCCATACCTCGTCCGTAACATCCACAAACTCGTCATGCCGGTAGTGGGGATACATCCACCGCAGATTGATTGTTTTCATAGGCTTACCTCCTGAAAATCGGAGAGGCGGGCAGCTCGTCCGCTGTCCGCCCCTCGCTGAGATAAGGGAAATGATCCCTTTCACTTGGTAGCCAGAAAACAGGTCATTCGTTAAGCCTGCTCTCAAAGAAATTTATAAATTTTTTTCTGACCGCCTCCACACTTTGATACACAGCCACTTTGGAGCAGCCGCACAGCACACCGATCTCTGCAAGGCTCAGCCCGTCAAGCGCATAGAGCAGGAACCGGCGGCGCTGGGCCTCGGTACAGGTGTCCAGAACTGCCATCAGCTCATGTAGCGTTTCCATGCGGCAAAGGTATTCTTCCGGCGTTTCGCCGTAGGCTCCTACACCCTCGGTGGTAATGATGTACTCGTCAAACTCCCGGCCATCCCAATGCCGCCGCTGTTCATGGAACAGGTTCTCCGTTTTGTGATCTGCCCGATCAAGAAATTCATAGACTTCCAGCGTGACCTCCACGGCCACAGCTTGTCCGTTATAATTGATGGTAACTTCCATCTGTCCTTCCTCCATTCAGACTTTTTTGGGAAAATCTGAATGGGGTGGTGGGGCGCGGCACCGGGGATAAAGTTCGGGCCATGCTGACCCGATGTTCCGGCTCCATAGGGACAAAAAAGCGCCCGGACGGCATAAAGCCATACGAGCGTCATGGAATATATTTTGCTGTTTAATTACATGGTATAGTGCATACTTCTGACCGCATTGCTCCGCTGCTGGGAACAGGCTTTTTTTAGCTGGTGCAGGTCATGGGTACTGTGAAAAAAGGCAAACATAGACACGGCGGCATCCTCCTATGTGCCGCCGTGGATTTACACGGTGTTAGGTCGTCGTTGGTTTAGGATAAACGAAAAGAAACGGCGGCTCTGAAATCAAAGCCACCGCTTCATAGGCGCGTGGAAATGTGTCTGCTTTACGACGGCTTTTTTTCTTTTGCCGTCGTCCGGCAGAATGTTACTCCATATTCAATTCAATGCTTCCAGTGAAATTTTCACATTCAATGCCGATATAGTTTCCACCTTCAGGGAGTGTAATTGTATCACTATATGTTCCGGTTGTTTCAAGCAAAGTGACTTCTTCATCAGCTCCAGAAATCCAAAATACTTTTGCAGTTCCATCCGTAACCTCCAGCGCGCAGTCAATAGACAGATCCTTACCCGCTTCACGCTTTATGGAAGTTCCGCCGAACAAATACTCTGTATCTGAAAAATCCTCATAGTTGGCTGTATAGCTTCCTGTATAATCATCAATTCCTTTTTCTTTCGTACCTTGTAAGGATGAATTTCCGGTAAGTGCTATGGAACCAGCAGACTGAACAATATTGTTATACTGATCGAGAACTTCATCTTTTGTACAACCGGAAAGCACAGAAGCGCCCAACAGTATCAAGCATAATGATAGAACTATTTTCTTCACAGGTATCACCTTCCTTTCCTGCGTACAGCACGCTTTCCTTTTCCCTTGGAATTTGCCTGTTTACGGGATTTTATTTCTTTTTTGTTACTGGACATCAGTAACAACAGCACCGCCCAGAGAACCATGATGCCAACCCCAATGACTGCCAG